>NZ_JBJGZH010000015.1:0-117678 GCF_054050415.1 Geodermatophilus sp. SYSU D01180 | reverse complement strand
CCCCCCCCCCCCCCCCCCCCCCCCCCCCGCCCCCCCCCCCCCCCCCCCCCCCCCCCCCCCCCCCCCCCCCCCCCCCCCCCCCCCCGCCGCCCGCCCCCCCCCCCCCCCCCCCCCCCCCCCCCCCCCCCCCCCCCCCCCCCCCCCCCCCCCCCCCCCCCCCCGGGGGAGCACGGTGGGCGCGGTCGACCCGCCGTCGAGGAGGTCCGCGTGAGTGCTCCCTCCGTGCGCTCCCAGCTGTTCCGGCGGAAGCCGGTCGCGCTCATGGTCGAGGAGACCGGCGCCGGCGACCCCGAGGGCGGGGCGCTGGCCCGCCGCCTCGGCGTCGGTCAGCTCATGGGGCTGGGCATCGGCGCCACCATCGGCACCGGGATCTTCTTCGTGATGAGCACGGCGGTGCCCGAGGCCGGTCCCGCCGTCGTCGTCTCGTTCGTGCTGGCGGCGGTCACCGCCGGGTTCACCGCGCTCTGCTACGCGGAGCTCGCCTCCACCATCCCGGTCGCGGGCTCGTCGTACTCCTACGCGTACGCCACGCTCGGCGAGGTCGTCGCCTACGTCGTCGGCTGGTGCCTGGTGCTGGAGTACGCGGTCAGCTCGGCGGCGGTGTCGGTGGGCTGGAGCGAGTACCTCAACGAGCTGCTCGACGACCTGCTCGGCGTGCGCATCCCCGACACCCTGTCCTTCGCCCCCGGCGCGGGCGGTGCGGTCAACCTCCCGGCGATCGTGCTGGTGACGCTGTGCGCGCTGCTGCTGGTCCGCGGGGCCAGCGAGTCCGCGCGGGCCAACGCGGTCATGGTGGTGCTCAAGGTCTGCGTCCTGCTGTTCTTCTCCGCCGTCGCGTTCACCGCCTTCGACGCCGGCAACCTCGCGCCGTTCGCCCCGCTCGGCGTGGCCGGGGTCAGCGCCGCGGCGTCGTCGATCTTCTTCAGCTTCATCGGCCTGGACGCCGTCTCCACCGCCGGCGAGGAGGTGCGCGACCCGCGCCGGACGCTGCCGCGGGCGATCATCGGCGCCCTGGTCGTGGTGACGACGGTGTACCTGCTGGTCGCCTTCGCCGCGGTCGGCGCCCAGGCCGCCGGCGCCTTCGAGGGGCAGGAGGCCGGGCTCGCGGTGATCCTCGAGGACGTCACCGGGTCGCGCTGGCCGGCGATCGTCCTGGCCGCCGGGGCGGTGGTCTCGATCTTCTCGGTGACGCTGGTCACCATGTACGGCCAGACGCGGATCCTGTTCGCGATGAGCCGGGACGGCATGGTCCCGTCGCTGTTCAGCCGGGTCGACCGCCACACGCTGACCCCGGTGCGCGGCACCGTCGCCGTCGCGCTGTTCGTCGGCCTGCTGGCCGGGTTCGTCCCGCTGGACTTCCTCGTCGACCTCACCAGCATGGGCACGCTCGTGGCGTTCACCGTGGTGTCGATCGGGGTGATCGTGCTGCGCCGCACCCAGCCGGACCTGCCGCGCGGCTTCCGGGTGCCCGGCTTCCCGGTGGTGCCGGTGCTGTCGGTGGCCTTCTGCCTCTACCTGATCTGGGGGCTGCCCGGGATCACCTGGGCGCTGTTCGCCGGCTGGCTGGCGATCGCCGCGGTCGTCTACGTCACCTACGCCCGCACCCACTCGGCGCTGCGGACGCCCCGGTGACCCTCGTCGTCGGCCACCCGGCCGACCTGGAGGACGGCGGCGTGGCCCACCTCCACCTGGCCGCGACGCTCGCCCGCACCGGCGGGGACGACGTCGTGGTGGCCACGGTGGTCCCGCGGGGCTTCCCGGACCCGCGGGTGGACCACGAGTACCGGACGTGGGTCGCCGACGTCGTCCGCTCCCGCCAGGGCCGGGCGGCGCACGACCTGCGGGAGGCCGGGGTGGCCGAGGTGCGCACCGTCGCCCTCGAGGCGCCGTCGGTGCCGGCCGGGCTGGTCACCGTGGTCGGGCAGGTCGGCGGGACGCTGCTGGTCCTCGGCCGGGAGGGCGCGGTGCCCGAGCACCTCCTGCGCTCCTCCCCCGTGCCGCTGGCGCTGGCCGGGCGGGCGGGCTCACCCGGCCGGCGGGTGACCCGGGTGACCTGCGCGTGGGCCGGCACCGACCGCTCGCGCGCCGCGCTGGCCTGGGCGCGGCGCCGCGCGGCCGCGTGGGAGGTGCCGCTGCGCCTGGTCACCTTCGCGCCCGAGCGCGACCCGCTGCTGCCCTCGGAGACCGGCCTGCACGTCGAGCGCGAGGTGAGCTCCGCGTGGGCCCGGCAGGCGCGGGAGGAGCTGGACCGGGTGGCCGCCGGCCTGCCCGGCCCGCCGCAGGCGGCGGTGGCGCGCGGTCCGGGGTGGCCCGGTGCGGTGTCCGCCGCGGGGTGGTCCGACGGCGACCTGCTGGTCGTGGGCTCGTCCCGGCTGGGCCCGCTGGCGCGGGTGTTCCTCGGCTCGACGGCGACCCGCATCGTGCGTGCGGCGCCGGTCCCGGTGGTCGTCGTCCCGCGCGGCACGGAGGGCTGAGGGACACGCCCGGGCGGGGTTGACGACCCTTGTGACGGCGCTCACAGTGGACGTGGGCGGGGGCAGCCGGCAATCGAGTGGCCACCGACAGCTCGGTGGACCGACCAACGCGGCCAGACCGTCAGGACCGGCCCCCCGCCCCTCGACCTCCTCCCCCGGCTCCCGCGCCGAGCAGCGCGGCGAGCGCCGCGGTCCCCTCGAACAGCGCCCGGGACCGGGCGTCGACGTCGGCGTCCCGGGCGGCCAGTGCGGCGCGGACGTCGTCGTGCCGGCCCGCCTCGCGGAACCGCGGCACCAGCTCGCGGAGCGGGCCGGTGCGGTACCCCGCCCGGCGCAGCTGGTGGACGATCCGGGCGTCCCGGACGTCGGCCGGGGAGTAGCGGCGCGCCTCGCCGGCTCCCCGGCGCGGGCTGACCAGCCCCTCGGCGTCCCAGTGCCGCAGGGTCGACGGGCGCACACCGAGGGCCGCGGCGAGCTCGCCGACGCCCATCGCGTCGGAGGGCCGCACGTCCCGGATCGGCTCGCCGGCGATCAGCTCCGCGGCCTCGTGGGCGAGGGCCAGGTCGCGCCGCTCGGTGTCCAGCCGGGCGTGGGCGGCGTCGAGGAGGCGGAGCAGCCCCGGCGGGTCCCGGTGGGCGGTGCGGAGGAGCTCCTTCGCATGGACCGGCCCGACGGCGGCCGCGAGCGCGCGGTGGGCCAGCGCCGCGCGGACGTGCTCCTCGGTGAAGGTGCGGTACCCCGACGCGGTGCGCGTGGCCGCGGGCAGCACGCCCTCGGCCTCGAGGTCGCGCACGTGCTGCACCGAGCACCCGGCCCGCCGCGCGACGTCGACCGTGCGCAGGCCCGACTGGAGACCCCGCACCGGCACCTCCCCGCCTTCCCGGGCCTGACCCTCCACGAGCACGTGAATGCCACGCTCGAAGGCGTGGACGTCGACGAGATCATCGGGCACGTCACCGCACTGGGCGGCGTCCTGGTGCTGCGGCCGGGGCCCGGCGACGGCTCGCCGGAGGCGGCCTGGGGCGACGTCTTCCTCTACTGGGCGCCCGACGGCGTCGTGCCGCGGACCCAGCCGTTCGCGACCGTCGTGACGAGGGACCAGCCCGGCGACCGGTCCTCGCGGCTGGACCGGCCCGGGACGTTCCGCGTGAACGTCGGCGTGGGGCGGGAGGAGTTCACCGCGCTCGTCGGGCGGGCGCCGCGGGAGCCGGCCGGCGACGACGACCCCGCACCGGACGAGGCCGACACCGTGCTGGCGCACCCGGTCTACGGCGACCTGGGCTGGGTCTGCGTGGTCGACCCGGGGCCGCGGACGGCGGCGACGGTGCGCGACCTGCTGACCCGGGCGCACGCGCGGGCCCGGGCGCGGTCGGAGCGGCGCGCACGGGCGTGAGGAACACCACGGCCCCGCTCCTGCGTGAGGAGCGGGGCCGTGGCGGTGTCTCAACCAAGACGTGCACCCGAAGGGATTCGAACCCCTAACCTTCTGATCCGTAGTCAGATGCTCTATCCGTTGAGCTACGGGTGCGTGCTGTGCAGTTGTCGTGCGCGGAGGCTCCGGGATTTGAACCCGGGATGGGGATTAACCCAAACCGCATTAGCAGTGCGGCGCCATAGACCGGACTAGGCGAAGCCTCCCGGGGTCCGAGTCCCCCCGGAACCACCGGAGAAGAGACTACCAGCGGCCTCCGCGGCCCTCCCAGCCCGGGGGGTCCGGACCGGGAGGGCGGGGCTCAGACGGCCACCCGCTCCCGCGCGGACGACGCCGCGCGGCGGCCCGGCAGCAGGGTCACCAGCACCGCGACGGCGGCGCCGGCCACCGCCAGCACCAGGCTGCCGCTCACCCCGTGCGGGCCGTCGATCAGCGCCCCGCCGAGCGCCGCGCCGACCGCCGAGGCACCGGTGGCCATCGTGGACAGCCAGGTGAAGGCCTCCGTGGTGGCGTGCGCCGGGGCCAGCGCGCCGACCAGCGAGTTCTGCACGGTGAGCGTCGGCGCGATCGCCGTGCCGCCGAGGAACAGCAGCGCGCCGAGCACCCACGGGCTGGACGCGGCGGCCAGCGGCGCCAGGCCGATCGTGACGCCGAGCAGCAGCCACCGGTACTGGCGCGGCAGCGAGGCGCTCACCACCCGGGCGCCGAACCACAGGCCGCCGGCGACCGAGCCCAGCGACCACAGCGCCAGCAGCAGCCCGGACATCCCGGGCGAGCCGGCGGCGTCGGCGAACGCCGGGATGGCCACCTCGAGCGCGCCGAAGCCGAGCATCAGGGCCGAGCCGCTGACCAGCACCCGCGGCATGCCGGGGGCGAGCACGGTGGCGAAGGGGCTGGTGCGCTGGGTGGCCGGCACGGGCACCCAGCCGCGCAGCGCCCCCGACGCCGCGATGCCCAACGCGCCGGCCACCGCGAGCAGGCCGGCGACGCCGAGCGCCCACGCGGGGCCGGTGAGGACGGCGAGCGTCGCGACCAGCGTGGGGCCCGCGACGAAGACCAGCTCGGTGGCGGTGGCGTCGAGGGCGAAGGCGGTGCCGCGCACCCGCGGGTCGACCCGCGACCACAGCGCCCGCACGGTGCCCGACACCAGCGGCGTCGCGGCACCGGCCGCGCCCGACGCGGCGACGACGACCGCGATCGGCGCGCCGCCGAGGACGACGGCCACCAGCACGGCGAGCAGCAGGGGGTAGGCGCCGGCCTGGGCGAGCAGGACCGGGCGCGGGGTGCGCCGGTCGGCGAGCCGGCCGAGCACCGGCGCCATGGCGGCCATCGCGAGGCCGTAGGTCGCCGACGCGAGGCCGGCGGCGGCGTAGGACCCGGTCTGCTGCTGCACCATGAGCAGCAGCGCCAGCGGGACCATCGCCGAGGGCAGCCGGCCGGCGAAGCCGGCGAGCAGCAGCACGGGGGCGGACGGCAGGCGCCAGACGGACAGGTACGAACGCACGACGGAACTCACTTCGGAAGATCGCGAAAGCGGAACAGTAGGGGGTCAAGGCTCGTTGACCCCCTACGACGATAGCAGGGCGGTAGGGAGTCACATGGACTACGACACCTACGGGTCGAATGCCGTGGAACTGGCCATCGACCTGGCCAACACCGACCGCGCGGCGGACCCGGACTGGGCGGTGGCCTTCCTGCGCGCCCACGACGAGTGGTTCACCCCCGAGACGGCGCTGGAGCTCTCCCCCGCCGAGACCCGCCGCGCCGGCGCGACCGCCGAGCTGGTCCGCGCGGTCGCTGTCGCCGGGACGCAGGACGACGTCATCGCCCGGCTCAACGAGCTGCTCGCCCTGGCCCGGCCGCACCCCTATGCCACCGACCACGACGGCGAGCTGCACCTGCACTACGCGCGCCCCGACGCCTCCGCGCTCGAGCAGCTGACGACGACCGTGGCGATGGGGCTGTCCCAGGTGGTGGCCCAGCACGGGTGGCAGCGGCTCGGCGTCTGCTCGGCCGAGGGCTGCGACGACGTCTACGTGGACACCTCGCGCAACGCCAGCCGCCGGTACTGCTCGAACACCTGCGCCAGCCGCTCGACCGTCGCCGCCTACCGGGCCCGCCGGAAGGCCTGAGCCCCCGGTGCGGCGTCCCGCCGCGGGTCCGCGAGCGGTGGGGGCAGAGGGGTCCGTCAACTAGCGTCCCGCGGGTGACCCCGCTGCGGCTGCGCCACTGGGACGCCCGGCTGCACGCCGCCGTCGGCGCGCTGCCCGCGAGCCCGGCCGACCGCTGGCTGCGGCGGCTGTCCCGGGCGGCCGACCACGGCAAGCTCTGGCTCGCGATCGCCCTGGTCCTCGGGCTGCGCCGCGGGTCGCTGCGACGGGGCGCGGTGCGGGGCGCGGGCTCGCTGGCGGTGGCCAGCAGCGTGGTCAACGCCGTCCTCAAGCGGCTGTTCGGCCGGGTGCGGCCCGACCTCGCGAACCTGGCCTCCCACCGGAAGCTGCGCCGCGCCCCGGACACGTTCTCGTTCCCGAGCGGCCACTCGTCGTCGGCGGCCGCCTTCGCCACCGGGGTGGCCATGGAGAACCCGCTGGCCGGGGCTGCGCTGGCCCCGCTCGCGGTGGCGGTCGGCTACTCGCGGGTGCACGTGGGCGTGCACTACCCCGGCGACGTCGTCACCGGGCTGGCCATCGGGGCCGGCGTGGCGCTGGCCGGCCGGCGGTGGTGGCCCGTGCGCCCGACCGAGCCGGCGCGCGTGCGGCCCGGGAGCAGCGCCCCCGCCCTGCCCGACGGCGAGGGCCTCGTGGTCGCCGTCAACCCGCGGTCGGGGCCGGACGGCTACGACCCCGCCGAGGAGGTCCGGCGCCTGCTGCCCCGCGCCGAGGTGCTGACGGCGTCCGAGGAGTGCGGCGTGGGGGACCTGCTCGAGGAGGCCGCGCGGTCGGGACGGGCGACGGCCCTCGGCGTGGCCGGCGGGGACGGCAGCGTGGCGGCCGCCGCGGCGGTCGCGCTGGAGGCCGGGCTGCCGCTGGCCGTCCTCCCCGCGGGGACGCTCAACCACTTCGCCCGCGACCTCGGGGTCGAGACGCTCGAGCACGCCGCCGACGCGGTGACGGCCGGGCAGGCGGTGTACGTGGACGTCGCCGACGTCAACGGGGTGCCGTTCCTCAACACCGCGAGCATCGGCGTCTACCCGGAGCTCGTGCGGCGCCGCGACGCCCTCGAGGGCCGGCTCGGCCGGTGGACCGCGACGGCGGTGGCCGCGGCCCGGGTGCTGCGCGCCGGGACGCCGGTGTCGATGGTGCTCGACGGGCGCCCGGTCGAGGTCTGGATCCTGTTCGTGGGCAACTGCCGCTACACCCCGCGCGGCCTGGCCCCGGCGTGGCGGCCGCGGCTGGAGGACGGCCTGCTCGACGTGCAGTACCTGCGCGCCGACGTCCCGTTCAGCCGCACACGGGCGGTGCTCGGCGCCCTGCTCGGGATCAGCGACCGCAGCTCCGGATACGCCACCTCCGCGACGCCGGAGCTGCACGTGCACCTGTGGTCGGGCCCGCAGCGCGTCGCGTACGACGGCGAGACGGGCGAGGCGGCGTCGTCGTTCGTGTTCGGCAAGCGCGCGCCGCTCACGGTGTACTGCAGCCGCACGTCCTGACCCACGCCCACTGCGGGTGTTCCTCGTGCCCTGCCGGTCCTGCAGCACCCGCGACGCACGAGGAACGCCCTCACTGCGGCCGCGGCCGGCTCACCGGCGGGGGCGAGCGACCGCCGTCCCGGACCGGACCACCGCCATGACCGCGACCGCGGCCAGCGCCTCGCCCAGCTCCTCGACGAACATCGCCGGCGCGGCCGCGAGACCGCCCGCGAGCACCCCGGCCCGAGAGGTCAGCACGTCGAGGCCCAGCGCGGCGAGCGCGTAGCCCGCGAGCGCGGCCACCACCCGGGCGGTCGCGGCGACGCCCCACGCCCGTCCAGCCACCGCCAGCAGCCCCAGCGACGGGACGGCGACGGCGAGCCCGAGGAGCAGCGTCGTCAGCGGGGACGTCTCCGTCTTCGCCAGCGAGTGCGCGCTCGCCAGCTTCAGGACCGCCAGCGCCAGCGCGGCGGCCGCGACCGCCGCCCACCACAGCCGGGCCCGGCCGGTGGCCGGGCGGCACGCGCGCCCCGCGAGCACCACGACGGCGACGAAGACGCCGGTGGTGAACAGGCGCGGCAGGCCGCCGACCGCGTCGAGGTCGAGCAGCCGGCCCGCGGCCGACCCGGCGCAGTGCCCCGTCCCGCAGTGCACGCGCACCACGAGGGCCGCGCGGAAGAGGACGATCGCGGTCAGCCCGAGCAGGAGCACCCACCACGCGGGCCGCCACTGCGGACGGGCCGACGGGTGCACCGGCCGATCATCGCGCGCCGCGGCCGGCGGGCGCACTGACCGAGCGCGAGGAGGTGCTGATCACTAGGTTTCGACCAGGTGTCCCTCACCGCCGCCTGGGCATGGGACACGCCGAACGCCCCATCGACGGAAGAGGTTCTCCATGTTGGTCCGCCGGATCGCCCGGCCCCTGCTCGCAGCGTCGTTCCTCTACGGCGGCGTCGACACCCTGCGCAACCCGCAGACCCGCGTACCGGGCGCCCAGCCGGTGGTCGACACGATCACCAGGACGGCGGACCAGCAGCTGCCGGTCCAGGTGCCGCGCGACACCGAGCAGTGGGTCAAGATCGACGCCGGCATCAAGGTCGGCGCGGGCGCCCTGTTCGCGCTCGGCAAGCTGCCCCGCCTGAGCGCGCTCGCGCTGGCCGGGAGCATCGTCCCGACGACCTTCGCCGGCCACCGCTTCTGGGAGCACGAGGACCCGGAGGAGCGCTTCGGCCAGCTGTCGAACTTCCTCAAGAACGCCGGCCTCCTGGGCGGCCTGCTGATCGCCGCCGTCGACACCGAGGGCCGCCCGTCGGTCGGCTACCGGGCCCGCCGGGCCGCCAAGCGCGCCGCGGAGTCGACGGAGAAGAACTACGAGAAGGCCACCCGGCGCGCGGCCAAGGCCCAGAAGAAGGCCGCACGAAAGGCGAGGAAGGCCAGCTGAGCACCCCCCTCGGACCCGCGGCCGCGCTCCGGAGGATCGCCTTCCTCCTGGAGCGCGCCCGCGAGCCCACGCACCGGGTCGCCGCGTTCCGCACCGCGGCGGCCGTCGTCGACACGATCGGGCCCGAGGAGCTCGACCGGCGGATCCGCACGCGCACGCTCACCGACCTGCGCGGCATCGGCCCCAAGACCGGCGCCGCGATCGTGCAGGCGCACGCCGGCGAGGTGCCGGAGTACCTGGCCCGGCTGGAGGAGGCCCACTCCGAGCTCGTGCCGCTGGCCGACGACGTCGCCGAGTTCCGAGCCACCCTGCGCGGCGACCTGCACACGCACTCGGACTGGTCCGACGGCGGCAGCCCGATCCGCGAGATGGCCGAGGCGGCGATCGGGCTGGGCCACGAGTACATGGCCCTGACCGACCACTCCCCGCGGCTGACCGTGGCCAACGGGCTGACGGCGGAGCGGCTGGAGCGCCAGCTCCACGTCGTCGCCGAGTTGAACGCGGAGCTCGCGCCGTTCCGGATCCTCACCGGCATCGAGTGCGACATCAACGTCGACGGCAGCCTCGACCAGACCGACGAGCTGCTCGGCCGGCTCGACGTCGTGGTGGCCAGCGTCCACTCCGACCTGCGCGCCGAGTCCGCGGCCATGACCGAGCGGATGCTCGCCGCGGTCGCCAACCCGCACACCGACGTCCTCGGGCACTGCACGGGGCGGCTGCTGATCCCCCGCGAGCAGCGGGAGGGGCGGCGGCAGCGGCCGCGGCCGGAGAGCGCCTTCGACGCCGAGGCCGTGTTCACCGCCTGCGTGCGGCACGGCACCGCCGTCGAGATCAACTCCCGGCCCGAGCGGCTGGACCCGCCGCTGCGGCTGCTGTCCCTCGCCGTCGAGCTGGGCTGCCAGTTCGCCATCGACACCGACGCGCACGCCCCCGGCCAGCTGGACTGGCAGGGCAACGGCTGCGAGCGCGCCGTCGAGACCGGCGTCGACCCCGACCGGGTGGTCAACACCTGGACCGCGGACGAGCTGCTCGACTGGACCGCCGGCTGACCGGCGCACTCCGAGTCGCCCCGGTACCGATGGTCAGCCGCTACGGTCGCCCCCCGTGCGCGGAATCATCCTGGCCGGTGGCACCGGCAGCCGGTTGTGGCCCATCACCCAGGCGGTCAGCAAGCAGCTGATGCCGGTCTACGACAAGCCGATGATCTACTACCCGCTCAGCACGCTGATGATGGCGGGCATCCGCGAGGTGCTGGTCATCACCACCCCCGCGGACCGGCCGGCCTTCGAGCACCTGCTCGGCGACGGGAGCCGGTGGGGCATACAGCTGAGCTACGCGGAGCAGCCGCGCCCCGAGGGCCTGGCCCAGGCCTTCCTCATCGGCGCGGACTTCATCGGTGACCAGCCGGTGGCCCTCGTCCTCGGCGACAACATCTTCTACGGCAGCGGCCTCGGGACCGACCTGGCCCGCCGTCCCGCCCCCGAGGGCGGCCACGTCTTCGCCTACCACGTGGCCAACCCCGCCGAGTACGGCGTCGTCGACTTCGACGCCGACGGCCGCGTGGTGTCGATCGAGGAGAAGCCGGCCCAGCCGAAGAGCTCCTACGCCGTCCCGGGCCTGTACTTCTACGCCCCCGACGTCGTGGAGGTCGCGCGCGGCATCCGGCCCAGCGCCCGCGGGGAGCTGGAGATCACCGCGGTGAACGACCACTACCTGATGGAGGGCCGGCTCACCGTCACCGTCCTCGAGCGCGGGACGGCCTGGCTCGACACCGGGACGACGACCACGCTCATGCAGGCGGCCGAGTTCGTCCGGGTGATCGAGGACCGGCAGGGCCTGAAGATCGGCTGCCCCGAGGAGGTCGCCTGGCGGCAGGGCTGGCTGAGCGATGCTGAGCTCCGGACGCTGGCCGAGCCGCTGGTCAAGAGCGGGTACGGCCGCTACCTGCTGGGCCTGCTGGGCTGACCGCCGCCGGGCACGGAGCTGGCACGTCTGCTCACCTGCTGTGACCGGACACGCCAGGACGGCCGCCGGCGGGGCTTCGGGGACTTGACGGGCGCCCCCGCGAAGGCAGAGCGTCCGCCGGGTGACGAGCCGGGGGCCGGGAGGCGCCGACCCGGGCGGGGGGCACCGGATCGGGCTCCCCCTCGGGCGCGGGCCGCTGCCCACCGTCACCCGCTTCGTCCTCGCCTGCGCGCTCGCCGTCGCCGCCTGGGTGCTCCTGACGGCGCTCGCCCCCGACGCCCGGGCGGACGAGCCCCCGGCTCCCGGTGCCACCACGGCCGACGCGCCGGCCACCCCCGAGGAGCCGGCCCCCGAGCCGGAGGCGGCGCCTCCCGGCGACCCGGGTACCGGTTCCGACGAGCCCGCGGCCCCGGCACCTGAGGAGCCCGCGGACGAGCCGCCGGCGTCAGAGGTCCCGGAGTACGTCCCGCCGACGCCCGAGGAGCCGCACCACGTGCCCGCGGCGCCCGAGGAGCCGGAGTACGTGCCCCCGCTGCCCGCCGAGCCGGAGGACGTGCCGTCGGCCACCGAGGAGCCGGAGCACGTGCCCCCGGCCACCGGCACGACGGTGCCCGACGCCTCCGCGCCGCCGGTCACCTCCGTCCCGGTGCCTCCCGCGACGAGCCCACCACCGCCCGCCCCGGCCCTGGCACCGACCACGACCACCACCACGACGCCGGACGCATGCGCGGCCCCGGCACCCGCGGCGGCCCCCGTCCCGGACGCCACGGCGCCCGCGACGGCCACGCCCACCACCGCGACGACGTGCGGCACGGCCCAGCCCGCCACGACCCAGCCCGCCACGGCTCCGTCGAGCACCGCTGCGGAGACCGCGTCGACCACCGAGCCGGCCGACGCCACCACGCCGGACCCGGCCGAGGTCGCGGACACGACCGAGGCCGGGACCCAGGCCGCGGCGGAGACGCAGGCCGAGGCCACGGGAGCGGCGCTCGCGGCCGCGGACGCACCGCAGGACGACGTCGTCGAGACCTGCGGCACCGCCGCGTCCGGGTCGGCCACCGGCTCCGGCACGCACACGCCCTACGGGCTCCCGGGCATGCACTCGGTGCGCTCCCCGGCCCCGGCGGCGGACGCGCCCCCACCGCCCGCCTCGCTCCAGGCGACCCTGCCGGACACGGTCGTCCCGTCGTCCGGCGCGCCCGTGTCGCCGCTCCCGCCGCCGCCCCCCGTGCCGCCGGCGCCGCTCCCGCCGCCGTCCCCCACCAGCCTGGGGTCGGGCGGGTGCGGCACGTCGGCGTCCGGCTCGGACGAGCGCACCCGCGGCGGCGAATGCCCGTCCGCGGTCCTGCCCGGCGACTCGCCTGCCGATGAGCAGGTCGTCCGCGGTGCCGCCCCGAGCGGGGCGGCCGGCGACGTCGACACCGTCGCGGAGGGGCCGGGCGCCCGTCCCGACTGAGCGGCCCCGGCGGACGCCTGCCCGCCTGCCCGCCCCGTCCGGACCCCGTCTCCCGCGGCCGTCGTGCCGCGCCCCGAGGACTGATCCCCATGCGCACCACCCCGCGCGGCCGGACCCTGCCGGCCCACCCCCTCGGCGGGCCGTGCCCGGCGCCGCCCCCGCCCTGCGCCCCCCACCTCCCCGGGAGGCCGTGATGTCCATGGCCCTCCCCGGACGGCCGGGCGGCCTGCGGTCCCCGGGACCGTCCCCGCTGGCCAAGGCCGTCCTCGACCGGCTGCTCGCCACGCTGCTGCTCGCCTGCACCGCGCCCTGGATCGCCCTGGTCGCGCTGCTGGTCTGGAGCACCGAGGACGGCCCGGTGCTCGTGCGCGACCGTCGCGTCGGCCAGGGCGGGCGCCCGTTCACCCTGCTGCGCCTGCGCACCCCGGCCTGGACCCACGCCGGCGGGAGCCGCGTCGGCGCCGTCCTGCGATGGACCAACCTCGCCGACCTGCTGCAGCTGGTCAACGTGCTCCGCGGGGAGATGTCCCTGGTCGGCCCGCGCCCCGCCAACGGTCCGCGTCCGGACGCCGTCGTCCGCGGCCGGCTCAAGCCCGGCCTGGTGGGCCTGCGGGCCCTCGGCCGCGCCGACGAGGACGAGACCGTCCTCAGCGAGCGCTACGCCCGCGAGTGGACGCCGTGGCTGGACCTGCGGATCCTCTGGCGGTCACTGGTCGGCGCCGGGACCCGGCCGGTCGCCTGACGGCGCGCGGTCAGCGCACGTCGTCGTCGGGCCGGTCGGCGTCCCAGGACGGGAGCCGGTCGTCGGAGCCGTACGGCGGGGCGACCCCGCCGGGGTCGAAGGGGGCGAGCGGCCCCGGGACGGTCCGGCCGTCGCGGTGCCCGCGGGCGGGCGTGGCGGCCCGGGCCTCGAGCGTGCGCCGCTCCTCGCGCCGGTCGGCCGCACGGATGGCCCGGGCGACGAGGACCGCGAGGAGCGCGGTCCCGGCGAGCCAGAGGACCCCGATCACGAGTGACGTGGTCATGAGCCCCCTTGGGGGTGTCGGGGACGGCGGGCGAGCCCCGAGGTGGACGTCGCTGACATGATCCCCTGTCCAGGTGCCCCGGACAACCACCTGGCCGCCGCCCGCCGCGACGCGCGGGCGCCACGCCGGAGGAGGCGACCGGCGCGCGGCAGGAGGTTGACGACGGCCACCGTCCCGGGTTCGCTCCTCGCGGTTCCCCTGCCGATGACACCGACCCCGAGGACGGGCCGATGCTCTCCACTGCCCTCTGGAAGGCCGCGCAGGCCGGACGCCGCCTCACCGCCGCCCGGAGGAGGGCCGGGGCCGCCGGGCTCGCCGCCGAGCTCCGGCGTCTGGGCGGGGAGCTGGCCGGCATCCCGATGGCCCTGGCCCGGGAGCTGGCCTTCGACCTCAGGCGGGGTGTCCGCACCCGGGGCTTCACCCGTAACGAGGAGCACGTGGCGGCCCGGTCCGTGGGCGGCGACCCGGTCTTCTACCAGCCGACCGGGCTGCGCCCGCTGCGCGAGGCGCTGGCCGCGGTGCCGGTCGACCGGCGGCGGGCCACCGTGGTCGACCTGGGCGCCGGGCGGGGCCGGGCGGTGCTGCTGGCGGCGGAGGCCGGCTTCGGCCGCGTGGTCGGCGTCGAGCTGGACGAGCGCCTGGTCACCGAGGCGGCGGACAACCTGCGCCGGTGGCGGCGACGCGCCCCGCGGGGGGCGGCCCGCGAGGTGAGCGTCGTCCGGGGCGACGCCGCGACCGCACCGCTGCCGGCCGGCCCGCTGGTGGTCACGATGTTCAACCCGTTCGGCGCCACCACGCTGGACCTGGTGCTGCGGTCGCTGTGCGCGGCGCGGGAGGACGACCCCGAGCCGGCGTGGGTCGTCTACGTCCACCCGGTACACGAGGCGACGCTCACCCGGTTCCCCGAGCTGTCGGCGCACGCCCGCGGCCGGGGCTGGGTGGTCTACCGGCTGACCTCGGAGTCCGAGGTGCTCGCCGAGGCGGGCTGAGCCACCCGGGCCGGTCTCAGGAGGCCAGCGACGCCTCGTCGCGGGGCGCGGGGACGGCGACCACCGGCCGGCGCCGCAGCGCCGACACGACGCCCTGGGCCTTCTCGCGCCGGGCGGCCACAGCGCGGGCGCCCTCGGAGGCGTCGGCACGGCGCAGGAGACGACCGAGGCCCAGGCCGAGCAGGAGCAGGACCGCCGGCCACACGATCGCGGCCACCATCAGCACCGTCACGCGTCCTCCTTCGTCGAGGGGCGACCGGCCCGCGTCGCCCGGAGTGAGGACACGGTCACGTTCTGAAGGCAGACCTTACACCCGGCACAGGGGTGGTCACACTCTGTCGGTCTCCGGGGCGTCACAGGGAGCGGAGTCCGTAATCAGGGACCGACGGTCAGTTCCCCGGCCCGAGGGCCGCACACCGTCTCCTCGACCCCGTCGAGGTCGTTGCCGCGCACCGTGACGTCGGAGACCCGTGCGGCGTCGGGCCACTCCGCGTGCACGGCGCACGAGCCGTCCTCGTCCGCGGTCACCGCGACGCGGTTGCCCGCCACGGTGATCCCGCGGGCGTTGAAGGCCGTCCGCGGCGGGGACGTGGAGCTGCCGTCGAAGGACAGGGCCATGAGCGGCGCCCCGCGGCTGGGCTGCCAGGTGATGGCGTTGTCGGAGAACTCGACGTCGGTGGTGTCCCACGGGGAGCTGTAGAGGACCAGCGCGGAGCCGACGACGCCGTCCAGCCGGTTGCCGGTGACCTGCGCGCTGTGCACCTGCGACAGCCGCACCACCGCGTCGGTCCACGCGCCGTTCCCGTCGACGGTGTTGCCGCGGACGGTCAGCCCGGTGATGAGGTGGTGGTAGGTCCAGTTGCCGTCCGGCGGCATGTCCTGGTCGATCGCGCGCACGGGCTCACCGCCGAACGCCTCGAAGGGGGTCATCCGGAACTCGTTGTCGACGATCTCGACGTCGTGGATCTCCCCGGTCCCCAGGGCGTTGAACACCACGCCGCGGCCGGAGTCGAGGAACCGGTTGCCGGAGACGGTGATCGCGTCCTGCAGCTGCAGGTCCGAGGCCTCGTCGGGGCCGATGTACACCGCCGGCCAGCTGTCGTTGATGACGCTGTCCGTCACCGACTCCCGCGGGCCGTGCAGCTCCACGCCACCGCTGAAGTCGAACGGCTGCTGGTCGTGGTCGACGAGGATCCGCTCGACGGTGACGTCGGACGAGGTGAAGTACAGCGCCGAGAAGTCGATCTGGTTCCGGTTGCCGGGGATCGACGTCCCGCCGTTGAGGAACGACGAGTCACGCACCGTGATCCCGCTGCCCCCGTTCTGGGTGACCACGTAGTTCTGCCCTGGCGTGTCCCGCATGGTGACGCCGTCGAGCGTGACGTCCTGCGCCGCGTAGAGGTAGAGGCCGTAGCCGGTGATCGTGCGCCTGGGCGGCACCAGGTTGCGGGGGCCGTTGAGGTCGAGGGTCAGCCCGGAGATCGTCACGCCGCTGACCGAGTCCCCGAAGAAGACGTTGCCACCCCACGCCGTGTCGGAGGCTGCGACGACGCCGTCGGCCATCACGAACACGGCGCCGGGGTCGGCCGTGATGGTCTGCCCGTCGCGCAGGTGGAACACGAAGTCCGCGCTGATGACGTCGTTGCGCGGGGTGGCGTAGGACCCCAGCAGGTACGTGCCGGCGGGCACGTGCACCGCCGTCGCCTCGGCCAGCGCGCGCCGCAGCGCGGGGGCGTCGTCGGTGACCCCGTCCCCGGTCGCGCCGAAGGTCCGGACGTCGACGGCTCCCGGCGCGGGAGGAGCCCCGGTACCCGGCGCCCCGACGGGAGGACCGGACGACGACGGAGCCGCTGACGGCACCGGAGGCCGATCCCCGCCGGTACCGCCGGCGACGAGCACCCCGACGCCCACCAGGACCACGGCGACCACTGCCAGGCCGGCGGCCACGAGGACGCGGCGGGAGGGACGCCGTCTGCGCCCGTGCGGCACCGCCGCGTCCGACATCGCCCCGTCCCGTCGTCCGTCGTCCGTTCCAGCCGGGAACCCGTCCCGGACCGTCGGTACAGCCGAACGACCTCGTGCTCCCCCGGGTTCCGCGCTCAGGATCCCCCGTCCGTCCCCGCCGGGGTCCCGGCGGCCGTCGCAGGCACCGCCGGACCGGTTCCGTCGGGGAGCCGCAGGGCCTCGACGAAGGCGCCGCGCCACGCGGCGTAGCTGTAGTGCTCCTCGACCGCCCGCCGGGCGGCCGCGCCCCGCTCCCGACGCGCGGCCTCCGGCTCCTGCAGCACGGTCAGCAGCGCATCCACCCACTCGTCGGTGCCGGTCGCGGCCGGGGCGCCGAACTGCTCGAGCACCCGCGCGTTGACGCCGACCGGCGTGGCCACCGATGGCAGTCCCGCGGCGCCGTACTGCAGCAGCTTGTAGGCGCACTTGCCGCGGGTGAACGGGGTGTCGGGCAGCGGCATGATCCCGGCGTCGGCGGGGGCGAGCAGGGCGTCGGTCTCCCGGCCGGCCCAGGCGACGCGGTCGGCCATGACCTCCAGGTCCCCCAGCGGCCGCGCGCCTGCGCTGACGACCGTCAGCCGCGCCCCGGTGCGCCGGTGCACCTCGAGGAGCGCCGGCGCGACGTCGGCCAGGTAGGGCTCGGTCGACGGCGACCCCAGCCACACCAGCCGCGGCACCTCGCCGACGGCGTAGTCCGTCTTGCGCGGGTAGTCGTCGGGGTGCACGCAGCTGGGCACGACCCGCACCTCGGGGTTCAGCCGTGCGGCCGCGTCGGCGAGCAGCTCGTTGCCGGCGATCACCAGGTCCGCCCCCTGCACTGCCGTCGACCAGCCGGCGGCCTCGCCGAAGAAGCGGTGCACCCCGCCCCGGTCGTCGGCGAAGAGCGCGTCGTCGAAGTCGAAGACGCCCCACTCCGAGCGACGGAGCAGGTCCGCCTCCACCCGGCCGCGGGTGAACGGCCCCAGTGACCGGGAGACCAGCAGCCGCTCCCACCCGGGCCCGCGGCTGACCCGGCGCAGCCGTTGCTCGGCGCGCAGGACCTCCAGGGGTCGGCGCAGCAACGTGCCGGGCCGGACGTTCGGCGTCCCCATGTAGTCGAGCACGGCGTCGGCCTCCAGCCCGAGGAAGCGCAGCCACTCGAGCACGCGGACGCGGGTGCTGGCGCCCGCCGACCCGTACGACGAGCCGACGGCGATCCGGGGGACGTGCGTCGGGACGGGAGGAGTCGTTCCGTCAGACACACCGCACCGGCTCGGTGAAGTCGATGCGGATGGTCCGGTTCAGCGCCGCGGCCGCCGGGACGAGGTGACCTGTGGAGTCGCGGTCGGACACGTAGCCCGGGAAGTCGCTGCCCAGGCCGAGGACGTGCAGCTGGGGGATCGGCACCCCTAGGTCGATCAGGACGTAGGCGACCTCCTGCGCCCGGTCCTCGCTGAACTGTCGCAGCACGGCGGGGTCCCCCACGGCGGGGTGGGTGCCGAAGACCTCGGCGATCAGCTCGGGCCGGGCGATGAGCTGCTCCGCGTACGGCCGGAGGAGCTCCGCTGCGGCGCGCTCGTCGAGCAGGGTCGGCTCGCCGGGGTGGAAGCCCAGGGGCCCGCCGGTGAGGGTCAGGGTGTCGCCCGTGCACCGGATCCCCGGGTCGATCTCCACCGGCCGCACGCCCGGCAGGCCCTGTTCCGGGTCCCCCGACAGGCGGACGTCGCCCTGCTGGACGACGACCGCCCCGGCACGCTCGGCGACGGCGGTCCAGATCGAGGCCAGCTGCGTGCGGCGGGCATCGTCGAGGGGCTGCTGCGGCGCCGCGGTGTCGCCGAGGCCCTGGAAGACGACCGACCAGCCGCGCAGGTCGGGCAGCCGGCCGAAGTCCGCGAGGGTGTCCGCGACCTCGCGCGGGTCGGCGTCGAGCATCCCCGGCTCGGTGAAGTCCAGCGCCCCGGCGGTGGACAGGCCCGAGTCCACGACGACGAGGGTGCGCAGCCCCGAACTGACGTCCACCGTCTGGACGCCGAGGTCGATCGCCGACAGCAGGTCGGTCTCCGGTGTCCGGGCCCGTGCCGCGGCGACGGCGTCGTCGATCCGCGCCCGGTTCTCCGCGTACTGGCCGTCGCGCTCCCCGGCGTCCGGGGCGTCGGCGACCAGAGGCGCCGCCTGACCGTCCTGGAACGGTGCGCCGTCGGCGACCACCAGGGAGAACCACGACTGCTGCGCGACCGCGACGTCGCGGGCCGACGCGGCGACACCGGTCAGTTCGGCCGGCGCCGCGTTGGCCCGCCCGCCGACCACGACCACCAGGGCACCGCTCGGCTCGGCCGCCGTCCCGGGGTCCGCACACGCGGCCGCGGTCCCCACGACGGCGAGCGAGACCAGGGCGGCCGCCCACCGGGACGCGCCGGGGCTGTTCCTCATTCGTTCTCCATGACGGTCAGCAGTCCTCGTCGGTCAGGGCGGCCACCAGACCGCCCACCTCGTGCACGATCGCGACACCCCAGCGTGCCAGCGAGATCGTCGGCCGGGCCGCGACCATCGCGACCTCGGCCTCGGTGCACCTCTGGACCAGCAGGCCGGCGCGCTCCACGTGATAGGTGCTCGTCACCACGGTGATGCGGGTCCACCCGTGCCGCTCCACGAGGTCGCCGATGGCCCGCGCCTCCGCGCGCGTGCCGTCGCCGTCCTGCGCCGGCGAGAAGCAGTGGACCACGAGGTCCCCGCGTCCCCCGCACAGGTCCCGCGCGGGCGCGTTCACCTCTCCGCCGGCAGCGGAGACCACCAGGACCCCGGAGCCGGCCTCGGCCAGCTCGATCGCGAGGGGGATGCGGGTCTCGGGGTCGCCGGCCAGCAGCACGACGGCGTCCGTGGGCGCTGCCTCCGCGGTGGAGGGCCAGACGAACGTGTGGATCGCGAGCGCGAGGGCCAGCACGAGCACGCCGGCCACCACGAGGATCCACTTCCGCACGGCTGCGAGCTTCGCCGAGCGACCGCTCCTCCGGTTGCGAGTCGGGCTCGCCACGGAACCCGGCGGCTCCACAGGATACGGCTCATGGGCGAGCCGTCACGACGCGTGATCGGTCGAGAACACAGACCACCGTGAGCGGGGTCGCCCGTGCGGGTGACTCTAGTCCCCCTCGTCGGGATGAGCTGCACGAACCAGGGTCGGAAGGGCTTATCGGGGCTGCACTCGGCGGTTACCGTGTGGCCGGGTCGGAGGCGACGGAGCGTCGCACCGACCGCTGTCGGGCCCCTGAACCGGAGGGGTCGCACTTCTGGCCGAGCGGGGGAATGGTGGAGCTGGCGGACGCGCGACGGGCGCTGCGTGCTCGGTGGTGGTTCCCCGTCCTCGGGGTCCTCCTCGGGCTGGCCGCGGCAGCGGTGGTCCTCTGGCGGGCCACGCCCGTCTACACGTCGACCACGCAGGTGTTCGTCAGCGCCACCGAGGTCACCGACCTCCCGCAGGCGCACGCCGCGGAGCTGTTCGCGATGCAGCGGTTGCAGTCCTACGCGGAGCTGCTCGAGAGCGAGCGCCTCGCGCGCGGCGTCGTCGAGGACCTCGGGCTCGACGAGACGCCGGCCGAGGTGGCCTCGAGGATCCGGGTGGAGCCGATCGCCGAGACCGTGGTCCTCACGGTGACCGTCACCGACAGCACGGCCGACCGCGCCCAGGCCCTGGCCGCCGCCGTGGCCGACGAGTTCACCGAGCAGGTCGCCACGCTGGAGCGGCCGCCAGGGGTCGTCGAGGCCGCGGTGCAGGTGGCGGTCATCGAGCCGGCCACCCACGACCCCGACCCCATCAGCCCCGACCCGGCCCGCGACCTCTCCCTCGGCGGCGGCCTGGGTCTGCTCCTCGGACTCCTGGCCGTGCTGCTGCCCCGGCGCGTCGGGCGCACCGTCGACAGCGCCGACGACGTCCGTGACGCCACCGGGTCCCGTCCCCTGACCGCCCTGGTGGAGGACCCTGCCCCCACCTGGGGAGCGGTGCAGAAGACCCTGGACCCTGCGTCCCCCGACGCCGGGGCCCTGCGCACGCTGCGCGCCCACCTGCAGTTCGGCCACGGGGACAGCCCGCCCAGGGTCGTCGTCCTCACCGGGGTGCTCGCCGGCGAGGGCCGCTCGGCGCTCGCCGCCCGACTGGCCCTCACGCTGGCCCAGAGCGGCACCCGCGTCGCCCTGGTGCAGACAGACCCGGAGACGTCGGACCTCGGCCGCACCCTCGCGCTGCCCGGCACCGCCGGCCTGACCGACGTCCTCGCCGGCACCGCCGACCTCGACTCCGCGCTGCAGCAGTGGGACGGCGCCCCGCTGGCAGTCCTCACCGCAGGCTCGAGCACGCTGGACATCAGCACGTCGACCGCCACCGACGGCATCACCGCACTGGTGGGTCGGCTGCGCGACCGGGCCGCCCTCGTGCTCGTCGACGCGCCGCCGCTGTCGCCGGTGCCCGAGGCCCTGGCCCTCGGCGAGGTCGCCGACGGGTTCCTGCTGGTCAGCCGGTTCGGCGTGACGCTGCGGGACCGGCTGGCCGAAGCCGCCGAGACGCTGGCCCGCACTCCCGCCGGGCTGCTCGGCGTGGTGCTGACCGGCGTGCCCCGCCGCGCCGCCCGATTCCAGCGGCTGCAGATCCCGTATGCAGCGGACCGGCCGGTGGGCACCTCCGCGGCGCCGGCAGTCCCGCCTGCGGTCCCCTCACGGGACGCAGCACGCCCCGGCGGGCCGCCGCGGCCGGCGGAGACGGTCCGCCGGGTCGGCCCCCTGCCGGCGGTCTCCCCGGAACCCTCGTGAGCGCAGAACTGCCGTCGTCGACGGCGGTGGCGGACGGCTCCTCACCTGCCGGCCCCGGACCCGCGGGGACCCGCCCCGTCGACATGGTGCGCGGCGCGCTCGGCACCCTGAAGGCCGGCGGGTTCCTCGACCTGTTCGTCGCGCAGGTCGTCCCGCTCGCGGCCACCTTCGCCATCACCCTGGTCTCGGCGGCGTTGCTGGGCCCCGAACGCCGCGGCGTCCTGACCTACCTCATGACCGGCGCCACGCTGTCCGGCGCGCTGGCCTTCGGCAGCCTCCACGTCCCGGTGGTCGCGGCACTGCGCGACGGCGAGCGCAGCACCCTGCGCCACGGCATCCGACTCGTCGCCGGGTTCTGCGCCGGGCTGGCCGCGACCGGGCTGGCGCTGGTCCTGGTGGGCGAGGCCCAGCGCACGGGGACGGCGCACTCCGACGTCGTCGCCACCGGCTGGGCCCTCATGGGCGGCGCGCTGGTGGTCACCCAGCTGTTCGCCAACCGGGTCCTGCAGGGTCTGGGCCGTAACCGCGGCTACCAGGTGACGATCGTGGTGCAGTGCCTGCTCTACGTCACCGGCGCCGCGCTGGTGCTGGCTACGACCCGCTCGCCGCTGCTGGTGTTCGCCGCCTGGGCCCTGTCGGTCCTGGTGAGCCTCGTGGTCGCCGTTGCACAGCTCGCCCGCCACCTGGCCGGGCACCCCGAGCAGCTCCCTGCTGAGGGCAGCGCCTGGACCTGGCGGCGGTTCCTACGCTCGGCCACCGCCAACAACGTCGGCAGCATCGGCCAGATGGTCATGCTCCGGGCCGACGTGCTGGTGGTCGGCGTGGTCCTCGGTCCCACCGCGGCCGGCATCTACGGCATCGCCCTGTCGCTGACCGAGCTCGCGCTGGTCGTGCCGGAGGCCTTCGCGCTGTCGGTCTTCTCCAGCCGGGCGCGCATGGACGCCGCCCGCTGGGAGGGGCAGCTGCACCGGACGGTCCGGCTGAACGCAGCGGTGGCCGGTCTCGGCGTCGTCGGCATCGCCGGGGCCGCCGTCGTGCTCTCCCTCGGCCCGCTCTCGGCCTACGAGGGCCTGGTGCCGCTGGTGCTCATCGTGCTCCCCGGCGCCGTCGTCGCCGGCTACTCCCGGATCGCGCTGAGCGCCCTGCAGGCCCTCGGCCGGCAGTCGGCGGTGGCCACCTTCGGCGTGCTGGCGCTGGTCCTCGCCGCGGGCTACGTGCCCGGGACCTGGCTCGGCGGCACCACCGGCACCGCCGTCGTCTCGACCGTCGCGTACCTCGTGACGGCGCTGTACCTGCGCACCAGCCTGCGGTCGGCCCTGCGGCCGGTCGCTGGGGAGGAGGACCGGTGACCCGGACGTCGGTCGTGGTGGTGGCCTACCGCTCGGCGGGCTACCTCGAGCGCGGGCTGCCCGCCCTGCTGCGCGACCCCGCCGTGGGGGACGTGGTGGTCGTGGACAACAGCAGCGACGAGGCGACCGCGCGGGTCGTCGGCCGCGCCGACGGGCGGGTCCGCTACCTCGACCCCGGCGCCAACGTCGGCTTCGCGCGGGCCTGCAACCTGGGCATGCACGCGACCGCCGACCCCGTGGTCACCTTCCTCAACCCCGACGTGCTGCTGGAGCGCGGCCTCGCCGAGCTGGTCGAGGCCTGCGCGTCCGACGACCGGCTCGTCCTGGGCGGCGGGATGACCGGGGAGGCCGGTGACGCCATCGGCAACGCCCGCCGTGCCGAGACGCTCGGGACCGAGCTGCGGCGCGCGGTGCTCGGCGCCGGCTCCTCCCTGATGACGCTCGAGCCGGACTCGGGCACCGTGCCGGTCCCCCAGGTCGACGGCGCCTTCCTCATGGCCGCCCGCTCCTTCCTCGACCTGCTGGGCGGCTTCGACGAGCGCTTCGAGCTCTACTTCGAGGACGTCGACATCTGCGACCGTGCCCGCGAGCACGGGCGGGTGCTGCTGGACACCCGCCCCTTCGGCCGGCACGCCGGCGGCGGCAGCTCGCGCACCGTGGCGGCCGTCTCCTACTGCGCCTTCCGGGTCTCCCGCATCCGGTACTTCGCCAAGCGCGGTGGCCGCCCGGCTGCCCTCGCCGCGCTGCTGGTGGCGCTCGCCGAGGGGGCCGCCCGCACGCTCACCCGGCAGCCGGAGGGGTGGCGGGTCCGCTGGCGCGGCCTGCGGCTCTCGGCGCGGGAGGCCCTGCGGCCAGGCACCGTCGAGGTGCTGACGTGAGCGCTGCGCTGGTCCTCATCGCCTCGACGCTGCTGTTCCTGCTGTGCTGGCGCCGGTGGGGTGTGCTCCACCCGCTCACGGTGACCCTCGCGCTCTGGCTGGTCATCGGCCTGCTGCTGGTGATCCGACCGGTCAATCTGGTCCAGCCGAGCCCGCGGGTCGCGGTGGCCGTCGTCCTCGGCCTGACCGCGATGTGCGCCGTGCCGCTGTTGCTCGACCGCACCCCGCGGGTCCGCGAGGGCGCGGCCGCCCCAGCGATTCCTCCGCCCGCCCGCGTGACCGTGCGGGTCGGCCGGCTCGCCGTGGCGGCGGTCGTCGTCCTGGCGCTGGTGCTCTGGGGCACCTGGCAGTACCGCCAGGCCATCTCGGGCGTCCTCGGCGTCCCCTTCAGCGAGCTCGACACCAAGCTGGTCCGCTGGGCCGAGCTGTACGGCGACCTGACGATCAGTGCCCCGGTCGGTGTCGCGCAGGCGCTGGCCCCGCTGCTCGGCGCGCTGGGGATCATCGGCGGGATCTGCCACCGCGGGTGGTGGTTCCTGCTCGTCCCGGTGGCGATCGCCGCCACGATGCAGTCCCCGTCCCGCACCGCCACGCTCACCGTGGCCGTCACCAGTCTGTTCTTCCTCATCCTGCTGCCCCGGGCGGCCGGCCTGGTGCGCCGCCGCCGCCGGCGCCGGCGCCTGCCCGCGGGGGTGCGGATCGGCGCACTGGTGACGCTCGTCGGGAGCGGGGGGCTGGCCTACTTCGGCTTCGTCGGCCAGCAGCTGGACAAGTCCACCCTCCCGGCCGGACTCACGGTGTCCAGCTGGGTGCCCGACTCGCTGGTACAGCCGCTGCTCTACCAGCTCGGCGGGGTCAGTGCGTTCACCGTGGCGGTCGACCAGTCCACCGGCGACGCCGGCCCGTACGGCGAGTGGGGCCGGTCGGTGTACGCCCTCGTGAAGCTCGTCCAGCTGGTCGGCATCCACGTCCCCACTCCCCAGCCGTTCGCCGACTACGTGGACATGCCGATCCCCTTCAACACGTACACGGCGATCGGTGACGCCTACTTCGACTTCGGCCTGGCCGGTGTGGTCCTGGTGTTCCTCCTCACCGGCGTGGTCGTGCACCTGCTGGGCAGGTGGCCGCACCGCGGCCACCCCGCCTCGATCTGGGCGCTGAGCGTGATGGCCGCGGTCCTGACGGCGACGCCCATCCACATGCGACTGCTCGACATCGACGTCCTCGTCCCCGCCGTCGCCGGCTGGCTGCTGGTCGCCTGGGTCCTCCGCCCGGAGGCGGCCCCACCGGCGCCGACGCCCCAGGTGCCGGAGACCGCGGTCGCCGGCGGGGTCCGGGCGGCGCGGTGAGCAGCGACCGGACCGAGGACGCACAGGACGTGGACACACGGGAGGTCGGAGTGGGCGAGCCCATCCGGGTCGGGCTGCTGACGAGCGTGGGCCGCACGCTGGACGCGTTCTTCCCCCCGATCGTCGATCGGCTCACCGCGCTCGGCTTCGCGGTGACCTCGGCGAGCGGGACGACGTCGTCGCTCCCCGGCTGGACACCGCTGGACGGCTTCACCCAGCGCCCCTCCCGCGGGGTCCGCACCGCGCTGCGCGCGGTCCGGGAGTGGTCCGCCGCCGAGCGCCACGACGTCGTCGTCACCAACACCGCGACGGCGTCGGCGCTGGTGCGGGTCGCCGGGCTGCGGGCGCCGGTCGTCTACTTCTGCCACGGCCTGCACTGGGGGCGCGACGACGCCCGGGCGCTGCCGTGGAAGGCGATCGAGCGGGCGCTGCTGCCGCGCACCGCCGGCGTCGTCACGATCAACCGTGACGACCAGGCGTGGTTCGAGCGGCACGGCGCGCGCAAGGTGCACCGGCTGGCGACGGGCGTCGGCGTCCCCCTCGAGCGGTGGCCGGCCTCGCCGGTCCCGGCGTCGGACACCCTCGACCTGGTGTGGGCCGGGGACATGACGCCGCGCAAGCGCCCGCAGCTCGCGGTCGCCGTCGTGGCGCGGCTGGTCGAGCTCGGCGTGCCGGTGCGGCTGCGCATGCTCGGTGACGGCCCGCTGCACGATGCGGTGCGCGCCGAGGTCACCGCCCGGGGCCTGGGCGACGTCGTCACCGCCGAGGGCCGCGGCCCGGTGGCCGAGGCACTGGCGGGGACCGCCGCGCTGCTGCACACCGCCACGTGGGAGGGGCTGCCCCGGGTCGCCCTGGAGGCGGCCGCGGTCGGGCGCTGGTGCTACGGCTTCGACGTCAAGGGCCTGCGCGACGCGCCGCTGGTCCGGCTCGCCCCCGACGGCGACGTCGAGGCGCTGGCCCGGCTGCTGGCCGGGGACGCGGGGACCGGCGCGGTGCGGGAGGTCCCGGACGTGCGCGGCACGCTCGACGCGGCCACCGCCGCCGACGGCTTGGCCGACGCGCTGCTCGACGTGCTGGGCCGGCCCGCCCGGACGACCGCGGTGCCGCCGCTGCCCTGATCCGCCGTCAGGCGGCGGGGCGGCGCCAGGGCGGGAAGAACCCGGCCGTGTCGTCGGTGCCGGCGAGCTCGCGGTAGCGCACGGGGTCGTGCACGAGCTTGGCGACGTGGAAGGGCAGCGGCTCGCTCTCCGGGTCGTAGCGGTGCTTGAACACGAACAGCGGCGAGGACGCCGACCCCCCCAGGCCGCCGCCGAGGTGCAGCCGCGACATGCCCTGCGCCTGCGCCCACTCGGCCGCGGCCAGGAACAGCCGGTTCGAGGCGCCGATGCCGCGGGCGACGTCGGCGGAGGCGCCGAGGTGGTAGTGCAGCCACGAGCCGTGCGGGAAGCACAGCAGCGCGGCCACCAGTCGGCCCTCCAGCCGGCCCTCGACCAGCAGCGGGCGCAGCGCCGCGGCCTCGTCCACCAGCGCCGTCCAGTAGGCGTCCGGGAAGAAGAAGAACGCGTCGGCCTGCTGCCGCTCCATCGTCGTGTAGTAGAGGTCGCGGAAGGCGCCGAGGTCGGCGGGGGCCGGGTCGACGGTGACGTCGAGGCCCTCGCGGTCGGCCCGGCGCGCCGCCCGCCGGTGGTGGGCGTGCATGCCGGCGAGCAGGTCCCGGCCGGGCGAGACGTCCCAGGCCACGGTGGAGCCGGCCGGCACGAGCTCGGCCGAGGCCGGCACCAGGGCGGCGTTGCCGAGCAGCGGGTGCAGGCGCAGGAACGTCGTCACGACGCCGTTTGCCCGCGCCCACGCGTCCAGGGTGGGGCCGAGAGAGGCCGCCGCGGCGGCCGAGCGGGCCACCGGCCCGCCGTAGCCGTAGGCGCTGATGGCGTCCCAGCCCCGGCCGCCGGGCAGCGGGCGCAGCAGCAGCGGGAGGGCGACGTCGCCGGTGGCGGAGCGCACGTGCAGGAGCACCGGGCGGGTCCCGGGGACCTCGAGCAGGGCCGACGCCCGCGAGTAGGCCGCGCTCGTGTAGGTGTCCAGCCCGCCGAGGCCGGCGACCACGAAGTCCCATTGGGCCTCGGGGACCACACGCACGGCCCCCTCGGAGGTCGGGGCAGGTGCGTGCCGATCGACGTCCGCCACGGTCACGCGCGCTCCCCCGACTCGGTGTCCACGACCGGAGGCTAGACGCCGAGAGGCCCTCTCTGCCGGTGACGCTGCGTCATCACCCCTTCGTGCCCCCACCTTCAGTGCTGGACGGAGAGAGCCACGTTGCTTACCGAAACCGGACCGCTCGGTCACACCCCCCGAATGGGGGAGCACGCTCCGTACACGACTGGTCCACCCGCGATGACGACGAGCCGCACGCCACCCTCCTGAACGGGCCCGGGGCGTATCTCACGTGCGCGACCACGCTGCGCAGTCCCCCACGGCGATTACTTTTCGTACCTCCGGCGTCCTCTGGGGTGGCGGGTACGAGAGGGGAGCCCCGCCCAAGAGGGGACCCCACGGGTGACTGGTGGACGAGTGCGACGGAACGACCTGCTCCAGATCCTCCGGCGTCATCTCCGCATCATCGTCGCAGGGCTGCTGCTCGGGCTGGCCGTGGCCGCCGTGCTCAGCTGGACGGCGGTGCGGACGTACACGTCCTCGACGCAGCTGTTCGTCGGCACGGCGGGATCGACCGCCTCCGCGGACGCGTACGAGGGCAACCTCTTCTCCCAGCAGCGGGTGACCTCGTACGCACAGGTGCTCACCTCCCGCGAGCTGGGGCAGCGCGTGGTCGACGAGCTCGGCCTGCCGCTGACCGCCCGCGAGGTCGCCTCCAAGGTCAGCGTCACCCCGCTGCCCGAGACCGTCGTGCTCGACGTCCGCGTCACCGACACCTCCGCCGAGCGCGCACAGCAGATCGCCGCCTCGCTGGGCCGGCAGTTCACCGAGCGGGTCACCGAGCTGGAGACGCCCGCGGGCACGACGTCGCCGACTGTCACCATCACCACCATCCAGGCCGCCGACCTGAACCCGACCCCGGTGAGCCCCGACGTCGTCGGAAACCTCTGGCGAGGCGCCGCGGTGGGCCTGGTCCTCGGCCTCGGCCTCGCCCTGCTGCGCGGGTACCTCGACCGCTCCGTCCGCGAGGTCGACGACGTCGAGCAGTCCACCGGCTCGCCCGTGGTCGGCCGCGTCTTCGACGACCGCAGGCTCGCCAAGGGGCCGCTGCCGGCCGACACGGGCGCCCAGTCGCCCAGCGCCGAGGCCTTCCGTGCCCTGCGGCTCAACCTGCGCCACCTCGCGGGCGAGCCCGGCCCGCGAGTGGTCGTGGTGGCCGGGGCGGTCCCCGGTGAGGGGGCCACGACGGTCGCGACCGACCTGGCCGTCTCCCTGGCCCGCGCCGGCAGCCGGGTGACGCTGGTCGACGCCGACCTCCGCCGACCGCGGGTCCGGGAGCGGCTGTCGCTGCCCGACGGCCCCGGCCTCACCGAGGTCCTGACGGGCGCGGTCCAGCTGCGCGACGTCGTCCAGCCGTGGGGCGAGGGGCTCGGCGTCCTGGGCGCCGGTTCGCTGCCGGCCGACCCCGAGGCCCTGCTGGGTTCGCCCGCCATGGCCGCCCTGCTGCAGGGCCTGCGGGACAGTCAGGACGTCGTCGTCGTGGACGCCCCGCCGCTGCTGCCCGTGGTGGACGGCGCGGTGCTCAGCGCCCGGGCCGACGTGTGCCTGCTCGTCGCGCGGTACGGCCACACCAAGCGTGGGCACCTGGCGGAGGCCGCTGCCGCGGTGGCCCGCGTGCGGGTCCCCGCGCAGGGGGTCGTGCTCAACCGGGTCCCGCGCGGTGCCCACGTCGTGACGGCCGGTTCGACGACCTACTCCGCGGACCGGCAGCGGAGGCGGATCCAGCCCGGTGCTGCTCCGACCGCTCCCACGTCGCCGCTCCCCCCGCGCCAGCCGTGACGCGCCACCGACGACGAGACGGCCGGCCGACCCCGACCGGCTCCCCTGCGAACCACGACGACCCGACGACCCAGGGGCCGGAGACCGGCCGTCCCGAGAGTGAGGCTGACATGACCGGGAAGGACCCCGGCCTGCGGTGGCGCCTGATCCGCTTGGCGATGCTCGGCGGTGACGTGGTCTCGCTGCTGGCGGGCCTCGTGCTGGCCGTCACCGCCCGCTACGAGGGCGCGCTGCACGAGATCGACACCAAGGGCCTGGTCGTGTCCATGGCGCTGGCGATCCTGGTGTTCCCGGTGGCCTCGACCGCGCTGCGGCTGCACCAGGGCCGCTACGCGGTGGGCAGCGTCGACGAGCTCAAGAGCCTGGCGACCGCGGTGGGGCTGACCGCGCTCACCGTGCTCGCCGTCGTCGCCGCCGTCGGCACCCCGCGGCTGCTGCCGCTGAGCGTCCCGCCGATCGCGGCCGTCCTGTCCTTCGTGATCATGGCCGCCTTCCGCCTGGCGATCCGCAGCCAGCGCGAGGGCGCCGTCCGCCCCCGGACCGGCCAGCGGACGCTGGTGTTCGGCGCCGGGATCGCCGGCGAGCAGCTCGTGCGCTCGATGCTCGGCGACCCCGACAGCCCCTACCTGCCGGTCGGCCTGCTCGACGACGACCCGGCCAAGCGGCACCTGCGCATCCGCGGCGTGCGGATGATGGGCAACCGGGAGCGCCTGGCCGACGCCGCGGCGTCCACCGGCGCCGAGGTCGTCGTCCTCGCCCTGCCCTCGGCCGGGTCGGCCCTGATCCGCGACCTCTCACAGCGGGCCACCGACGCCGGGCTCGCCGTCAAGGTGCTGCCGCGGATGTCGGAGTACTTCAACCGCCGGGTTGGCATCCGCGACGTCCGCGACATCGACGTCGCCGACCTCCTCGGCCGCCGGCAGATCGACACCGACGTCGCCGAGATCGCCGACTACCTGCGCGGCAAGCGGGTGCTGGTGACCGGCGCCGGAGGGTCGATCGGCTCGGAGCTGTGCCGGCAGATCCAGCGGTTCGGTCCCGGCGAGCTGATGATGCTCGACCGCGACGAGTCCGCCCTGCACGCGCTCCAGCTGACGATGTTCGGCGAGGCGAAGCTGCACGAGCCGCAGGCGGTGCTCGCCGACATCCGCGACGGCGAGGCGCTGCGCCGGCTGTTCGCCGAGCGGCGCCCGGAGGTGGTCTTCCACGCCGCCGCGCTCAAGCACGTCAACATGCTCGAGCAGTACGCGGACGAGGGCTGGAAGACCAACGTGCTGGGCACGCGCAACGTGCTGGCCGCCGCCACCGAGGTCGGCGTCACCCACTTCATCAACGTCTCCACCGACAAGGCCGCCAACCCGGTCAACGTCCTCGGGCACACCAAGCGGATGGCCGAGCAGCTCACCGCGGCCTACGCCCGGGGCAACCCCGGCCGCTACCTGTCGGTCCGGTTCGGCAACGTGCTCGGCAGCCGCGGCTCGGTGCTGGAGACCTTCGCCGCGCAGATCGCCCGCGGCGGTCCGGTCACCATCACCGATCCCGAGGTGACCCGCTACTTCATGACCATCCCCGAGGCGGTCCAGCTGGTCATCCAGGCCGGCGCGATCGGCCGGGGCGGGGAGGCCCTGGTGCTCGACATGGGCACGCCGGTGCGCATCGGCGACGTCGCGGCGCACCTGATCAGCCTGGAGGGACGGCCGATCGAGATCCGGGTGACCGGGCTTCGGCCGGGCGAGAAGCTGCACGAGGAGCTGTTCGGTTCCGGCGAGCAGGACAGCCGGCCGTTCCACCCGATGATCAGCCACGTGCCGGTGCCGCCCCTGCAGGCCGACGAGCTCGAGCGGCTGGGGACCAGCTACCCGGCCGCCACCGCCCGGAGCACGGCGATCCGGAACCGTGTGGCCGAGCTCCCCGCCCGCGACGGCGGCCACACCAGCGTGGTGCCGCTGTGACGGCCACGCCCGTCCGGCAGCGCGGCCGGATCCTGCTCTCCTCGCCCGACGTGGGCGGCCGCGAGCAGGAACTGGTCGCCGAGGCCATCGCGTCCGGCTGGATCGCGCCGCTTGGCCCCATGGTCGACGCCTTCGAGCAGCGCATCGCCGAGCGGTGCGGCCGGGAGCACGCCGTGGCCCTGTCCTCGGGCACGGCCGCGCTGCACCTGGCGCTGCTGGAGCTCGGCGCCCGCCCGGGCCGCGCCGTCGTCGTCCCGACGATGACCTTCGCGGCCACCGCGAACGCCGTCGCCTACACCGGCGCCGAGCCGGTGTTCGTCGACTGCGACCCGGAGTCCGGCGCCCTCTCCCCCGCGCTGCTTGACCGGGCGCTGGCGGCGCTGCAGGCGGAGGGGACGACGGTCGCCGCCGTCGTCCCGGTCGACCTGCTGGGCCGCTGCGCCGACTACCCGGCGCTGGAGGAGGTCTGCGCGCGGTATGGCGTCCCGGTCGTGTCCGACGCGGCCGAGGCGCTGGGGTCGAGCTGGCGCGGCCGACCGGCGGGCTCGTTCGGCGTCGTCGCCGCGCTGTCGTTCAACGGCAACAAGATCATGACGACGAGCGGCGGCGGCATGCTGCTCACCGACGACGCCGAGACCGCGCGGCGGGTCCGCTACCTGAGCACCCAGGCCCGCCAGCCCGCGGTGCACTACGAGCACACCGAGGTCGGCTACAACTACCGGCTGAGCAACGTGCTGGCGGCACTGGGCCTGGCTCAGCTCGAGCGGCTGGACGAGATGATCGGCCGGCGCCGCGCCCTGCGGGAGCACTACGCCGCCCTGGTCGAGGACGCCCCCGGTGTGCGGGTCTTCCAGCGGGCGGGCGACGAGGTCGACAACTGCTGGCTCACCGCCCTGCTGGTCGACCCCGCCGAGGCCGGCTGGTCGGTCGACGACCTGCGGGAGGCCCTGGACCTGGCGGACATCGAGTCCCGGCCGCTGTGGAAGCCGATGCACCGCCAGCCGGTGTTCGCCGGCGCCCGCAGCCACCTCGACGGCTCCGCCGACCGGTTGTTCGCCACCGGGCTCACCCTGCCCAGCGGCTCGGCGCTGACCCCCGACCAGGTCGACGCCGTCCTCGAGGTGGTCAGCGGGTTCCTGGAGGCGCGGCGGTGAGGCGGCGGCTCTACCTGCCGGTCAAGCGGGCGGTCGACGTCATCGTCTCCGGGGTCGGGCTCGTGGTCAGTGCACCGGTGATGGCCGCGGTGGCCGTCGCGGTGCGGCGGGACCTCGGCTCCCCGGTGCTGTTCCGCCAGCAGCGCCCCGGCCGCGACGGCCGGCCGTTCGAGCTGGTCAAGTTCCGGACGATGCGGACGTTAGGCCCCGACGACTCGGTGGCCACCGACGGAGACCGGCTCACGCCCTTCGGCACGTGGCTGCGCAGCACCAGCCTCGACGAGCTGCCCACGCTGTGGAACGTGTTCCGCGGCGACATGAGCCTCGTGGGCCCGCGCCCGCTGCTCATGGAGTACCTGGACCGCTACACGCCCGAGCAGGCGCGGCGGCACGAGGTCCGGCCCGGCGTCACCGGGCTCGCCCAGGTACGCGGGCGCAACCTGCTGAGCTGGGAGGACAAGTTCGCCGCCGACGTCGAGTACGTCGACGGCCTCGGTCCCCGCATGGACGCCCGGGTGCTGCTCGCGACGCTGCGGACGGTGCTGCGCCGGCAGGGCATCTCCGCGACCGACGCCCCGACCATGCACCTGTTCACCGGCGAGCGGGCCGACGCGGCCTGACCTCCCCGCTACCGGCACCGGGCCGGGCCCCCACCGGGGGCCCGGCCCGTTCCGTCACTGCGCGGAGGACGCGGGGGCCGCGGTGAGCGCGGCGGCGAGGCTGCGGCCCAGCGTGGTGCCGAAGGAGCTGATCCGGCCGCAGTGCTCCATGTGCCACACCGGGGAGCCGTTCACCACGTTGCCCGCCAGCAGCGGCCCCATGACGTAGAGGCCCGGGGCCGCCTCGAGCGTCGGGCCGACCGCGATCCCCCCGCCGTAGCGGGTGGGCTCGACCACGCCGCTGCTGATCAGGTCGGCGACGAGCGAGGGGCTCGTGTCCTGGAGGCGGCGGACCGGCCCGGCGCAGTTGACGACCACGTCGGCCGGCCGGTCGAGCTCCGCCGGGACGCCGTCGCGGAGGAGGTGCACCCGCACGCCGCGACCGTCGGCGGCGGTGACGCCCGTGAAGCTGCCGGCCACCGTCTCCAGCCGGCCGTCCGCCGTCAACTCGTCGAGGACCTCGTAGTACTCCCAGCCGGCCCGGCGCTGGTGCCGGCCGAGCTCGACCCCCCAGTGCCCGGCGAACTCGAGCGTCTCCTCGGCCGACAGCCGCTTGAGGACCGCCATGACCCCGTCGGAGATCGGCTTGAGCGTCTCCCCCACCGAGAAGCCGGCGTCCTTGCCGCGCACGAGATCCCCGATGGCGGCCTCGTAGACGTCGACCGCCCGGATGAGGTCCTCGTCGCGCAGGGCGTGCAGGAGCTCGGGCCGGTAGTCCACCTCGGGCCGGGGCGGGCTGATCCGGTCCGGCAGCCTGCCGCCCGGCGTCAGCACCGTGAAGCGCACGCTCCTCTCGGCAGCGACGGCGAGGTCGTTGACCTGGTACAGCATGTCCATCGTGCTCGCGTTGCCGCCGAGCACGACGACGTGCGGCGGGTCGCCGGCCCCGTCCAGCCGGCGGAGTGCGGCCGCGATGCGGTCCCGGGCCTCGGTCATCCCGTCGAAGGGGTCGTCGACCAGCACCGCCGCGGGCTCGTCGCCTTCCACCGCCAGCCGGGGCGCGACCGGGGACGACCCGGTCGCCAGCACGACGTGCGTGGCCTCGAGGGTGCGCTCCCGGCAGTCGATCGAGTAGCCGGTGCCGTCCGTGCGCAGGGAGACGACGGCGTCCTGGAGCTCCGTCGTCGTCGCCGCCCCCGCGGCACTGGCCGCGGCGATCGCCGCGCGGACCCGCTGGGACAGGTGGAGGCCGAAGACGTAGCGCGGCAGGAACAGGTCGTCGAAGTCGTCGCGCGCCACCGCGTCCCGGTGCCGCGCCCACCACCGGGACGAGACCGGCCCCTCGGCCGCCAGGAAATCGTCGAAGGCCCAGTCCTTGTTCACGGCGAGCCAGTCGGAGAACAGCCGCCGCTCGGCGTCGGGCAGGAAGTCCCGCAGCGACGTGATGAGCAGCGAGGTGCGGGCGGCGCGGCTGCCGTAGGGGACGCCGGGGAAGGGGTCCGGCGCGCGCTCCACCACGGCGATGCGGAGCGGTCGCACCGGCGGGTCCTCGGCCAGCGAGGTCAGCAGCGCGATGAGGACGTAGGAGGTCGAGGCGCCGGCGCCCACGAACGCCAGGTCGTAGGCCGCCTCCGGCCCGTCGTCCTGCGGTCGTCCCGGACGCTCGAGGGTGCTCTGTGTCATCGGACCGGGAGTCCCGCCTGCTGCCGGCCACCGGAGCTGACGAAGACCGGGTCCGGCGGCACCTCCCCGCTCCGGTCCGGGAGGATGCGCGCCGGGTTGCCCACGGCGGTGGTGTGGTCGGGGATGTCGTGGAGCACCACCGTGCCGGCGCCGATCTTGCACCAGCGGCCGATGGTGACCTTGGGGATGACGACGGCGCCGACGCCGATGTGCGTGCCCTCGCCGACGGTGACGTGCCCGCTCAGCGCCGCCTGCGGGCTGATGTGCGCGTAGTCGCCGATGACGCAGTCGTGGTCGACGCTGGCGCCGGTGTTGATCAGCACGTGCCGGCCGATCCGGGCGTTGGGCTGCACCATCGAACCGGCGAGGACCACGGTGCCCTCGCCGATCCGCGCCGAGGGCGCCACGATCGCCGTGGGGTGGATCGCCTGGCCGAACCGGGCGTCGAGGACCTGCGCGAGTTCGGCGCGCTCACCGTTGATGCCGACGGCCAGGACGAGCGGCACGTCGAGCGGGGGGAAGTCGTCCGGCCCCACGATGCGGATGCCGGGAAGGACGTTGCGGCTGGCCGGGTGCTGGTTGGCCGGTGAGTCGTTGAACATCTGCCGGACGCGGATCCCCCTCGCCCGGAGTACGTCGATGACCACCTGGGCGTGACCGCCGGCCCCGTAGACGTCGTAGACCGGCCTGTCGCCGAAGGTCACACGGCCTCCCCGCATCGCTGACTGTCCTCTCGCCGCTGGCCCCCACGGCGGTGTGGACGGGGTCGGCTCGCGGAGCCTATTCGCTGCACGGGGCCGCCAGGAGGGGTCTCGTGCGCTCATGCGAGCGAGATCGGGGACTGGACAGTCCGTTTGTCCTGTACAACGGCTTGCCGTGACACACTGCGCCCCCTCGGTCACTCGCAGAACATCACCCGATCGGGGCCCTGCGGCGGCGCAGGAGCCGGTCGAACACCCTCCACACCAGCACGCCGATGCCACCGCCGAGCGCCCAGCCGGCAACCACGTCGGTCGTCCAGTGCGCTCCCAGGTAGACCATGCTCGCACCGACGAACAGCGTCCCGACCGTCAGCACGGCAGCGACGAGGCGGCCGAGCACGTCACCGCGGCGCAGGCCCCACAGGACGATCGGGACGGCGGCGCCGGCGGTCAGAGCGGCGATCGACGAGGGGAACGCCGCTCCGTCGGCGGGCACCAGGGCCAGCTCGGCGGGCGGACGCGCGCGGCCGATGACCTCCTTGAGCCACTCGGCCAGGGCGGTGGCCGCCACCGAGGACACCATCGCCGCCGTCACGGCCCGCCATGCGCGGAAGACGGCCGCGAAGAGCAGTGCCGCGAGGGCGGCGAGGACGTAGGTGGCGGCCGGCTGTCCGGCGTCCATGAGTCCGCGGGTGGCCGCGTCCGCCCAGCCGGTGCGGTGCCGGTCGATGGCCTCGAGCACCGCCTGGTCGAACGACATGCGTGGAGTATCCGTCAGCACCGGCCGGGGACGGCGGCGCGAACGGGCGGGACCGGCTCTGTGGACACCGTGGTTGGCCAGGTCATAGACGGGGTACGGTCCGTTCCGGGTCAGAGCGGCCCTGGGGGACCGAGCGGTCGAGGAGTGGCCGTGCTCATCGTCGTCATCTGCTGTGCGGTGTGGCTGACCGTGGGACTGCCCGTCGGCCTCCTCCTCGGACGCGCGCTGCGCCGCGCCGACTCGGTTGACCGCAGGCCCCTCGCCTCCTCGGCCCTCGGGACGTACGGGTCCCGCTGACCGCCCTCAGTCCTGCGGGGCGGGCACGCGCTGCGCGGGCGCCTCGAGCGAGAGCGCGTCGTCGCGGCGGCGCAGCCAGGCCGCCGGCAGCACGAGGCGCGGTGCGACACCGACGAGGACCGCGACCAGCACGGCGACGCCGGCCAGGGCCTCACCGGACTCCTCGAGGAAGGTGGCCATCGCATACCACTGCGGGCTGACCCAGCCGGAGACGGCGGACAGCCCGACCGAGGCGACGGCGTAGAGGCCCAGGGTGCTCAGCACCCGGCGCCGGTCACGGCGCTCGGCGCGGCTGATGAAGGCGAGGACGGCGAGGACCGCCCCGGCGAGGAGCACGCTGACGGCGACGGCGCCCGCGGGCGAGACCACCGCGGACAGCGCCTGCATGCCGCTGACGTGCACGGTGCTGCCGGCCTTGACCACCGCGATCCCGCCGGCCACCGCGCCGACGGCCAGCCACCAGGTGCGCCGGCCGGGGTTGCGGGCCGCACCGGCGACGGCGGCGAGGGAGGCGACGGCGAACAGGGCGGCCACGTACATGCGCGGCAGCGAGTACGGGGCGTCCATGGACAGGACCTGGGCGAGCTGGCCGGTCGTGCCGCGCAGGCGCAGCGCGTAGCCGACCGCCTCGAGCGCCACGGCGAGGGCGGCCAGGCCGACGCCGACCGGCGGCAGCGGCACGCGCCGGCGGGCCGGGCGGACGGCGGGCCGCGCGGCGGCCGGGGAGCCGCCGAGCAGCGCGGGGGTCAGCGGCTCCTCGACGCCGGTGCCCGGCGACCGGCGGTCGGCCAGCCGGATGCCCCGCCCCAGGACGACGCCGAGCGCGACGGCGACGACCACCCACGCGGCGAGCCCGCCGACGATCCACGTCCACACGTGCGCAGCATCGGCAGGTCCGGGCGCGGACGTGACAGTCCGGTCACACCACAGGGGTGGGTGGGACGGGTGCGCTCCCCCGGACGGATGAGGCGCCGCGCGTGCTCGTCCAGCCCTCCCAGGCCGAGGAGACCATGTCCCGGACGTCGTGCCGCGCGGTCCAACCCAGTTCGGCGCGGATCCGCTCCGCGGAGGCGACTACCCGGGCCGGGTCGCCGGCGCGGGCGGCGACGACGACCGGCTCGGCCCACGCCTCCCCCGCCGTCCCGCTCACCTCGCGGACCACCTGCACCATCTCCCGGACCGAGACGCCCTCGCCGCGGCCGACGTTCGCCGTCAGTGCGGTCACCCGGCCCTCGGCGAGCGCGCGGGCGGCCGCGACGTGGGCGGTGGCGATGTCGGCGACGTGCACGAAGTCGCGGATGCAGGTGCCGTCGGGGGTGTCGTAGGTGTCGCCGAAGACCAGCGGGGGTTGCCCGTCCTGGAGCCGCTGGAAGACCATCGGGACTAGGTTGGAGACGCCGCGGTCGGTGAGGGCGGGCGCCGCGGTCCCGGCGACGTTGAAGTAGCGCAGGCCGGCGTACCGGAGGCCGGTGGCGGCCGCGACGGCGGCGACCATCCGCTCCCCGATCAGCTTGGTCTCCCCGTAGGGGTTCACCGGGCGGCAGTCGGTGTCCTCGCCGACGAGGTCGACGTCAGGCATGCCGTAGACGGCGGCGCTCGAGGAGAAGAGGAACCGGCCGACGCCAGCGCCGGTCGCCTCCTCGAGCAGCACCCGCAGGCCCTCGACGTTCTCGCGGTAGTAGTGCAGCGGACGGCGGACGGACTCCTCGACCTGCTTCTTCGCCGCCACGTGGACGACGCCGGTGACGCCGTGCTCCCGCAGCGTGCGCCCGACGAGCGGCCCGTCGAGGACGCTGCCGACGACGAGGGGGACGCCCGGGATGCGTTGGGCATCGCCGGTGGAGAGGTCGTCGAGGACGACTACCGGCTCCCCCGCCGCACGCATGGCGAGGACGACGTGCGCGCCGATGTAGCCGGCCCCGCCGGTCACGAGCCAGGTCACGGCCGCAGGCTATGTCGACGGCCCGTCTCGGGACACCGGCTTCCAGCGGCCTCTAGCCCGCGCGAGCGAGCCTCCTCAACCGGCCCGGCGGCCCAGCGCACGGTAGGTCCAGCCGGCAGCGGTCCAGGCCTCGCGGTCGAGGGCGTTGCGGCCGTCGAGGACCCGCTTGCTCGCCACGACCCTGCCGAACTCCACGGGGTCGAGCTCGCGGTACTGGCGCCACTCGGTGAGGACCAGGACGGCGTCCGCGCCGGCGGCGGCCTCCTCCGGGGTGCTCGTGTAGTCCAGGTGCGGCCACTCGCGGCGGCTGTTCTCGATCGCCGCCGGGTCGGTCACCCGCACCACCGCACCCTGCAGCTGCAGCTGCTGGGCCACGTTGAGGGCCGGCGAGTCGCGGATGTCGTCGCTGTCGGGCTTGAACGCCGCACCCAGCACCGCCACCTTCTTGCCCAGCAGGGAGCCGTCGAGGACCTCGCGCGCCAGCTCGACCATGCGGATGCGGCGGCGCATGTTGATGTTGTCGACCTCGCGCAGGAACGTCAGCGCCTGGTCGGCCCCCAGCTCCCCGGCGCGGGCCATGAAGGCGCGGATGTCCTTGGGCAGGCAGCCGCCGCCGAAGCCCAGACCCGCGTTGAGGAACTTGCGCCCGATCCGGTCGTCGTAGCCGATCGCGTCGGCCAGCAGCTTCACGTCGGCGCCGGTCGCCTCGCACAGCTCGGCCATCGCGTTGATGAAGCTGATCTTCGTCGCCAGGAACGAGTTGGCGGCCGTCTTCACCATCTCGGCGGTGGCGTAGTCGGTGGTCACCTTCGGCGTCCCGCGGGCGACGATCGGCGCGTAGACCTCGTCGAGCAGCCGCTCGGCGGTCTCGCCGTCGCCGTCGGCCGGCAGGCCGTAGACCAGCCGGTCGGGGTGCAGGGTGTCCTCCACCGCGAACCCCTCGCGGAGGAACTCCGGGTTCCAAGCGACGAGAGCGCTGGGCACCTTCCCGTCGACCAGCTCGGCCAGGCGCGCGGCGGTCCCCACCGGGACGGTCGACTTGCCCGCCAGCAGCTCACCGGGCTGCATGACCTGCACCAGGGACTCGACGGCGGCGTCGACGTAGCGCAGGTCGGCGGCGTACTCGCCGTGCTTCTGCGGGGTCCCGACACAGAGGAAGTGCACCTGGGCGCCGGCGGCGTCGGCGACGTCGGTCGAGAACGACAGGCGACCGGTCGCGAGCGTGCGCTGCAGCAGGTCCTCGAAGCCGGGCTCGTAGAACGGAGCCCGGGCCTCACGCAGGGCCGTCACCTTGCGCTCGTCGACGTCGATCCCGACCACCTCGTGGCCGAGCTCGGCCATCGAGGCCGCATGCACTGCACCCAGGTAGCCGCAGCCGATGACCGAGATGCGCACCGCCACCCACTCTCGTCCGGACACTCAGCTCCCGAAGTCCATCACGGAGGCGCTGGTTTGTGCCCATCGAGAGGCACGACTCCCCTTCCTCCGAGCGACGACGCACCTGGCGGACCCGGCAGGATGACGCCATGCCCGACGCCCGTGCCCGGCTCGACGACGCCCAGGTCGCCGCGGTGGCCCGCTACCGCGCGGGCCTCGCCCCCCGCCCCGACCTGCCGCCCGCCGAGGAGTACGAGGACGCGCAGGGCGTGCTCGTCGCGACGGCGGCCGAGGGCGACCTGGCCGTCGTCGAGGTGCCCCGCTGGGAGCCGCCGTCGGCGGTGGCCGAGCGGCTGCACGACGAGGGCTGGACCGACACCGTGGCCTGGGTGGGCCTGCCGCCCGACGACGTCGCCGAGCTGCCGCAGCGGCTGCTCGCGCTGGTGCCGGCGGCCGGCCTGCCCCCGGACTCCGCAGCGCTGTCGTCCGCCGCCGCCGCCTGGGCGGCCATCTGCGAGGGCGGCCGGGACGTGATCGTGGTGCCGGTGCCGGTCACCCCGGACGCGCCGGAGGCCGGGCCGGAGGAGCTCGCCGCCGCCCACGGCGCCTCGCTCCTCGGCAGCCGCCCGTGGTCGGGGACGGCGCGCACCGGCGGCACGGTGGTGTTCTGCACCGGCCTGTCCGGCGCAGGGAAGTCGACGATCGCCGCGCGGCTGGTGGAGCTGCTCATCGAGGCCGGCCGCACCGTGACGCTGCTCGACGGCGACGAGGTCCGCCACCACCTCTCCGCCGGGCTCGGGTTCTCCAAGGCGGACCGGGACACCAACGTGCGGCGGATCGGCTGGGTCGCCGCGCAGATCGCCAAGCACGGCGGCATCGCGGTCTGCGCGCCGATCGCGCCCTACGCGGAGGTGCGGGCGGACGTGCGGCGCGAGGTCGAGGCGCAGGCCGGGCCGGGCAGCTTCGTCCTCGTGCACGTGGCGACGTCGCTGGCCGACTGCGAGGCACGCGACCGCAAGGGCCTGTACGCCCGGGCGCGGCGCGGCGAGATCCCCGCCTTCACCGGCATCAGCGACCCCTACGAGACGCCCACCGACGCCGAGGTCACCGTGGAGACGGCCGGGCGCGACGTCGACGAGTGCGCCCACCAGGTGCTCGCGGCGGTGCTCAGCCGTCCAGCGTCCTGAGGTACGCCTCGACGGCGCCGCGCCAGTCGCGCGGCGCGAAGCCGGTCGCCTCCAGCCGGGCCAGGTCCAGCACGCTGTTGAGCGGCCGCGGCGCGAGGCCCTCTTTGTCGGCGGTGTACTCGGCGGTGCTCACCCGCCGGACGTCGTGCGGGTCGCGGCCGCGGGAGGCGAACACGACCTCCGCGACGTCGGCCCACGACGCCGGCTCACCCTCGCAGGTGACGTTGTAGGTGCCCGTCGCCCCGCGCTCGACGAGGTGCGCGACGGCGTCGGCGAGGTCCTCGGCGAGGGTGGGCCGGCCGACCTGGTCGGCGACGACGGACGGGCTGATACCGCGGTCGGCGAGGCCGGCCATCGTCCGCACGAAGTTGCGCCCCTCGCCCACCACCCAGGTGGTGCGCAGCAGCAGGTGCCGGTCGAGCGCGGTGACGAACGCGTCGCCGTCGGCCTTGCTCCGCCCGTAGACGCTCAGCGGGTGGACCGGCGTGTCCTCCGGGATCGGCCCGCGGTGGTGACCGTCGAAGACGTACTCGGTGGAGAAGTGCACGAGCAGGAACCCGTGCGTGCGGGCCGCCTCCGCCAGGGCGCCGACGCCGTCGGCGTTGACCGCCCGCACCGCGGCGAGGTTGGCCGGGTCCTCCGCGGCGTCGACGGCGGTCCAGGCGGCGGCGTTGACGACCACGCCGACGCCGGACCAGTCGTGCGCGGCGACAGCTGCGGGGTCGCCGACGTCGAGGTCCGCCCGGGTCAGCGCGACCGCCCCGGGGAACCGGCGGGTCAGCGCGCGGCCGACCTGGCCGCCCGCGCCGAGGACGACCGTCGTCACTGGCCGCGCGCGGCGTACGCCGCCTCGACCTGGTCCTTCAGCGGCCGCCACCAGTCCTCGTTGTCCCGGTACCACTGGATCGTCGCGGCCAGGCCGTCGCGGAAGTCGGTGTAGCGCGGCCGCCAGCCGAGCTCCTCGCGCAGCTTGGTGGCGTCGATGGCGTAGCGCAGGTCGTGACCGGCCCGGTCGGTGACCGAGTCGAAGGCGTCGGCCGGCTGGCCCATCAGCTCGAGGATCGTGGCGAGGACGGTGCGGTTGTCCACCTCGCCGTCGGCACCGATGAGGTAGGTGTGGCCCATCCGGCCGCGCTCGAGGATCTCGTGGACGGCGGCGTTGTGGTCGTCGACGTGGATCCAGTCGCGCACGTTGTGGCCGGCGCCGTAGAGCCGTGGCCGGCGGCCGGCGAGCACGTTGGTGATCTGCCGCGGGATGAACTTCTCGACGTGCTGGTAGGGCCCGTAGTTGTTCGAGCAGTTGGAGATGGTCGCCCGCACGCCGTAGGACCGCACCCACGCGCGCACCAGCAGGTCGGAGGCCGCCTTGGTCGACGAGTAGGGGCTCGAGGGGTTGTACGGCGTCTCGGGGGTGAACTTCGCCGGGTCGTCGAGCTCCAGGTCGCCGTAGACCTCGTCGGTGGAGACGTGGTGGAACCGGACGCCGTGCCGGCGCACCGCCTCGAGCAGCGTGTACGTGCCGATGACGTTGGTCTGCAGGAACGGCGCCGGGTCGGCCAGCGAGTTGTCGTTGTGGCTCTCGGCGGCGAAGTGGACGACGGCGTCGCTGTCGCGGACCAGGTCGTCGACGAGCGCGGCGTCGGTGATCGAGCCGTGGACGAAGCCGATCGCGTCCTTGACGCCGGCCAGCGAGGCCTCGTTGCCCGCGTAGGTCAGCGCGTCGAGGACGGTGACGTCGTACTGCGGGAAGCGCTCGACGGTCTGGTGGACGAAGTTGGCGCCGATGAAGCCGGCACCACCGGTCACGAGCAGACGCACGGGTGGTTCCTCCTGCAGTAGGTGGTCTCGCGGCCGCTCCGGGGCGGCAGGGGCCATCCTGCCCTGAGATCCGGCCCGTGCGGTCGCCCGGACGTGCCGTGCCCCCCGCACGGAGGAACGGGACGTCAGTAGGCGCCGGAGCGGCGCAGCACCGCGCGGACGGTGCGCCAGAGGATGGCCAGGTCCAGGCCGAACGACCAGTTCTCCACGTACCGGACGTCGAGCTCCACCGACTCGTCCCAGGTCAGGTCCGAGCGGCCGCTGACCTGCCACAGGCCGGTGATGCCGGGCTTCACCAGCAGCCGGCGGTGCATGTCGGCGCCGTACTGCTCGACCTCGCGGGTCACGTGCGGGCGCGGGCCGACCAGGGACATGTCGCCCTTGAGCACGTTGACCAGCTGCGGCAGCTCGTCCAGCGAGAACGTCCGCAGGAAGGCGCCGACGCGGGTGACCCGCGGGTCGCGGCGCATCTTGAACTGCACGTCGTTGCCCTCGTTGAGCACGAGCAGGGCCTCGATGCGCGAGTCCGCATCGACGACCATGCTGCGGAACTTGAGCAGGTCGAACTCCCGGCCGCGCTTGCCGATGCGCCGGTGCCGGTACAGGGCCGGGCCGCGGCTGGTGGTGCGGACGGCGACCGCGATCGCGACGAGGAACGGCGCGAACACGACCAGCAGCAGCCCCGCGACGGCCCGGTCGAGCAGGGACTTCGCCAGCCGGCGGCCGCCGCGGAACTCCGGCTCCTGCACCTGGATGAGCGGGATGGTCGACGTCGGCCGCACCTGCAGCCGGTTGGAGGCGACCTCCACCACCCCCGGGCCGACGAGGACCTCGATGTTGGTCCCCTCGAGGCGCCAGGTCAGGTCCCGCAGGTACTCCCCCGCGGTCTCGCTGGCCGAGGCCACCACGACGGCGTCCGCGCGGGCGTCGTCGATGGCGCGCACGGCGCCGGCCAGGGTGCCGATCACCGGGACCCCCTCGGCGCGGACGGCGAGGGCCTCCTCCGGCCGCGGCACGCAGGCGCCGACGACCCGCAGGCCCGCGGTCGCGTCCCGCCGCAGCCGGCGGACCAGGTCGGCCACGGCCACGTCACGGCCGAGGGCGACGACCCGCTTGGTCATGAGGCCGCGGCGGCGGGCCGCGTGCAGCCGCCGCCGGTTGAGCAGCCGGCCCAGCAGCGTGGTGAGCACGCTGGCGGGCGCCGCCACGAGCAGGAGCAGGTCGAGCGTGGCCGACGGCAGCAGCGCGGCGGCGACGCCGAGCGCGGTCGCCGCGAGCAGGCCGGCGGTGAGCACGCGGCGGTACTCGTCGTCGCCGGTGCCGAGGCGGCGCTCGGCGTAGGTGCCGGTGGCTGTGAGCAGGCCGAGCCACGCCAGGCCGAGCAGGACGGGGCCGGTCGCCGAGACGAGGTGGGTGCCGGACGGGAGCAGGACCGCGAGCACCAGGCCTGCGGCGACCGCGAGCAGGTCCCCGAGCACCAGCGCGACCGTGTACGAGACCAGCCACTCGGGCGTCCGCCGGCGCCGCGCGGAGAACGGGTCGTAGACGGGCCGGTCGAGCAGCGGTGCCGGGACGCGCTCCTCGACGCCGGTCAGCGACAGGGCCCGCACCGGCCGCGGCGCGTCCTCGCCGGGCGCCGGCGGCACGGTGGTGCTGGCGGTCACGCTGTCCCCCTGGTCCGTCGCGGTCTGCATGCGCAGCGTCGGCACCGCCGCGCCGGGGCAGAAGCCCGGAAGGCGGTGGATCCGACCCCCGCGGGCCTTTTCCACCCCGGAGAGGGAGACCGGCGGGTGCTGGCGACCGTCCGTCGCGACCTGCGAGGGACTGATCGCTTCGACGGTGCGTGAGGTGGCCATGGTGTCGACGGGGCGGCGAGCACACCGCGCGACACCGCCACCCGGACCCTTCGGCAGCATCTGCCCGCGCGGCCGTGCCGGTCGGGCTGCTGAGTGCTCCTAGGAAGGAAGGGTGACCGTCGTGCTCCTCGTTGCGCTGTGCTGGCCTGTCATGGCGCTCGCCGTCGCCCTCGGCCTGGGGCAGGTCATCCGGCTGGCGGACCGCAGGGAGATGCTCGGGTGCGGTGACCTGAGCCGGGAACTCGACTCGGTCCTCGCCGGCCGGGAGGACGACCTCCGCGCCGCCGCGGGGCCCCAGACGGCCTGAGCGACACGACCGCGCTGCCGGCCGCAGAACACTGACCGAACCCCTCTGGACCGTCAGAGGCCCGGGCGGACCGCACCGCAGCGGCAGGCGTAGAGACCGACGCCGCTGGAGGCGTCCTCCCCGACCCAGCGGAAGCGGTGCCACAGGCGGTGGCGCCGGGTCTCCACCGAGGCACCGAGACGCCACTCCCCCGGACGGACGGGACCCTGCGGCGCGGACACGCGCCCCTAGTGCCGCACTCCGACGCCTTCCGGAGCGTCACCGAGCGTGGCGCTGACCCACCCTCGTGGGTGGGACGGGCAGCCGGATGTGCTGCTCCACCCCTAGCCTCGTGGCAACGACAGCCACGGGGGTCACTGTGAGCAACGACGAGGCACGTCCGGGGTCCACGCTCGTCGCCGACGAGCCCACCACCGAGGAGCACCCTCCCCGCCGACGGCGTGGGCTGCGGCGCTTCGTCGTCGCGCTCGGCGTGCTCGTCACCGTTCTCGTCGTGCTGGTCGGCGGTGGCCTCTGGTACCTCACCGACCGCTACGCCGGGAACATCGACCGGGTCGGCGACGTCTTCGCCGACCTCGACGAGGACGTCCGGCCCGCGCCCGCGACGCCGGCCGGGCAGGCCTCCGCAGAACCGGTCACGTTCCTCCTGGTCGGGAGCGACACCCGGGCCACGGCGGATGCGGGCATCGCCGGGGGCGGCCGGTCGGACGCGATCATGATCGCCCGGTTCTCCGGGGACCGGCAGCACGCGCAGCTGGTCTCCATCCCCCGCGACTCGTGGGTGGACGTCCCCGGCCATGGGATGGACAAGATCAACGCCGCGTACGCGTACGGCGGGCCGCCCCTCCTCATCCAGACCGTCGAGCAGTTGACCGAGGTGCGCATCGACCACTACGTGGCCATCGACTTCGAGGGGATCGTCGAGGTCACCGACGCCCTGGGCGGGGTCGACGTCATCGTCGCCGAGACCACCAGCCACGGGCCGTACACCTTCCCCGCCGGGGTCAACCACCTCGACGGTGAACAGGCCCGCTGGTACCTGGGCCAGCGCTACGGCCTCGAGGGCGGCGACTTCGACCGGGTGCGCCGTCAGCAGCAGTACCTCGAGGCGATGTTCTCCCAGCTGTTCACGTCCGACACCTTCACCGACCCGGGCCGGCTCGACGCCGCTCTGCTCGCGGTGGCGAACGCCGTCAGCGTCGACGACTCCCTCGGCAACGGGGACCTGCTGTCGTTGGCCTACTCCCTGCGCGACCTGCGGCCGGAGAACGTCGTCTCCTTCACCGCCCCGGTGCTCGGCACAGGGATGGAGGGTCCGGCGAGCGTCGTCTATCTCGACGAGGTCACCGGCGAGCGCATGTGGGCCTACCTGCGCAACGACTCGCTGTCGCAGAACGCGGACAAGTTCCAGACCGAGGCCCTACCGGACGTCCCCCGCTGACGCATGTGACACGAGGGGCCTGCGGTCCCGTTCGAGAGCGCTCGCATCACACGTCCGGACCCGTTCGTCACGCCTGCCACGGACACCTCGCGCGTTCATGATCTCGGCGCTGCCCACGGCCCAGGATCGAGCCGTGGCTTTCCTCCTCGGGTCGACCTGGCTGGCGCTCAACGTGTTCGTCGCCGAGCACGGGCACGTCTTCCTGGCGGCCGCGCTGTGCGGCGTGACGCCGGCTCGCACCCTGCTGCGTCGAACCGCCGCCTGAGGTCGGGGGCGCCTCTCGCCGCCGGTAGGCCAGCAACCCGACCAGGGACAGCATCCCGGCCGCCCAGCCGGTGACGACGAAGACGTCGCCGCGGTGCAGTCCGTGCTCGGCCGTGACCCGGACCAGCACCGGCCCCTCGTTGTAGTAGCGGCCGGTCACCAGCAGCGCGGCGAACGCCGTGAGCATCCCCGCGGTCACCAGCGCGAACAGCCAGCGGAAGAGGGCCTCGGCGATCAGCCGCCCTGGCGCCGCAGCACCTGCCCCACGGTCTTCAGGACGATCTTCATGTCGAGCCACGGCGACCAGTTCTCGATGTAGTAGTTGTCGAACCGGGCGCGGTCCTCGATCGAAGTGTCCCCGCGCAGGCCGTGCGCCTGCGCCCACCCGGTCAGCCCCGCCGGCACCCGGTGACGGGCGGTGTACCGCGGGATGTGCGCGGAGAACTGGTTCACGAAGTGCGGCCGCTCGGGGCGCGGGCCGACCAGGCTCATGTCCCCGCGGACGATGTTCCACAGCTGCGGCAGCTCGTCCAGCGACGTCGCACGGAGGAACCTGCCGACGGGCCCCAGCCGGTCGTCGTGCTTGATGTTCCAGTTCGTCTGCGACTCGGTCTCGTCCACCGGCTTGAGCGAGCGGAACTTCAGGACCTGGAACGGACGGCCGTCCAGCCCGACCCGCTCCTGCCGGAAGATGATCCCCGGCCCACCCTCGACCCGGACGGCGACCGCGCAGGCGGCCAGCACCGGGGTGAGCAGCAGCAGCGTCAGCAGGGAGACGACGACGTCCACCACCCGCTTCACCCGCCACCAGGGGCTGCGGTAGACGGCGCGGCGGCGCCGAACGAGCGGGATGCCCCAGATCTCGTCGGTGTAGCGGTTGACGTCGTGCAGCTCGAACAACCGGGGGACGACGAAGACGTCGACGTCGAGCCGGTCGCAGGTGCGCAGGATGTCGACGAGCTCGTCCTCGTTCACCCCGCCGTAGGCGACGATGACGTCGCGCACCCCGAGCTCCTGGACCGCCTGTCCGAGCCGGTGGTAGCGGCCCAGCAGCGGGACCGGGAGCAGGGGTGCCGACCCGTCCGGCCACTCGGTGTCGAGGAAGCCGATCGGGTCGAGGCCGTAGTCCCGCCGCTCGAGCAGGGTGGCGGCGACGCGGACGCCGACCGGGCCGGCACCCACGATCAGTGTCCGGTGGCGGACCACGCCGCGGCAGCGGGCGGTGTGGACGACCCGGTAGGCGAGCGCCCGGGCCACGAGGACCCCCGCGAGCAGCGCCGCGACGTGCACCACTTGGCGCCCCGGCGTGTCGACGCGAGGGAGTACCTCCGCCATGGCGACCTTGAGCGCCCACGCGACCCCGACCGCCGCCAGGACGTAGGGGAGGTCGTCGAGCAGCGACAGGGTGAGCCGGGAGCGGTAGAGGCCGGCGCGCCAGAAGACGAGCAGGAGGAAGACCAGCGCGAGCCCCTGCGCCACCAGGGAGCCCGGCCGCGTGAGGACGGTGGCCACCGCGAACGCGACGACGTCGGCGAGGACGAGATAGGGCGCGACTCCCATCCGCAGCCACCAGGTCCCCCGACCGGCGGTCACGGTCGTCCGGGCACGGGCGACCTTCGTGGCTCTCCCCACCCGGACGGCCCCCGCGCGGCCGCGTCCCGGCAGTCGCGTCCTCGTCCCGGACGCAGCGTCGCCCCCCGTGGTGTCGACCATGACCCTCCCCGTTACCGCGCCCACTGCCTGGCGCGGTCAGCGGAGCGTGTCATCCCCCGCGACCATTCGCCATTCCGGACCCATTCCGGTGATTCGCCCCGAATGGTGATCTCGGAACACCTCACCCGACGGACCGGAATGGTCACGCGCTGTCGTCGGCAGTGCTCAGTACGCGCCGGAACCACGGAGGACGGCGCCCACCGTCTTCCACAGGATCATGAGGTCGAACGCCAGCGACCAGTTCTCCACGTACCGGACGTCGAGCCGGACGGCGTCATCCCAGGAGAGATCGGAGCGGCCGCTGACCTGCCACAGGCCGGTGATGCCGGGCTTCACGAGCAGCCGGCGCCGCATGTCGAAGCCGTACTGCTCGACCTCGCGGGTCACGTGCGGGCGCGGGCCGACCAGGCTCATGCTCCCGCCGAGGACGTTGAGCAGCTGGGGCAACTCGTCGAGCGAGTAGCGCCGCATGACGGAACCCACCCGGGTGACGCGCGGGTCGCGGCGCATCTTGAACTGGACCGCGTTGCCCTCATTCTGCTCGTGCAGGCCCAGCTCCACCTTGTCCGCGTCGACGACCATGCTGCGGAACTTGAGGACCTGGAACGGCTGGCCGTCGCGGCCGATCCTCTCGTGCTTGAAGAAGACCGGGCCCCGGCTGGTGGCCTTGACCAGGACCGCGAGGGTGAGCAGGAGCGGCAGCAGCAGGAGGACGCCGACGCCGGCCGCCGTGCGGTCGACGACGTCCTTGGCGATGCGGCGGACGCCGGTGAACTCCGGGCGCTCGACGTGCATGAGCGGGAGGCCGGCGACCGGGCGCACGTGCACGCGCGGACCGGCGACCTCGGTGACCGCGGGAGCGAGCAGGAGCTCGGCCTCGGTGTCCTCGAGGTCCCAGCCGAGCTTGCGCAGCTGCGCGCCGTCGAGCTCGGGCGAGGGCAGCACGGCCACGGTGTCCACTTCGTAGCGGCGGACGACGTCGGCGACCTCGTCGAGGCTGCCGAGCACCGGCAGGCCGTCGAAGACGTCGCGATCGCCGGCCGACAGCGGCAGGCAGCAGCCGATGACGCGGTAGCCGTGTCGCGCCTCGCGCTCCATCTGGGCGTTCAGCGCGGCGACGCCGTTGCGATGGCCGACCAGGACAGTCGTCTGTACGTGCCGGCCCTGCGCCCGCCGGGCGTGCAGCCGGAGGCGGAGGGCCACGCGGACGGCGAGGGTCATCAGGGTCGCCAGCGGCAGCGCGACGACGACGAAGCTGCGCGCGACCTCGAGCTTGAACGCCCAGGAGACGGTGCCGACCGTGGCCAGCAGGAGCGCGGCGGCGGAGAAGACCCGTCGGAACTCCTCAGGGCCGACCCAGAGGAACCGCTGCTCGTAGGTGCGGGCCACGAGCATGGCGCCGACCCACACCAGCGGCAGGGCGACGACGAGCGAGGTGCTGGCCCCCGGCCCCATGAGCGGGCCGTCCTCGGGAACCAGTGACCCGACGACGCCGGCCAGCAGGGCGGCGACGGCGTCGAGGAGGACGAGGCGACGGACGTAGGACTGGCGCCACGCGCGCCGCGCGGCGGTCCCCTCGCCACGCAGCCGGGGAGCCAGCCACAGCCACCGGCGACCAACCGGCTGCAGATCGTGACGAAGCGGTCCGTCACTGACGCCGAGCAGAGTCAAGGCACCAACCCCCGTGTCGCACCGGCGCAGCAGCGCTCGGCGCGCTGGATCCCCGTGGATGCCAGGAACGTCGTCGTTCAACCGGCAGGGAAACCGTAACCGCGTCGTTCTCCAAGCGGAAGCCGTCAGCATCAATTGTGTGACACGCAACTGGTTGAACACATGACCACTGTGATGGCCGCGCATGGCCGGCCGGTCCGCGGGACGGTGCGAGGGAGACGTCACCCGGTGGGGTCGGTGGGCGCCGAGCCGGAACGGCCTCGTCGACTAACCTCCACCTACGGCCGCGGGGCACGACACCCGGTGCAGCCGCCGACCGCGACCGGCGTCGCGCCGAGCAGCGGGAGGTGGTCCGACATGGGCGGGGGCTTCGAACGCATCAGCGTCGTGATCGCCAACCACGACTACGGCCGGTTCGTCGGCCAGGCGATCGAGAGCGCGCTGGCCCTCGACTGGGACGACGTCGAGGTGATCGTCGTCGACGACGGTTCCACCGACGACTCCCGCGAGGTGATCGCCCGCTACGAGGACCGGGTCACCGCGATCTACCAGGAGAACGCGACGCAGCGCGTGGCCCGCAACCGCGGCTACGAGCACGTCACCGGCGACGTCGTCATCCACCTCGACTCCGACGACGTGCTCTTCCCCGGCATCGGCCGGGCACTGGCCCGGGTCTGGCGTCCCGGCATCAGCAAGGTGCAGTTCTCGATGCTGCGCATCGACGAGGACGGCGCCTCCCTCGGCACGGTGTTCCCCCGCTTCCCCGCCGAGCCCTCCCCGGGCGAGATCCGCCGGTGGGCCGAGCAGACCACCGCGTACCCCACACCGCCCGGATCTGGAAACGCCTACGCGCGCGCCTATCTCGACCGGCTGTTCCCCCTGGACGACAGCTGCGGCCCGGCCACGGACTCGGCACTGCTCGCCGCCGCCCCGTTCCTGGGCGACGTCGTCACCGTCGCCGAGCCGCTCGTGGGGTACCGGGTCCACGGCGAGAACACCAGCGACCTGCTGCGGGACCCCGGGAAGTTCCCCCGTGCGGTCGAGCGGGCCCGCCAGCGGTACGAGTACTCGTGCCGGGTCCGCGGCGTGCCCGCCGACCCCGCGTGCGCCCCGCTGCGCCGCAGCCGCCAGCTGCTCGAGCTGCGGGTCGCCTCAGCGCGGCTCCGCCCGCAGGACCGCCCGCTGCCCGGGGAGACGCGACGCCGCCTCCTCTGGGACGCCGTGCGCTCCCCCGTCCACCCGGGCCCCGAACCGCCCCTCCAGCGCGTGCAGGTGCTGCTCTGGTGCCTCGCCACGCTCGTCACCCCCGTCGGGATGGCGCACGGCCTCGTCCGCATGCGCTACCGCCGTGACCAGGGGCGCGCACGGGCCATCGCGCAGCGCCTCACCGGCCGCGCTCAGGCGTAGACCGGCAGTAGGCAGGTCGCCGCCGCGGTGTGTGAGGCTGGGGCCGTGAGTGAGCGCGGCCGATGACCGGCCCCACCCGGTGGCTGCTGATGGCCGGCCACGTCCCGCCGACCCTGCGCGGCGGCGGGATCGTCCGCTACACGGTCGAGCTGGCGCACGCCCTCGCCCGCCACGATGACGTCGAGCTCCACCTGCTCGGTTCATCCGCCGCGGCCGGACCGCTGGCCGAGCTCGCGGGTGGGCGCGACCGCGTCCTCACCCACCCGGCGGTGCCCGACCCCCTGTTGCCGGTGTGGGAGCGCTACGCGCTGGGCCGGCGGCTGGGGTCCCGCTTCGACGTCGTCCAGGGCGCCAAGCACCTGCTCCCCCGCGGCACGCGGGCGCGGACGGCGCTCACCGTCCACGACCTGCTGCTGTTCGACCGTCCCGACGACTTCCCGCTGCCCAAGCGGACGCTGCTCGGCCGCCCCTACGCGGCGTCGTTGCGACAGGCCGACACGCTGGTCTGCGTCAGCGCAGCCACCCGGGACCGGCTGCTGCGGTGGGATCCCCGGCTCGCGCCCCGTGCGGCGGTCGCTCCGCTGACGACCAGCCCCCAACTGCTGGCCAGCACGCCGGCCCCCGTCGAGGCGCTGGCGGGGCGGCCGTTCGCGCTGGTCGTCGGTGACGCCTCCAAGCGCAAGAACGTCGCCGTCGTCGTCTCGGCCTGGGCCGAGGTGGTGCGCAAGCGCCCCGACGCCGTGCTCGCGCTGGTCGGCCCGCCGGCCTGGGGCACCGAGGCCTACGGGCCCGACCACGCGCGGCTGGTGGCGGAGGGCTCGGTCGTCCAGCTGACCGGCGTGGACGACGGCACCCTGCGCTGGTGCTACCAGCACTGTGCGGTGGTGCTGGCCCCGAGCCTGGCCGAGGGTTTCGGCCTGCCCGCCGTCGAGGCGCTGGACCTGGGTGCGCCGCTGGTGACCTCGCTCGACCCCGCCCTGGTCGAGGTGAGCGGGGACGTCGCCGAGCACCTGCCCGCCGAGGACGTGCACGGGTGGGCCGGGGCGGCGCTGCGCCACCTGGACCGCCCGCGGCCGCAGGCGCCGGCGCGCCTGCGGCGCACCTGGGACGACGTGGCGGAAGAGACCGTGGCCGCAGTGCTGGGCGGCCGGGTCAGCGGGAGCTGAGGACCTTCTCCACGACGTCGGCCATGGCCCGGCGGAAGTGCGCCCGGGAGAACGACTCGGCGTGCCGGCGGATGCCGACGGGGTCGTAGGCGGCGCCGTCGAAGGACGCCAGGGCACGCGCCCAGACGTCGACTTCGTCCTCGACGGAGGCGACCGGCACCAGCTCGCCGGTGCGCCCCGGGACGACGGAGTCCCGCGCTCCCCCGGCGTCGATGGCCAGCACGGGCGCGCCGCAGGCCTGCGCCTCGACCGGGACGATCCCGAAGTCCTCGACGCCGGGCATCAGCAGGGCGCGGCAGCGGCGGAACAGGTCGCGCAGCCCGTCGTCGTCGACGCGGCCGACGAAGGTCGTGTCCGGGCCGGCCAGTGCCTCGACCTCGGCCCGCGCACGGCCGTCGCCGGCGACGACCAGCCGGACACCGGCCTCACGAGCCGCACGGACGGCGAGGTCGGGCCGCTTGTACGGGACCAGCCGCCCGGCGAGGAGGAAGAAGTCCTCGCGCGGGACGTCCGGGTCGGGGCGGTAGTACTCGGTGTCCACCGGCGGGTGCACGACGACCGAGTCGCGGCCCCACCAGTCGCGGATCCGGTCGGAGACCGCACGCGAGTTGGCGACCAGCGTGTGCACGCGGGCGGCCGCGCGCAGGTCGACCGGGCGGTAGGCGGCGGAGAAGGCGGCCAGGCCTGCGGCGCCCACCCGGCCACCGGCCTCGTTGGCCCGCATGGCCGGGTCCCACACCCACCGGGCGGGGCTGTGCACGTAGGCGACCACCGGCGCCGTCGTAGCCCGGACGACCTGGGTGGCGAAGGCGTGGTGGGAGGCGATGACGACGTCGGACGGCGGGACCGGGAGCCGGCCCATCGCGACGGGGAGCGCAGGCAGCAGGTGGGCGTAGGTGGTGCCGCGGAGCAGCCGGCTGAGGCGGGTGCTGCGGACCCGCGGCGCGATGTCCGCCGGCAGGACCCCGGGACGGGCGATCGGGGCGAGGATCGGCGCGGCCGGCCACTCGTGGGCCAGCTGCTCGACGACCATCTCCGAGCCGGCGTACTCGGTGAACCGCTCGTGCACGAGGGTCACGCGCGGGCGGCTGTCTCCTGGGGTGTCCGGCACCCGCACATGATGACGGTCGACGGCGGGGGTCGCTCACCTGCGGTTACCCTTCCGGGGCCCCAGTCAGGGGTTCCCTCGCCTGACCGACACGACGGAGGACGAGTGCCCGGGCCGACAAGCTCTGATCGCCGGGTCGCCGTGGTGCTGGCATCCGCCGGGCGCCCGGAGCTCCTGGGCGAGGTCGTCGCCGACCTGCAGCGCCAGACCGTGGAGGACTTCACCCTGGTCGTGTCCGTGCCCGACCAGGCCAGCCTCCCGCCGCAGCCGCTGCCCGCCGGCACCCTCGTCGTGCACGACCGGGGGCTCGCCGCCCAGCGCAACGCCGGCCTGGCGGCCGTCCCCGACGCCACGCACGTCTTCTGCTTCGACGACGACGCCGTGGTGCGCGAGGACTTCCTCGAGCAGGGCGTCGCCTTCTTCGACACCCACCCCGAGGTCGTCGCCCTGACCGGGCGGGTGCTGCTGGACGGCGCCACGGGGGACGCCATCACCCGTGAGGCCGCCGACGCGGCGCTGGAGGCGTCCCGGGACGAGCCGCTGACCGGCGAGTGGGAGCGGAGGCGGGAGCTCTACGGCTGCAACTTCGGCTTCCGGCCCGACGCCGTCGCTGGCGAGCAGTTCGACCCCCGGCTGCCGCTCTACTCCTGGCTCGAGGACCACGACTTCGCCCGGCGCTGCATGCGCCACGGCACCGTGGCCCGCGTGCACGACTGCGTGATCGTGCACCGCGGCGTGAAGTCCGGCGGCCGGACGTCGCACGGGCGGCTCGGCTACTCCCAGGTGATGAACCCCGCGTACCTGCACCACAAGGGCAGCTTCCCGCTGTGGCTGACCGTCTACGAGACGCTTCCCCGGGTCGGGAAGAACGCCGTCCGTGCCGTCCGCGGCCCCGAGACGGACTGGCGACGGGAACGGCTGCGGGGCAACCTGCTCGCCGTCCGCGACGTCCTCCGCCGCCGCTTCACCCCGGAGCGGATCCTGGACCTGGACTGATCGGCCAGCCCTGGCTCGGCCCGGTCGGACGTCCCTCGCTCCGGCGACACCGGGCGCCGCTCCCGACCGACCACCTAGGCTGCGGCACCGTGGCGCCCCTGCGTTGGCTCACCGACCCACCCTCCGCGGCGCGGGTGGCGTCCGGGGTCCGGCGGAGGTGGCAGCGACGACCGGCTTGGCCGCGCCGTTGGCGTCCTCGCGGACAGCACATCGTCCTCCTCTACCACCGCATCGCTGACGTCGATGCGGAGGACGACCCCGGCGGCATGGTGGTCCCCCCCGAGCTCTTCCGGGAGCACATGACGGCCGTGCGTGAGTGGTTCGACCTCGTGCCGGCACGGGAGATCGTGGCTGCTCACAGTCGCCCGACCGCTGCCGTGACGCTGGACGACGGCTACCTCGACAACCTCGAGCAGGCCGCTCCCGTGCTGCGCGACCTGGGCGTCCCGGCCACCTTCTTCATCGTCGCGGGTGCCCTTGCCCCGGAGGCACCCGAGTACTGGTGGGACCGGCTCGAGCACCTGCTCCTGGAGCCGGGACCAGGGGTCGATCGGGTGCAGGTGACAGCAGGACGGCATGAACTGGAACTGGACCTCACGACACCGGCGACGTCCCGCCGAGCGTACGAGGAGCTCTCCGCCGTCCTGCAGCGGCAGGGGCACGCAGTCGCGGCGCAGGTGCTGACGTCGTTGGAGGCGGCACGGCCTCGGCCGCCGTCGTGCGTACGGCACCGCCGGCTCACGGCGAAACAGGTACGGGCACTGGCGGCGGAGGAGCTGTTCGACGTGGGGTCACACACGTGCACCCACTCGGCGCTCGCGGCATTGTCCCGGACAGCCGGTCGGGAGGAGTTGGCAGGCAGCCGGCACCGACTCGCCGACCTGCTCGGCACTGCCCCCGACCTCCTCGCCTATCCCTACGGCTCGGTGGGGGCGGTGATCCGCCGGAACGCACGAGAGGCGCGATCGGCCGGGTACCGGGCGGCCTTCGTCAACGTGGCGGGCCCCGTCGAGGGAGCCTCACCCTTCGCCGTCCCGCGGATCACGGTCGGCCGCTGGAGCGTGGACGAGTTGCACGCCGCGGTCACTGCCTTCAGGGCGCCTGCGTGATCGGCGAGTGGCCATACCTAGCCCCTCCGGGAGAGTCGCTCTCCCCGCCACAGCGGGTCTCGGTCGGCGTCCTCGTCACCGCCCACAACGTCGCAGCACACCTCCCGGCGGCGCTGGAGTCGGTCTTCGCGCAGACACGTCCGGCGGACCAGGTCGTCGTCTGCGACGACGCCTCGTCGGACGACGTCGAGCGCGCGCTCCGCCCCTTCGGCGACCGGGTCCGCCTGGTCCGCCACTCCGTCCAGCGTGGGGAGGGGGCGGCGAAGAACACCGCCGTCGCGGCTCTGGACACCGATCTCGTCGTCGTCCTCGACGGCGACGACGAGATGGACCCCCGACGACTGGAGGCGCTGGCCTGGCTGGCCGCGCGCCGTCCCGACCTCTCTCTGCTCACGACTACGTGGGAGGACTTCGGGCCGGGGATGGAGCCGACCGAGTGGTCCCTGGCCGACCACTTCCCCACGGCCGACCAGCGCGCGGAGATCCTCCGCTGGAACTTCCTGCCCGCCCCGGCCATGCGGCGTACGGCCCTGCTGGAGGCCGGCGGCTTCGACGAGACACTGCGCTACGGGCCCGACTGGGAGTGCTACGTACGGATGTTCCTCCGTGGCGCATCAGCCGGACTGGTGCCCCTTCCCCTCTACCGCTACCGGCGGTGGGCCGGGCAACAGACCGCCGACCGGGAGCGGGTGCTCGTCGGCCGGGTCCGGGTGGCGGAGCTGATCGCCGCCAACGGGTCCCTCCGACCCGCCGACCGGAGCATCGCGGACCGGTCGCTGTGGCAGCTGCGTTACGAGTACTGGACTTGGCGGCTCGACCAGGGCGTGGCCACCCGGCGGGAGAGCCTGGCCCTGCTGCGCTGCCGCCGCTCGTCCCGCCGCCGGACCGCCCTGCTCACGCTGGCCACGCTGGCCCCCCGGGTCGCCCGGCGCTGGCGAGCGCGCTGAGCGGGGCGGTGGACGCGCCAGGTCACGCCGCTCGCCGCTGCACCACAGCGGTGACGACGAGGGGGAAGTCGGGGTCGTCGACGTCGCGGATCGCCGGGGGGAGGTCGTCGATCGCCGCCCCGAGGAGGAAGGCGCGACACACGACCTGGTTGCCGTGGCTCGCCACCACACCCGTCCCTCCCGCCTGATCCAGCAGGTCCTGCAGACCGCGGGCAGTCCAGCGCCAGCGGTCCCAGTCGCCGGCGAGCCGGCTCATCGCGGGGACGGTCACCAGTGCGGCGGCCCCTGGGCGCAGTGCTCGTAGCACGTTCCGCAGCCCGGCCACCGGGTCCGGCACGAGCTGCAGCGTCTGCGTCACGATCGCGGCGTCGAAGGTCCCCTCCGGCAGAGTGGCCGGATCACACACGTCACCGACGATGGTGGCCTCGGGGTTGGTGGGGTCGATGTCCAGGACGTCGACCTGTGCCGCACCGAGACCGGTGGCGTAGAGGTCCTCCTTGACCTCCAGCGTCCGGCCGCGCACGAGGTCACGGTGCTCGCGCAGGAAGCGCTCGATGTAGTGCCGGTCGACGGCCGTCCCCCGGTCGAAGCCCCACTCCGAGAGAGGGTCGAGCCGCCGCACGCCGGCCCACCGCAGCCGGAACTTGGCTCTCCGCGCGAGCGGCGAGCGCTTCTCGACCGCGCGGAGGACACGGACCGGGAGCCTGGTCAGGGGGGAGTCCACGACCTGAGGCTAAGCACCACCCGGGAGCGCGCTGGTGGCGAGTGCCCGCTCGGGGTCGCGTCAGGAAGCCGGGACGAACGCCCGGAGGACCGGCGCATACGGTGCGCCCGGTGCGTCGTGGCTCACCGCATCCCATCCGAAGACGGCGCGCAGGTCCTCGGGGAGGGACTGGTCCTCGCGCCGGGGGACTACGAGCAGGACGCCGGCGGGGCGGAGGGCTCGCCGCAGGTGGCGCAGCCCGCGGTCCCCCGCCTCGACGGGTCCCGTGTCCTGCACCAGCACCACGCAGTCGTAGGCGTCGCTGTCCAGGTCCGCCAGCATGTGCGCAGGTCCCGCCGCGGCCTGCCGCCCGGGCAGCGGGAGCGCCCGCACCGACGTCGCCGCGGTCCAACCGTCGACCGGCGTCCCGTCCCCGAGCACCAGGACGTCTCCGCGGAGATCGGCGCCGTGCCGGTGGAGCGCCCACGCGACCTCCTCCAACCCGACCTCTCGCTCAGGGGCCCGGAGGCGGTGCAGCGCGCCGCGGAGGCGGCCGACCGCCCGGCGGACCACCGCCGGCACCACCGCTCGCAGCAGGTGACCGGGGCGCGACTGCTGGGACGGGCGCAGCGTCTCGGTCGTGCGCACCGTTGCCCGGTCGATCAGCTCGACGAGTTCCGCGTCGCCCTCCTCCTCGCCGAGCTGGTCCCGCACCCAGGCGAGGAAGCGCAGGTAGACCCTCGCCTCCTCCTCGCTGCCGAGGCGAGCGCTGATCGACCGGTCGTGCATGCGGTACCAGGCGCTCGTGGCGCCGCTCATGACCACCGTCCCCCGCAGTTGGAGCCACGCGTTCACCACCTGGTCCTCGAAGAGCCCGGCGAAGGCCTCGACGTGCGGGACGACGCCCAGGAGGACGTCCCGCCGCGCGAGCAGCGAGCACGTCGACGTCGCGACCGCTCCGTTGCGCAGGACGGCGGCGAGCAACCGCCGTCCGCCGACCACCACGCCGGGCGCGAAGGCCAGGTCCGACAGGACGTCGGGAGCAGCGGGGTCCCGCCAGCTGTGCCAGACCCACGCGCGGCCACACACGAGGTCCGCCTCCGGGTGCGCCTCGAGGAGGCCGATCTGGTCGGCGACGTGATACGGCTCCCAGACGTCGTCCGCGTCGAGGAAGGCCACCAGCTCTCCCTGGGCCTGGCCGATCGCGAGCGCGCGGCTCGGGCCGGTGCCCCGGTTCCGGCGGCCCTCGTGGCTCAGGACGCGGACCCGCGGGTCGGTCTCGGCGAGGCGCCGCGCGATCCGGTCACTGCCGTCGCTGCCGCCGTCGTCGACGAGGAGCAGCTCCAGGTTCGTCCAGCTCTGCCGGAGCACGCTCCCGGCGGCCTGCCGGATGTAGGGGGCGGCGTCCAGGAACGGCATGACGACCGAGACGAGGGGCCCGTCCTCGCCCGGGCGGTCGCTCAGCAGGACGAGCCCCCTCGCGCGACGGCGGCCTCGACGATCTCGCGGACCGTCGGCGTGATGGCCGCCCACCGGTACTGGCGCCGCCAGAGGTCCTCTGCCTCCGCGCGGAGCGCGGTCCGGCGCTCGGCGTCCTCGAGCAGGCCGAGACACGCCGCGGCCAGGGACGGCGGATCGTCCGCCAGGAGGACGTGGCGCCCGGCCTCGACGTCGAGGCCCTCGCAGCCGACCGTCGTGCTGACCACCGGGACGCCGTGGGCGAAGGCCTCGAGGACCTTGATGCGCGTCCCACCCCCGAACCGCAGGGGCACCACGACGACACTCGCCGCGGCGAGCTCCGCCGTCACGTCGGGCACCTCACCGGTCAGCTCCACACTGGCGACCCCTCGCAGCGCGTCCACGACGTCTGCCCCGTGGTCGCCCACGACGCGGAACCGCACATCCGGCCGGTGCGCACGGATGAGGGGCAGCACCTCCCGGGCGAAGAAGGCGACACCGTCCCTGTTGGGCTCGTACGTGAGCAGCCCGACGAAGAGGAGCACCGCACCGGGAGCGGCCGGGCACGCCGACGTCCCGGCCGCCGACCTGGACAGCTCGTACCCGTTGGGGAGGACCGCCACCCGGGACCGTCCGAGCCGGCTGCGGTCCAGACTGCTGCAGACCACGGTCACGGCCGCTCGGGCAGTGACCCGCTTCTCCACCCTCCGCCACAACCACTCGTCGAGCAGGTCGGCAGCGGCACTGGCCACGTGGCGGGCGACGCTCCGGCCCGACGAGAGCCGGTCCCGCCCCGTCCGCCGATGGCGGGCCATCGACGACTCGAGGTTGTCGAGGTCCACGACGTGTGGTGCGGGGAGCACGTCGCCCAGGGCGAGGTACGTCGGGCTGTGGGCGAACCACACCAGGTCGTAGCCGGTCGACGCCCACCGCTGTGCCACCTCTCGGGCGCACCGCCAGTCCTGACCGACGAGACGCCGTGGCCGCCCGGACGCCAGCCAGTGGGCCGCGCGCGACGTCGACGACCGGGCCGTGTAGGGGGCGATCACCACCTCCGACCTGCCGAGCCGGACCTCTGCCGGTGGGCCGTCCGGGGCGGGCAGCGGCCGGTCGCGCACGACGAGGAGGTCGACGGCGCCGAGCTCGGACAGCGTGCGCAGTGTCCAGTGCAGGCGCTGTCGATAGCCTGAACGCGCAGGCCACGGGTGGTCGTCGGCCGCCACCAGGAACTTCACGAGGGGACCGGTGATCGGTGAGCGAGCCGCACCGCATACGACTCCTGGTCTTCTGCGGCGCGGTCGGATGGGGTGGCGCCGAGATCGTGCTCGGACACCTCCTCGCCGGGCTCCCCGACCACTATGACGTGCAACTCCTGGGCGTCGACGACGCGGTCCTCGAGCAACTGGCGGCACGACGTCCTGGGACGCCGCACATGCTCCTCCCGCAGATACGGGGCTGGCGGGACCTCCCTGCCGTGTGGGCACACCGGCGGGCCATGGCGGCGGCCGGCGCCGATCTCGTGCACGTCAACCTCCCCGTGCCGTACGCGGACCCGTACACGGTCCTCGCGGCCACGACACTCTGGCACACGCCGGTCGTGGCCGTGGAGCACCTGCCGATGCCGAGCCCCGGCCCGCGGATCGACCGGATCGTGCGGTTCACGGCGCGGCGGCTGGATGCCGTCGTCGGGGTCAGCGAGGGGTCGGCGCGCCGGCTGGAACGCTTCGTCGGCCTGCCGCGGGGTGCGGCGCGCGTCGTGCGCAACGGGGTCCCCGAGCCGGGGACCGGTCGCCCCGTGGCAGCACCGCCGGGCCGTCTGGTGGTCGGGGCCGTCGGCCGGCTCGATCCGCAGAAGGGCTTCGACGTGCTCGTCCGGGCCGTCGCCGGCCTGCCGGACCTGCACCTGGCGCTGGTCGGGGACGGTCCCGAGCGGGCAGCGTTGGAGACGCTGGTAACCGAACTCGGCCTGCAGGAGCGGGTCACCATGACCGGCTGGTCGAACGAAGTTCCTGCCCTGCTGCCCTCCTTCGACGTGCTCGCCGTCCCGAGCCGGTGGGAGGGACTCCCCCTGGTCGTCCTCGAGGCGATGCTCGCCGGCATACCGGTGGTCGCGACTCCGGTGGGCGGGGTTCCCGACGCCGTGCGCCACGAGCAGACGGGGCTCCTCGTCCCGGTCGACGACGCCGCGGAGCTCACCGCCGCCCTGGACCGGCTGATCACCGACCCGAGCCTGCGGCGGCGACTCGCCGCCGCGGCGGCCGACGATGCCCGGCGTCACTTCACCGTCGAGGCGATGGTCCGCTCGTACGTGGCGCTCCACGCCGAGCTGCTGGGCCGGCGCGCTGACGGACGGCGACTAGAGACGACCGACGAGGTGGTCGACACCGTCCTGCCGGGCGGACCGTGGCCCGTCCTGGCGCCTGCTCCTGCCACGCCCGTGCGTCGATTGGCGGACCCGCCCACGTTCTCGGTGGTCATCGCGGCTCACCAGGCGGAGCACACCGTCGCCGAGGCCGTCGAGTCGGCGTTGGACCAGACGCATCCACCGCTCGAGGTCGTCGTCTGCGACGACGGGTCCACCGACCGCACGGCAGAGGTGTTGGCCGGATTCGGCGACGCCATCCGGGTCGTGCGCCGGCCCAACGGCGGCGAGTCGGCTGCAAAGAACACGGCTGTCGCCGCAGCCAGCGGCGACTACGTGGTCGTCCTGGACGCCGACGACGTCTTCCACCCGCGCCGGCTGGAGGCCCTGGCGTGGTTCGCGCAGGAACGGCCGGACCTCGACATCCTCACCACGGACGCCGTCGTGGAGGCGGACGGCGTCCCTGTCCGCCGCGCTTACCACGCGGAGTGGCCGTTCCCGATCGAGGGCCAGAGAGCAGCGATCCTGGACGGCAACTTCGTCCTCGGCATGTGCGCGATTCCTCGTGGGCGGTGGCTCGAGGCCGGCGGTTTCGACGAGTCCCTCGCGGTCACCGCGGACTGGGAGTTCTGGCAGCGGTTGGTCCTCAGCGGCTCTCGAGTGGGACTGGTGGACGCCCCCCTCGCCCGCTACCGCCTGGCGCAGGGCTCCCTCAGCTCGAACCCCGTCGGGATGACCGAGGCGCGGCTGCGCGTCCTCGACCGCGCCGCCGGGCGGACTGACCTCGACCCGCCGGAGCGAGGGGTGGTCTGGCGTGCCCGGGCCCGCGAGCTCTGCGAGTTCCGATGGCGACGGCTCATCTACCTGCTCGCTGAAGGCCGACACGGGGTGCGTGAAGCAGCCCTTGCAGTGTTGGTCGACGCAGGGCAGCGACCGCGGAGCCGCGTGGTGGCTCTCTTGGCCTTCGTCTCGCCGGGTGTGGCAAGTCGACGACGCCGGCGCCGCGTCGGGGACACCGTCGAGATCGGAGCAGGCGTCCGCGTACGGCGCGGCGAGGCGTGACGTCGCGAACCCTTCGCCGCCGGAGGCCCGGACGCCTGTCTGCCCTGGGCGCCTGGCTTGGCAGGGCAGCGATACCGCGTCACTACCGGCTGGACGGGTGCTTGTCAAAGCACTGAGCGGACTGTCTTCGTGGACGCCGCGCCGGGCTACCGCATGGCCGAGCTGCGCACGTTTTGCGCGGCACGGTCGAATCATCCGCCGGAGCTAGTCCCGTCCCGCGGTCTTCCCCCCTGTCAGCCGTCCACGAAGTGGGGCAAGGAGGGTCTCGAGGACACGAAGCGACTCACGCCACACGAGCGCGACGTCGCCCGGCCCTGGGACCACGAAGCGGTGAGCTGGGACCCCGAGCACGCGCGAGGCTGCGACCACGAGGAAGAGGGACTGCAGCGCACTTGCCACGATCCCCGTCAGGCATGCGCCGAGGATCCCGAACCTGGGGACCAGAACAACGAAGACGGCGATGTTGATCAACAAGGTCAGACCGAAGCCCAGACTGCGGAGCCCCGGCCGACCGAAGGAGGCCAGTCCCGCGCCGGCCAACGGACCGGGGATGTAGCAGACCACGGAGATGAGCAGGAGCTGGGTCGGCAGGACCGCGTCCGCGAAGCTCTCGCCGAAGAGTGGGACCATCCAGAGGGGCGCGCTGAGGCCCAGAACTACGCACCCCACCAAGCCGAGCAGCGTCGTCACCCGACAGGCGGTCGCCACTTGGACCGCGTTGCTGGTCTTGCTGTTGACCCCGTGCAGGGCACCGGCGACAGCTCGCGAGAAGATGATCGGCACGTCCATGACGGTCGCGGCCACGCTGTACAGCCCCAGATCGCGCACGCTGGCTAAGGGCGTCATGAGTATCTGGTGGATCGTGGCAGCGAGCATGCTTGCCACCGAGCCGAACCACGTCCGTCCCCCGTAGGAGACGAGAGGGACCAGGACCCGCTCGGCGTCTCCATAGACCGGTTCGGCAGCCATGCCCGGCGGCTTCCGCAGCAGGGGCCAGTAGCAGAGTCCGGCGACAGCAGGCGCCAGGAACGTCACCATGACACCGATCAGCGGTGTCAGATCGCCGGTGAGCCACAGGCCCACGAACACCAGCACCCTCAGGCTAGTGGTGACGATGCTCTCCAGGGCAACGGCTCCCCACATCTGATGGCCCATGGCTGCCCCGCGCAGTGCACCCACGATGAGCATGGGAATGGACAGCGCCATCGCCAGGAGCATCAGACGGCCGAGCGCCGCGTCGCCATCGGACAGGAACGGCAGCAGCGCCCAGGCGAGGAAGAAGCACAGGACGCCCATCGCCACAGACAAGAGCGCCGACCACGCCAACGCCCGTCGTACGGTCCACGGCCGCTTCGCGGCCAGGTACGTCAGGGCATCCGGCAGCCCCAGCGTGGCCACCGACCCGGCGAGCACGGCGGGGACGATGGCGGCGGCCATCTCTCCCCGGCCGGTGGCTCCCAGAGCACGCGCGAGGACGGGCTGGGTGAGCAGGCCTGCGAGCGGGACCAAGGCGCTGGACGCGCTCGTGAACAGGACTGCTCGCCGAAGGCTAGCGCCGGGAGCGCCGGGAGCACCGGTCACGTCAGCCACTCGGGGAGCCTAAGCGCAGGTCAGTCACTCCCTCGTCCGGGGCAGACGATCATCGCAGCACTGATCGGTAGACCTTGTCGTAGTCCTCGGCCATCCGGCGCACCGAGAAGAAGCCCGCGTTGTCCCGTGCGCGCGCACGCCACCGGGCCAATTCGTCGCTGTCGGTCATGAGCCGCCGCAACGCGGCTGCCATGGCTTCCGGCGCCGACGCTGGGACGAGCTGACCCGCTCGCCCGTGGTCCAGCACCTCGGGGACACCACCGACGGCGGTCGCCACGACGGCGCAGCCGGCTGCTCGGGCCTCCGCGATGCTCAGACCGAAGGGTTCGTCCAGGGATGACGAGACGAAGACATCCGCCTGCTCGAGCAACCGCCAGGGCGTGAGGCTGGGTCCGGTGAAATGGACGAAATCCGACATCCCCAGGTCCCGGGTCAGCGCCTCCAATCTGCCCTGATCCGGCCCGGACCCGATGACGTGCATGTGCCAAGCCGGAGCGGAGGACTGCGCTTCGCTGAAGGCGGTGATCGCGTCACCGACCGCCTTGCGCGCATGCAGGCCGCAGAGACTGACGACGCTCGGCCTCGCCAGGGGCCCGATGGTCGCGTCGTCGCGCAGCGCCTCCCTCGGTGACGCGACGGCGCCGTTGAGGACGCACCTGACCTTGCGCGCGGGGAATCCGCGATCGATCAGTCGCTGCCGCTCGGCCTGACTGACCGCAACGACGACCGCGCCCAGGCGCATGAGCCAGGAGTGCCCGTCGAAGGAGTTGTGCATGGTCGTCACCAGAGGGCTGGCCACGAGCTTGGAGACCGGATAGGCGAGGACCGCCGAGGACATCATATGGGCGTGCACCACCTGGGGGCGCGCCCGACGAGCGACGTGCAGGAGCGCTCGCTCGCTCCGCAGTGCGCTCATCGGCGACCTTGCTTCAGGAACGGTTGCTATGGCGACGCCATGGTCCCGGAGGAGCTCGTCGTAGGAACCGTGCGCATGGGCGAAGGTCACCTCGTGGCCGGCGTCCGCCTGAGCACAGGCGAGGTCGACTGCCACGTGGACGTGCCCGTTGCTGCGCTGTGAGTGCTTCAGGACGTGCATGATCCTCATGGCGGGCAAGCTCCTCCCGTCCGTCTCGTCGCGGGACTCACGGACCCGCGGGGCGCAGCGCCCGCTCCGCCTCGACAGTCGAGGCTCGCGCGGTCGGCTGGTACTGGAACGCGCCTTGACGACCGAGGGACTCGAGCCCGAAGTCGCGTAATGCTCGGACCGAGTCCCGGGCGCGCTGTCCACTGCCCTGTGTGTAGATCGGGTACGCGTTATCCAACACGTGGTGCCCTTCCAGGCGCAGGTCACCCACGAGGAGACCATTCGCGGCGCAATGCGCCCTGAAGTCCTCCACCGCAACTTCAACGGAGTTGTTCACACGCTCACCGATGACTTCGACGGTGAAGAACTCGCGCCCACCCGAGGATCCGTAGAAATCGGAGTACACGGTGATGCGCTTCCAGGCACCCTCGCGCGAGAAGTTGTACAAGATCGGCGTCTGAAAACCCTTGCTGCCCGAGAAACTGCAGAAGAGGCTCAGGAGGGTGACAGTCGGCAGCGGGGCGCCAGGGGCCTCCAGGCCGCAGAGCCTGAGCGCTCGGTCTAGGGGGATGGTCGAGACAACTCTCGGGGCGGTCACCGATCCGCGCTCCGTGGTCACGATGAACCTGTCACCGTCCTTGCGGATCTCCCGCATAGCAGTGTCGAGGTGGAACACGACCCCCCGCTCGCTCAGGCTCCGCACGGCTGGTCCGTACAGGAAGCCGTAACCCTCCCGTGGACGAGCCAGCTGCCTGTTGTGACTGGGTGGCTCGGGGTTGCCGGTCATCGATCGCAGCAACCGTCGGACGAGGTTGCGGGCGCTCGACTGGTCCTCCAGCCACCCGAGACGGCTTCTCGCGAACTCGAGGTCGATCTGTTCCGGCGGCAGACCACAGAGCCGCTGCATGTAGTAGCCCAGGCCCGACCGCTCAACGAAGTAGGCGCCGAGCAGATGCTCCGCGAAGTCCCGCACATTCCTCTGACGTCGCTTGGCGACCCTGCCGGCGATGGCGGAACCGACCATGCGGAGGAGCTCGAGAACACCTGCCCCGAGCACGTCGTCCCGGATGGAGAAGGGATAGTGCGTAACGAGGCCCTGCGGGTTCAGCCTCGACCAACTGGGCTCGATCGGGACGTACCTGGGCAGGATCTCGGGGAAGTGGACGAGCAACGGTGAATCGTCCTGGAAGATGAGGCTGCCGATGTCGAAGGTGTAGTCGCCGATGGTCCGGTCGATGTGATTTCCGCCTACATGGGCGTACTCGTCCAGCACGATGACGCGCCGAGTGCCCTGTGCGAGCAACACGGAGGCGGACACCAGGCCGCTGATCCCAGCTCCGAGCACGACGGCGTCAGCTGACAGCGGATCCTCGTCCCGAGCGTCCGACACCCCTTCTCCTCCCCGTCCCCTGGTCACTGCTCGCCGCTGCCACGGCGGTGCGCCATCGTGTCATCCGAAGCTGGCGGCGGCCATGGGACTGCTGGTGCAGTCGTGGCGTCCATGCTGTCGCGTGGCCGACCAGAGAAAATGTCACGCAACGCGCTATCGGCCGATACGCGGCGAAGTGAAAGCGACGTTATCGTCCCCACATGGCTTGGAGCGCGGCCCGAACGGGCATCCTCCGGTCGATCGCCGTCGAAGCGGTGCACCACCCACAACTGCTGACCGAGGTTGCGCCCTGGCTGAGAGACCGCAATCGTTCGACCGTCGACGTGCGACGGCCGTGGTGGCCGTACCGCGCGGCGCAAGCCGTCGCTGATCTGCTGCCCGAGGGCGCCGAGGTCTTCGAGTTCGGTGGGGGTGGTTCGAGCCTCTGGCTGCACGACCATGGCGCCCGGTTGACCGTGGTCGAGCACGATCGCGAGTGGTACCAGACACTCAGCAGCCTGCTGCCCGCGGACGTGACGCTCCTGCTCCGTGAGCCCACGCGGAGCGGCCACATGACCTCGGAGGCAGCTCCGGGCTCCTACTTCGATGACTACGTACAGACCATCGCCGATACCGCGGAGGGCTCGCTCGACCTCGTCATCATCGATGGTCGCGCGCGCGTGGCCTGCGCACGTGCGAGCACGACGAAGGTGAAGCGAGGAGGGGCGCTGCTCCTGGACGACTCGGACCGGCCGCGGTACGCCGGACTCTCCGTCGACCTTTCGGAGTGGCACCGGACAGACATCCGAGGTCTGAAGCCAGGCGGCGGCGGCGTGCATCAAACGACGCTGTGGCGAAGGCCCACCTAATCTTCGCGAACGCGCGACAGCCCGTACCAGTCCGCTGCACCGCGCTGGTGGGTCCAGCCGCCATTCGACCTCCCTACCCCTCCTCACCCCGGTTCTCCTGATGTCCCCGGCACTTCGCGGGTACCGGTTGGCTGACGGTCTCCCCAGTCGACGCCCTGGCGTGCATCTCCTCGCCGGATCAGAAGGTGGAACCGATCCGTGCGATCAACCCATGTCCCGTCAGGTCGGCCGGCTGATGGTACTGGCGGGTTTCGTCCCCCACCATGATGACGTCTCTGACATTGTCGTAAGCGCGGTACTCCGTCGTGTGCTGCGCCCGGTGACTTTCGTCCACCATGAGCGCTGATGCCGAGGGCGTGAACTTGAAGTGCAACAGCGCCAGTTCCGCGGGCTTGAGCCCTCCGTTGAGATTCCTAGGCCAGATGAGATGGGCAGCGCGCAGGAATGCGTAGCGCCGACGCCACAGGACGAGCGGCGTCTTGTTGAGCGCCGGCCCTTCCCAACGCCTGGGAAAGAACAGGCGCCCGCGCACGCCACCCTTGACCCACGTGGTGGCCGAGGGCCAGTGATGATGACGTTCGTAGCCAGTCGCGTCGAAGAGATTGCACACCTCGAGCGGGTCCTGCCCCTCCCGCACGATGTTCTCCGTCGCCTTTCTGTCGCTGTACATGTCGATCATGATCGCCTGCAGGGACCGGCGCCCAGACTTCTCGAGCCATGCACACACCGACAGCAGGTCGGGCAGTTCTGAATCGAACACCAAGAACTCGTCGGCATCGACATGGACGACCCACTTGCCGCTGCAGTGACGAGACAGCACGGTGTTCAGCCAGTCGAGTCCATAGCGCGCAGAACTGAATGACCCTTCAGCCCTGTAGATCGATACGTCATCGACATCGCTCAGCAAGCTGAGCAGAGTGTCCGTGGACTCGTTGTCGATGAAAATGAAGTGTTCGACCCCGAGTCGTCGATAGTGCCGAAGGAGCGCCGGGAGACGATGTGCCTCATTCTTCACCATCACCGCGGCAACCAAATGCGCCGACTGCAAGCCCGGTCGAACGACAACGGGGCGGATCTGCCGACGCTTCATAATGCGACGCACGTGGGCCTTGACGGGTTCGAGCAGTGCAAAGCTCAATCTCTCCCTGAACAGGACAACCCTCCCACTCATGACCTCACTCCTCCGTCGACCGTGAGGGCGAGGACCCTGTGGTACTCCCGCGCGAGTGGTCAAGGACGGCCTGGGTCGACCCTCCGCCCTGATCCCGGAGGGCAGCGTGAGCGAGGACCCCCAACGATAGCCAGAGAATCCCTGAAGGGTCGGACAAGTCGGGTCCGGACACCACCTTGGCGGTCAATGTTGCCGCCAGCGCCCAGATCACCGGTCGCACCTCGACCAGTTTCCAGGTCCTGCGGACCAGTACGACGACGGCGGCGACGAACAGTGCAGTGCCGACGATCCCGACGGTGCTCAGCAGCGATGCCGCGAATGACGACCCTCGGTTGGAGCCAAGACCCGCTCCGATCCCCCAGGTGTCCATCACGAGCTGATAGGACCTGCTGTCGGCTGAGGACCGGTCGTTGTATGACGAGGTTCCGACCTTGGCCTCGATCTCGGCGCCGACGGTGTTCGCGATGTAGGGCAGCAGCCAGACAGCCGTCAGGGCAGCGCCACACAGGGCCGCGACCACCACCGTGCTCAACGTCCCCCGGCCGAGCACGAACGAGGCGACGTGGACCACGGTTGCCAGTCCAGCCAGCATCACCCCTGCGACTAGGAAGGTCGTGGATGTCGAGATGGAGCCGAGATACAGCGCGGCACCCCCGATGATTAGCACGCCGAGGCTCCGCGGCCCGCGTACGTGTCTCATGCGAGAGGCGCAGTAGGCGATCGTCACAAGGCAGGAGATCGCCAGACCGGCTGGCTCGGAGAAGATCCCTCTGACTCTCGGAGCCCCTCCGGGCAGGGTGTTCTGGAACGTGAACGCCGGGGAGTTGTCGAACAGGCCTTCGGGAAACGGGATTCCCGCGGCCATGTGGGTCCACGCCCAGAACGACAGCATGGTGGTGAGGCACGCTGCTGTCCCGACAATTTCCGGTCCCGTCCAACGAGAACGAGCGAGATATGCGACGACCCCAACGCTCAGGACGAGGTAGACGCTCTGCGCGAGGTTCGACTTCGTGACAACCCCGGCGACAAGCGTGCCGACCCCGCCTGCGGGGTTCAGGACCGGCAGACCGTCGAAGAGCAGGGGCGACACGAGGGTGATGAGCACCGAGATGACCACGAGGAGCACCAGCGGCCGGCTGGCCGGCACCGGTGAGGGCACGGCGCCGGACCGATGGCCCTGCCGGAGGAGGCGCAGCCCGACGCCGATGACGGCGCCCACGGCCACGGCGTAAAAGGTCGGCACGGCGATGGCGCCCACCACCGCTGCCGCGCCGACCGGGGTTGCGGCTCCCAGCGCGAGGGCGCGCCCATACCCACGGGCGTTGAACACCCCGTAGACGACGACCGCGACCGTGACGAGGGTCAGGCTCGTCATGCTGGCCTCCGGACGGGCGCACCCGACCGGTGACGCCTGCGGCGCCCGGACGGGTCCACCTTGTTCCCGGCACTCACGGCCGCCGCCAACGGCGGATGAGCAACCGTCGGACCAGAGCCTGGGGAGCCGTCAGCACCGCCAAGCACCAGCCGGCGATGAGCAATCTCGTCCGCAGGGACTCAGGGCCGGGATGCACCGGGGATAACAGTGCGTCTAACAAGAGCCGCTGTCGTCCATCGTCCGGAAGGAGCGTCCGTCCGGGCGTGAGCCGTGAGCTCGCGACGCGCATTTGCAGCAGCTCCCGACTGCGGCGCAGGGGGCGCTCATCGATCTGGTCCTCGGGCACCCCAACGGAGCGTTGCGCGAAGCGCCACCGTGCCCGTGCGGTGACCACCTCCCGCGAGAACCGCGTGTCGTCGGCGAGCAGGTTGCTGTCGTTGCCACCGTGCTGGCGGTACCCCACCACCACATCAGGCAGCGTCAGCACATCACCGTGCAGGGGCGCCGCCGCGAGGCAGCCGGAGTCGGCGGCGCGTCCGAGACTCGAGTCGAGCGGGAAGATCCGCTCGAGGAACCACCGGGCGTAGGCGTTGCCCGATCCGGGCGGAGTGGGCTGTGCGGACGTGCGTTCCATCCACTGGCGCACCTGCCCGGGCGTGGGGACCCTCCGCCATTCCGGGAACGGCCGCCCGAAGGGGATGCCGGCCGTGTCGATGCGCTGCATGCGGAACTGCACCTTGCTGACCGTCGGCGACCAGACCGCCGCGAGCCGCTCGGGGAGTTCGGGCGGCAGCACGTCGTCAGCATCCAGGAAGATCACGACGTCGCCGCTGGAGGACGCGAAGCCATGATTGGCCGCTTTACGTTGGCCGCCGTTGGCCGTGAAGTAGAGCTGCACACGGTCGGCGTAGCGCTGCAGAACCTCGGCCGAGTCGTCCGTCGAGCCGTCGTCCACCACGACCACCTCGACGTCGTCCCAGCGCAGACCGAGGGCGCTCTCGACGGCCGTCCCCACGAAGCGGGCGTAGTTGTAGTTCGTGATGACGACGCTGAGGCGCCTCACCAGCGCCGTACCAAGGCAACCCGGGCGCCTCGCATCTGCTCCTCCCCTCCGCTGAGGGTTGATTCTCACTGGTGACGCGGCCACCCGCTGCCTCATTCCGTTGCAGGCAGCCTAGGTGTTGGAGCGGGAACGGTGTCGACAGCAGGCGAGGGCGGCATGACTACAGGGGCTTCTGGAGGGATTAGCGGGGCTTCGCTCCGCCCTATGGAATCGGAGACCTGCTCGTCGCTCCTGCACCGTCCGTAGCCGGACGGGGATGGGGTTGAGAGCGATGAGTGACCAGGTCGGGTGCCCTGAGCGGTAGAGCCGCTCACGCGCTGGGGGTGGGACGCGGCCGTCGAGCGCTGCTGCAAGTCGCATTGTCAGCCGAGGGATGCGTCACCGATGAGCTCCCGTATCGTCATCGCGCGTCGAGCACCATGCCGGGCCGACAGGCCACGCTTGGCCTGACCGCCTCTACCACAGGTGTGGATGCACCTCCCCCAGGAGCGCTTCGAGTGGCCAGGTCAACCGACTGGCCAAGAGGGGCTGAGGCAGGCTGTAGGCCAACCGCTGCGCAGAGGAAGGCCTTGAGCCAGGATCTCTTCCGTGAGACGGCGAACTGTGACTGATCGAATCCAGGGGTTCTGGCTTAATGCGGTCGCAGCTAGCCCGCTGCTTCCGCAGCGGATTCGGACGCACGTGCTGCGCTGGGGTGGCGTCACTGTCAGCCCTAGTGCGGCGGTGGCGGAACGGTGCCAGTTCATCAGTGGCATACAGGTGGAGTTGCGGGACCAGGTGTTCGTGAACGCGGGATGCGTGTTTGATGCATGGGCACTGATCACCCTTGGTGCAGGCGTCCGGGTGGGGCCGGGTGTCCACTTCCTGACGTCGACACATGAAGTCGGTGGCCCCGAGATGCGCGCGGCCGAACTCACCCATGCTGCGGTGCACGTGGGGGAAGGCACGTGGATCGGCGCTGGGGCGATCGTTCTGCCGGGCGTACGCATTGCACCGGGCTGTGTCATCGGCGCAGGCGCCGTCGTCACCCATGACACGGAGGCTGATGGCCTCTACCTCGGTGTACCGGCCCGGCGCGTCAAGGACTTGCCTACCGCACAACCGGCTCAGGCGGTGTATCAGACCTCGGACTAGGACGTCGCTGACTTGCAAGCAAAGCAACGTGGGTGCCGACGGGGGCATCCCTTGTCCACCGGGGTGATCGGACGCCGTGGTGACGGATCTTGCGTCCCCAGCGGCCTGGTCCGAAGGAGGGATGCACCGCTGCCCATCTCGATCCGCACCTAGTAGCGGCAGCACCCCACCCCCAGGGGTGGGATTCGAGCGGCTTCGACCGGTTCGTCCTGCTCACGGGGACGGCGACGGCGCATCATGGTTCGCCCGACGAGGCGCCCGTCTCGAACCGCAGCACTCAAGCGGCCGCTGCACTGGAGTTGACGATGTTCAGGAGAGCCTGGCGCCTTGGCCAGCGGATGTGCCGCCCCGGCACGTCCCGGCTGTTCCGGTGCCTGGTCGTCGCCGACGTGGACCTCGACGCGGGGACCGCCACGGCACTGTCCCCCTTGACGCCGTATGCATCCCCAGCCGAGGGCGTGCACGCGCTGGTCTGGATACACGGGGTGCCTGTAGCTGAACTGACCGTGGACGGGGATCCAGAGGACGTGCTGGCGCGGCTCCCGGAGCTCGCCGCCCGCGCCGCGCACGGCGCCGTCGAGATGCATCAGGCTCAGCACGGGGACGGGAGTGCACGGTGGCCTCTGGAGGACCGCTCGCCCTGCCTGGCGGAGGAGCAGTGGCGCTCGCGTGCTGGCACTTCGGCCTTGACGGTGGCGGTGTGCACGCGCGATCGGCCCACCGATCTGACGCGTTGCCTCGACTCCCTGCGAAACCAGACGGTCGACGTCGAGGTCCTCGTCGTGGACAACGACCCTGGCGGTGACGAGGCGCGGCTGGTGGTCGAGCAGCACCCAGGGGTCCGCTACGTCCGAGAGCCTCGACGGGGCACGGCCTGGGCCCGCAACCGCGCGCTGGTCGAGGCATCCACCACCTTGATCGCCTTCGTCGACGACGACGTGCAGGCACACCCCCGGTGGGCAGAGGCCCTGCTCATGGCCTTCGACGCCCATCCCGAGGCCGGCGCGGTCACCGGCCTGGTAGCACCCGCCGAGCTCTCCACGTCTGCCCAGGTCGCGTTCGAAGCGGCCGGCGGGTTTGGCCGCGGATACCGCCAGCGACGGCTCAAGTCGGAGTCGCAGGACCCGCGCGAGACCGCCAAGGCGGTCTACCACATCGGAGCGATGGGCACGGGCGCCAACATGGCCTACCGGCGCGAGCGACTGCTCGTCGCCGGGGGCTTCGATCCCGCCCTCGGGCCCGGCACCCCCACGGCCGGTGGAGAGGACCACGAGGCGCTCTGCCGGCTGCTCACCACCGGGGATCTCCTCGTCTACGAGCCGGCCGCCGTCGTCCGACACCGCCACCGCCGGACGATGGCGGAACTACGCAGCCAGCGCCGCGCCGACGGCACGGGCAGCGCGAGCATGCTGATCGGTGCGAGCAGGAAGCTCGGTGCTGCCCACCACCGGCAGTGGCGGATCCTCGCCGCGCAGTGGTTCGTCAAGAGCGCCGCCTGGACGGTGGCGGCGAGCCTCGTCCGTCCCGCCGCGCGCCCACCGTCGCTCACCCTTGCCAACCTCGCGGGGTGGACGTCCGCACTGGCAAGCGATCCGTACCGTCGTGCCGTGGTGCAGGTCCGGCAGCAACTCCAGGAGCACCCGGACGAGCCGCTGCTGGCTCCTCTGGCCTGAGCTCCGAGCATCGCAGGGCCGCACCTACACGTCCCTGAGCCGGATCGCCGCCGAGGCGATCACCTTATGCTCGCCGAGGTGAGCGTCCTGTGGGGCAAGGCAGGGCTACGTCTCCGTGCGCTCCTGCACTTGGCAGGGCGACTGGTGAGGGCGACCGTACGCGTCGCTACTCACGACCCACGACTCCTGCTGGCTCGGCCGGAGATCACGCTCCTGCGTGCCCGGGTCGTGGGCAAGGCGTGCCCCAGCCGGCTCTCCGGTTCGGAGGCCACCGGGATCCTCGACCCACGGGTCTCCCTGCACCGGGACGTCATCTCGGTCCCGCTGACCGCAGGCCGTGATCGCGACTTGCGAGGAGGCCTCGTGCACGGTGACAGCCATCGGCTCATCGACCCGGCTGTGCTCCGCAGCGGCTCGGAGTGGCGACAGGAGGAGCCGGTCGACGAACTGCTCACCATGGACCTCGAGCGCATGAGAGAACTCAAGGTCCCGGTCCTGTACGGCGGTGTCCTGTTCACCCACTTCGGCCACTTCCTCCTCGAATCCCTTGGCCGGCTGTGGGCCTACGAGCACCTGCGGCCCCTGGACCCCTACATCGCCTTCCACGAGGGCTTTGGAAAGGTCGACTGGTCGGACGAGCGCACGGTCGCCCATCAGGTGCTCCGCGGCCTGGGCATCCCCCTGGACCGCGTCTTGCTGCTGAGCCAGCCCGTCCGGCTCGCTCACGTGTTCGTCCCGTCGCAGCTGTACGGCTACGGGTTCTCCCGCAACCCGCCGCAGACCTTCGTCGAGCACATGCGGCGGTTCAGGTTCACCCGGTCCGTCCCGAGCGACTTCACCGGGGCGAGGAGGGTGTACATCTCCCGCTCCGGGCTCCCGGACAGATACGGGCGGCCCATGGGCGAGACGCTGTTCGAGGACTATCTCCGCGGTCAGGGGTACGCCGTGCTGCACCCGGAGCGGTACCCCCTGCACGAGCAGCTCTCGGTCTACGAGGCCGCCGACGAACTGGTCTTCTGTGATGGCGCAGCCCTCCACGGCTGCGTGCTCCTGCCGGATCTGACAGCCCGGGTCGCCGTCATCTCCCGTCGACACGACCCACGCTGGGACGGGAGCGGCATCGTCGACCAGTTCAAGGGCTACGGCCAGGACGTGACGTGGATCGACGCCGTCCGCTATCAGTACCAGTTCGGATTGGAGTCTTGGGACGCCAGGAGCTTCGTCGACTGGTACGACGTCAGCAACACCCTCATGGAGCGTGGCTTCACGGACACGGCGTTCGACGCCTTCCGTGCGGTTGACACCGCCGAACTCGTCATGTCGGAGGTCCACGACTACGTCGACGCCATCCGCGACGACCCACGGTTCTTCCGCTTCATGACAGAGTTCAGGACAGAGGCGGTCGACCATCCCACGCGGTCGGGGAGTACAGGAACGCCTCCTCGAGGCTGATGTTCATCGCAGACGCCTGTTCGAACGAAGATGCACCGTGCCCACCGCACGGACAGCCCACGACGCGGACGGACGCCCCGAACACCGTGCCAGCATCGCGCCGCCCATTCCTCCGTGGAGCACGAGTGCTCGATGGAGGACGTGACGACGGGGTGGTATCGAGAGCGCCATGACAGGGACGGCACCGCCGCACGGACGAAGTCCTCGCGTCCTGCTCCATCGCCTGTGGCGGCCACTCGCGACGCATCCGCTCGTCGGCCGTGCGCCGTGGTTGATCGGCTGGCGGCTGCTGGTGCCCCTGCTCCGCCGCCTCTCGCGCATGCGACTCGGCAGTCTGGAACCGGGCGCTGTCACGGTCATCACGGTGAACTGGAACGGCGCCCCGTACCTGCGCGTCCTGCTGGACGTGGTTCGCAGCCGGAGCCCGAGCGACGTCCGGATCGTCGTGGTGGACAACGGCTCGACGGACGACTCTCGGGAACTCCTGAGGGAACGCCGTGACGTCAGACGTTGGCTGTTGCCTGTCAACCTCGGGCACGACCTGGCGCTCGACCTGGCGGTGCTGACGTGCCGGACGGAGTACTTCATAACGCTCGACGTGGACGCTTTCCCGTTGACCACGGGATGGATCGACAGGCTGCTCGTCCCTCTGGCGAACGGGACCGCGGAGATCTCGGGGGCGCGTCTGTGGCGCCCGTACGTCCACCCGTGCTGCCTCGCGATGCGGACGGCTCGTTTCGTCCGCTCCGGACACTCTTTTCGTTCCCGTTACCAACCGGAGACGGACACCGAACCCGCCCGGGGGGACGTCGGAGAGGAGATGTCAGCGCGAGAAGCTCCCCGCCTGCACTTCTTCGAAGTGACGAGCCAGCGCGGACCGGGCGACGTAGGCACCGTCTTCGGGGACCTCGTCTACCACAACTTCTACGGGACCCGATTCGGTGCCGGACACAGCACACTCGACGGTGGAATCCGGCCGGACGACCCCCGCCTGGCCTGGGCCGAGGCCGTGGAGCGGTACGTTCGGTGAGACGTCCGGCCGGTGCACATGCCCGAGGCGCTGGCCGTCGGCGAGCGCGCTGCGGGTGAGGGCCAGGTCCCTCGCGCCCTCGAGGAGCGGGGATAACGCCGCTCCGGTCGTCGCTCGCACCGTGTCCTCGCGACGTCCTCGTGAGCTCGGCTGCTATTGATCGAGCCTCCGCACCTGGAACGGCAGTCCGAGGACGACCACGCGGTCCCGCTGCACGGACTCCTCGCCGTGCAGGGTGAAACCGAGCGCTGACCGCTCGTGCTGCACGTCCTCGTGCGGCGTCCCCAGCCACACGCCGACCGTGTAGTCGCCGTGCGCGAGCACGGGTGGGATCTCGAGCGCGACCTCGTGCTTGCCGACCGGGAACTCCTCGGCCTGGACGTGACTCAGGGTCTCGTCGAGTACGCCGACGCCTCGCTGGTTGACCAAGGACACCGCGACGTCGAGCCCCATGCGCTCCTCGAGGACCTCGAACTGGACGACGACGCGGAACGGCTCGTCGCGGACGAGTGGCCGGGACGAACCGTCGAGGGGCTCCACCCTGACCTCGAGGATGTGTCCAGCCTCTGCCCCGCCGCGCGGCGCGCTCGACATAGCGTCGACGAAGCCGGAGGTGAGGTAGTCCCGCACGACGGACGCAGTCGGTCCTTCGCGTCGGATCTCGCCGGCCTCCAGCCAGACCGCGCGGGTGCACAGCCTGCTCAGGGCCGCGAGGTCATGGCTGACGAAGAGGACCGTTCGTCCTTCCGCCCCCGCTTCGGACATCCGCCTCATGCACTTGCGCTGGAACTCGGCGTCCCCGACGGTCAGCACCTCGTCGACCACGAGGACGTCCGGCTCGAGGTGTGCGGCGACCGCGAAGGCGAGACGGAGGTACATCCCGCTGGAGTACCGCTTCACCGGGGTGTCGAGAAACCGCTCGACACCGGAGAAGTCGACGATCTCGTCGAACCGCCGAGCGGTCTCCGCACGGCTCATGCCGAGGATCGCGGCATTGAGGAACACGTTCTCCCGCCCCGTCAACTCGGGGTGGAACCCCGTGCCGACCTCGAGCAGCCCCGCCACTCGACCACGCATCCGAGCCTCTCCGGTGGTGGGCGAGGTGATGCGCATGAGGATCTTCAGCAGGGTGCTCTTGCCCGCTCCGTTGCGGCCGAGGATCCCGACGGCCTCGCCGTCACCGACGGTCAGGCTGACATCTCGGAGCGACCACAACTCACTCCGCGGGTCACTCCGCCGGCGCACCGTCGCGACGAGGGCCTCGCGCAGGTTACGTTGCTCGCCGAGGACGTAGCGCTTGCCGACGCGGTCGACCTGCACCCGGTCCACCTCAGATCACGTCCGCGAAGGCCCGGGACGCCCGGAGGAAGTAGCGGACCCCGAGGACGGCGATGAGGACGGACACGGCGGTGGACAACGCGAGCACGGTCCCCGGCCATCTGCCACCCACGAGGACGAACCGGCCGAGTTCGAGGACACCGACCACGGGATTCATCGCGTAGGCAAGCTGCGCAGCACCCTCCAACGACGCCGCGGAATAGGCCACCGGGCTCAGGAAGAGCAGGATCTGCAGCGCAGTGGGCACCACCTGACCGACATCACGGAAGCGGACGTTGACCGCCGCCAGGAAGCAGGTCGGGCCGAGCGCCGTGAGAGCGAGCAGCAACAACCACACCGGGAGCAGCACGACGCCAGCAGTCGGCGTGACGCCCTGCACGATGCAGACGACGGTGAGGGCCACCAACCCGACCACCAGATCGACCAGGGGTGGCAGCAGCGTCGCGACGGGTGCCACCAACCGCGGGAAGTAGACCTTCGTGACCAGGGCCGTGTCGCCGACGAGGACCTCACTGCCCCGGGCGATGCACCGGGACACGTAGTTCCAGCTCAGGAGACCCGCGAGCGCGAAGGCGATGTAGGGGACGCCACGCGTGTCGACGCCGGCGAGGTGGTCGAACACGAGCGTGAACGCGGCAACCGTGACCAGCGGCTGGAACACGACCCAGGCCGCCCCGAGGACGGCCTGCTTGTAGCGAACACGGAGGTCCCGCAGGGCGAAGAAGCCGACGAGTTCGCGGGCGTCCCACAGTTCCCGCCAGTCGACGAGCTTTGCCCCGGCAGAATTCACCGTCCACGGTGACCCCCAGTCGGCAGACATGTCTCCGCACGCTACCGACCGACCGGGACGACCACCGCGAAACGGTGACGGACCAGGCACCATGCCGGTGTGCCACCCGTCCCCTTGGTCTCGCTCGTGATGCCGGTGCGCAACGGTGCTCGGTTCCTCGACGAGGCAGTCGGCAGCGCCCTGGCGCAGACGTACCTGGACCTGGAGCTGGTCGCCGTGGATGACGGCTCCACCGACTCGACCCCCTCCCTGCTGGAGTCGTGGCGGCGACGCGATCCCCGGGTGCGGGTCGTGACGCGACCTCGTCCGGGTGGGATCGTCCGTGCGCTCAACGACGGTGTGGCGGGCAGCACGGGAGACCTGCTGGCCCGTCTAGACGCCGATGATCGAGCAGCCCTCGACCGGACTCACCGGCAGGTCGAACAGTTCCGTGCCCGTCCCGGTCTGGGCTTGCTCGGGACGGGCGTGCGGTACCTGGACGACGTGGGCCGGGTCGTCGGCACGGACGCGGCGGTGACCGGTCCCGCCGCATCGGAGGAGTTGCGCACGGGCAATCCCTTCTTCCATCCCAGTGTCATGATGCGGCGAGCCGTCTACGAGGCGGCGGGTGGCTACCGACCGCAGACGGAGCTGGCAGAGGACCTGGACCTGTGGCTGCGCATCTCGGAGCGGTCCGAGGTCGACAACCTCGCAGAACCGCTGACCGACTACCGGATCCACGAGGCGCAGACGACGTTCCGGGCTGCCTCGCAGCAGGCGGTCGCGACGGCGGCGGCACACTGGGCCGCGGATGCCCGAGCGACAGGATCCGTCGACCCCCTGGATGGCCTCGAGGTGGTGGACGAGGAGCTCCTCCTCTCGCTCGGTGTGACCGTCTTCGCGATCCGGCGTGAGCGGGTCGCCGTACACCGGTGGGCCGCCGAACTGTGCGAGATGGCCGGCTACGAGCCGAGGGCGAGAGTCGCCTGGCGGGCGGCGCTGACGGAGGCGGCGGCGCTCGACCGGACCGAGGTGGCGCGGCTCCTCCTCCTGCGGGCCCGCCTGCGCCGGGAGCAGGGCCGGCCGCTCGCACACCGGGTCGACCAGCTCCGTGCGCTCGCCGCCGCACCGCGGCTGGCCTCTGCGGGCCTCGTGCGGCGGCTGCGCGTACCCGGACGGGTGGACACGCAGGCGAGGAGCAACCAGGCCGTCCCGGCGCCGGCCGACCGGACACTCCGCCCCGTCGTCCGCAACCGGCCACCGTCACCCTGACCGCCCCGGGCCTGGCGAGCCGATCCACGTCCGCAGGCTCGCTGAGCGCTCCCGACCGCCGGCGTCAGGGTGGGTCCTGCGAATGGTGGCGCCGGTGGCTCAGGCGAGGACCGTTCGCTCCTCTTCACCAGGGGAGACGGCCCGTACGACGCGACCGCCTCCGAGGTCCTGGTCGCTCACGTGGTCGATGGCAACGCTCACCGAGGTCACCCCCACGCCGGCCAGCAACTCGAGGGCGAGCAGGAAGTCGGCGCGCTTCGTCGCCCCGGACTCGACCACGACGAGCGCGTTGCCGGCGAGCTTCGCCGCCACGGCCGACTCCGACCGCTCGACCACGGGGGGGCAGGCCAGCACGACGTAGTCGAAGGGTTCCTTCAGCGCGTCGAGCAGCTTCCGCATGGCCGGTGTGCTCATCCGCTGCGCCGAGGAGGCGTCCACCCGTCCTGCCGGGACCTCGAACACCTTCTCGCCGGGACCGAGGGTGACCACGTCGTCGACCTTCGCCGAGCCGCCCAGCACGTCCGCCACCCCTGGGGCGGACGGTCCCGCGTCAGCACGCCGGCTGGACCGGTCCCGACGCTCGTCGTCGGCGCGGAGATCGAGGTCGACGACGACGACGTTGGAGCCGATCTCGGCGAAGGCGGCGGCCAGCTGCCGCGCCACACCTCGGGCGTCGGAGGCCCCCGTCACGCCGGCCACCGCGATGGTCTCCCGCACATCGGAGCCGAACAGCAGGTTCGCTCGCAGCTGGCGGAACGCCTCGAGCCGCGCGTCGGTCCGCGCCACGTGCCGGGACCGCTTCTTCGGGGCGGGCATCGAGGTCAGGGTCACCAGCCCGGGAGCGGGCGGCAGGTCGCTCGTGGACCGGATCCGGGTGGACAGTGCGTCCGCTACGACCACCACCGCGACGCCGAGCACCAGCCCGACGGCGAGCCCGATCAGCAGGTTGTTGCGGGGTCGAGGTGAGTCCGCCTCCCCTGGCGCCTGGGCCGCCTGGACGACGGTGAGCCGCACGGGCGACGTCGGCTGCAGGGCGTCGAGGAGTGGGGCCTGCGATGTCAGCGCGGTCGCGACTGCGTCGGCACGGGCGGCGACGCCGGCGGGGTCGCTCCCTGAGGCGGTGACGTCGATGAGGGACGTGCCCTCGCGGGTGCTCGCGCCCACCGAACCGCGCAGGTCGTCGACGCCCGTGCCGTCACCGAGCGCGGACGCAGCCGCCTCGAGGACTGTCGTCGTCTCGGCCAGGTCGGCGTACGTGATCGCACGCTGCGTGGCGAACGACTGGCCGGTCTGCAGGTCGGTCGGCGTCTCGTTGCCGCTGACGGAGACGTAGACGGTCGCCGTCGCCGTGTAGGAGGGGGTCTGCGAGGCGGTGAACGCGATGGCGGCGAGCAGTCCCAGCGCGGTGAGGCCGGCGATTACCCACCATCCACGCCGCAAGACCCTGAGGTAGTCCTGCAGCGTCACTCGACCACGTCCTGCGGAGAAGAGGCGGTTGTGGGGATCCGCGCCCCGTACACGGTCACAGCGCCCAGTTTCGGGTCAGGACGGTAACAGCGCATCACCCGACACGGGTGGGCGAGCAGTCAGGTCCAGACGCGCACCCAGTCCACGTACAGGTCGGTCAGGCCTCCGGTCGGCGCGAGATCCACCGGCCAGCCCCCGCCCAGGGCGAGGTCGACGAGGAAGAAGAACGGCTGCGCCGTGAGCCCCAGCCGGTCGGCCCCCGCGACGACCTGCCCGTCGATCGAGAAGGTGGCCCCGTCCGGCGCGATCCGCACGCCGTAGGTGTGCCAGGCCATCGCCCAGTCGGTGAAGCCGTTCGGACTGGTGCAGGAGGGCGCACCCGTGCTGGGTCCGGTGACCTCCTCGGCGCCCCAGTCGTGCACGGTGTGGCAGCTGCCGAGGGGGTCGTGGCCGTAGAGCTCCACCGCGTCGACCTCGGCCGACCTCTCCCCTCGAACGGCGGCGCTCTCCGTGTTCAGCATCCAGAAGGCCGGCCAGGACCCCAGCCCAGGGGCACCGAGCATGCGAGCCTCGAAGTAGCCATACTGCGCGGCGAAGCCGGCCCCTCCGGCGTCGGTCGAGGCGAGGATGCCCGCGACGTTCTCCGTCCCGTCCCGGGCGCTGCGCGGCCCCGCCGGCTGCGTCCGGATGCGCAACCACTCGCCGTCGACCACCGCCAGCGTTCCGTTGCCACCGGCGGGGTCGGCGAACTGGGCGTCGCCGAACTGGCCGCTGCTCGAGGCGTCGGGCTTGATCGCAGAGTAGTCCGCCTCGATCCCGGTGGCGCTGGCTGACAGCGGCCCGGTGAACTCCTCGGCCCACTGCAGGGTCATCCCCTCCGGCGCCGCGCCGGCGGCCCCGAGGACTCGGCCGCCCCGGTTCACCAACTGGACGTAGAGGGGGTTTCCGGGGTCGTCGGTCGTCTCCTGCACCTTGAGCGCCAGCGGACCGTGCGGGGCCTGGGACGTGTCCACGGACAGCACGGCCCGGCCGTCCTCGTCGGCCGTCGCTGTGGCCGCGACGCCGACGGCGTTGGTCCCGATGCCCGAGACACCGGTCCACGCGAGGGCCTCGACCGGTGTGCCGGGATCAGCGGCGACGACCACCGTTGCTGTTCCGTCGACAGCGGCCCCGGGTGTGGGGCAGACGAGGGTGAGCCGCCCCTCCTCCGGCTCGGCCACCGGCTCCGAGGCGGCGTCGCACGACTCCACCTCCGGCGCGACGGAGTAGGTCTCCCCGTCCTGCGGCCAGCGCGGTGGTGTCGTGCCTGCGTCGTAGACCGCGAGCCCGCGGAGACCCACCGGCGCCTCCGGATCCGGACGCTCGAGCTCCAGCCGCACTGCCACGGCCAGGCGGGGCGCGAAGGCGATGGTGGTCGGCTCGTCGTCCCCGGGCGCGATCGCGGAGACGCGGACGGTGCTGCCGTCGTCGAACCGGAGGACGCCGCGGAGGGACGTCTCCGCGGACGTCGGACCGAACACCTGCACGCTCGCGACCTCCCGGGGTGAGTTCCACGACAGCGCAGCCCACGGCGCCTCGTCGTCGTCCGCGGCGGTCCACTCCTCCCCCGTGTCGCCGCCGGCGACGTCCCCGTCCGTCAGGGCCTCGAGCGGGGCGTCACCGTTGCTGGACGCCGCGCCCGCGACGGTCTCGCTGTCCCCGTGCTGGGGTGGATCGTCCGCCGAACCGTCCACGGACAGACCGGCCAACGCCACGGAGTCGGCACCGTCGGGCACGCCGGCGACCGTCACCCGGACTCGGGACACCGTGCGCTCCGGGAAGGCCACGACAGCGTCGCCGGACTCGTCGGTCGTGACCAGCAGCGAGGAGCCCCCGTCGAAGGTGAGGAGCGCGCTGGTCGGCCCGGGGACGTCGCCTCCTGGGCCGAGCAGCCGTACCAGGTCCACCGTGGTCGGCTCCGGGTAGGCGAGCTCCACCCACGCACCTTCGGTCTCCCCGTCGGCTCTCCAGACGGTCTCCCGGTCGGCGTCAGCTCGTCCGGCGTCCGCTGCGTTCTCGAGCAGGCTAGAGGGGTCCGACCCGGACGACGCGGTGACGCGGACGTCGGTCGAGGCGCCGACCACGAGGACGACGGCGGCCACCACGACGACGACCACCACGAGGGACAGGACGAGGAGCTGCTTCCTCGACGGCACGACACCTCACCGTGGGCTGTGACCCGCACCGGGGTCCCGTCCGTGGATACCGGGATCGTCCTGACGGCGACGACGTCCCGGGACGACGCTACCCAGCTGGGATGACGGCACGCTCCGGCTCCGCACTGGAGCGTCGCGCCTGATGCTCAGTCGTTTGGCGGTTCGAGGGTGCGGGCGACGCAGGCGTTGGCCAGGGCATCTCCACTGAGCCGCGGGAACGCGCCGGCGCACCAGGCCCGGACGTCGTCGCCGCTGCCGAAGCCGGCGTCGACGATCGTGATCCAGTACGGGTCGCCGTTGGCCGCCGCGGACCGCCGGCCGAAGTCGAAGCTGGTCAGCACGTGCACCTGCGACGTGTCGGCCAGCGAGAGGAGCGACCGGCTCTCGGCGAGGATGTCGACGGCGAAGAACTGGTGGCTGCCGGTCGCGGTGGTCTGCAGCGGGTCGGTGATGCCGACGTTCTTCGACGCCACCTGCGCCACCCACCGGCCGTCCAGCGACAGGGACGCCCGCGACTCCTCGCGCAGCGACTCCAGCTCGGCCAGCGCCTGCTCCTCCGGCGACGCCGTGGGGGTCGCCGGCGCCGGAGCCGGGGCCGGAGCGCTCGAGGGCGCCGCACCGCCGTCCTCGATGCCCTTGTCCACCCCGTCAGCGGTGTCCACCGGCTCCGACACCGCCACCGGCGGAGACGGCGCGTCGTCCCCGGCCAGGCCGGACCAGGCCGCCACCCCTCCCCCGACCACCAGCGAGGCGGCCAGGACGCCGATCAGCACCCCGCGGCCCCGGCCACCACGCGACGTGGGCGCGGGCGGCGGAGGCCCCAGCTGGCCGGGGCCCCCGCGCTTGGTCAGGTCGACCGGCGGCTGCGCCACCGGCACCGGGCCCGACGGCGGAGGTGCGCCGCGACCGTCCCACGACAAGGGCACCGGCACGCCCACCGGCGGCCAGACGTTCGTCGCCGGCGCCCGTGGCACCGGCGTGCCGGGCGACCACACCGGCGTCGTCGGCCTCCGGCCACCCCGGGTCCGCACCCCGCTCGAGGTCCTCTCACGCCACCAGGCCTCCCGCGCCCGGCGCCGGAGACGTCACGGAACGGGCGTGTCTCGGCCCGAGCGGGGTAGCCGCCCGATCGGGTGAACGGGACCGTCTCAGCCGGCCTGCACCGGGCCGGTCCCGGCCCGCCGCCGGCGCAGCCACACGATGCCCAGGACGACCAGCACGACGGCGGCGAGCAGCACCACGAGAGGCGCCCCGGCGCGCGCCGCCCACGCCGACAGCCCGGGCACCGAGGCCCCCACCCCGACCTGCAGCACCGTCCCCGGCACGAGGCCGAGCGCGGTCGCCGCGAGGTAGGGGCCGAGCGGCACAGCGGAGAGGCCGGCCGAGTGGCTCAGGACGCTAAAGGGCACCACCGGCAGCAGCCGCCCGACGAGGACGGCGGCGAACCCGCGGCCGGCCAGCGCCCGGTCGACCGCGGCCACCCGCGGACCGCCGAGCCGCGTGACGGCGTCCCGGCCGAGCGCCCGCGACAGCGCGAAGGCCACCAGACCGCCCAGCATCCCGCCGGCCAGGGCGACGGCCAGCCCGGTCCAGAACCCCAGCACGACGCCGAGCAGCACGGACACGGCCGTCCGCGGCACCGGGGCGACCAGCACGAGGCCGACGGCGACCGTGAGCAGGAGCAACCCGGGGGTCCCGGCACCCTCGACCCAGCGGCGCACCGCGGCGACGTCCGGCAGGTCGACGGTCAGCGCGAGGACCGTCGCGACGGCGAGGACGGCGAGCAGCACACCCGCCCGCACCCACGCCGTCCGCACCCGCCCCATGGTGCCGCGGAGGCCGTCGTCCCGGGGCGGCACACTGGGGAGGCCGCCCGCCGCCCCCGCCCGAGGAGCCCGATGCGCCCGCCCGCCCGGACCCGCCCGGCCGTCCTGCTCGCGCTCCTCTGCCTGGTCCTCGCCGCCTGCTCGGGCTCCCCGGAGATCACGGCGGAGTCGAGCAGCCCGTCCAGCAGGAGCACCGCGCCGACGGGGACGACCGAGCCGACGACGCCGCCCGCGGACCCGGTCGCCCGGCAGGTGGACGCCGCGCTGGCCGGCATGGACCGCCGGGCGCAGGTGGCGCAGCTGTTCGTCGTCGGCGTGCGGCTGGAGGACCTCTCCCCCGGCGACGCCCTGATCGCCGGGGGCGTGGGCGGCGTCTTCCTCGCCGGCCGCTCGCAGGCCGCGGCGGCCGACATCGCCGCCGTCACCGGGCGCTGGACGGACGCCGCGCCCGGGCCGCGGCCCTGGGTCGCCGTCGACCAGGAGGGCGGGCAGGTGCAGTCGCTCCAGGGCCCCGGCTTCGACCGGCTGCCGCCCGCGGCCGAGCAGGGGCAGCTCCCGCCCGAGCAGCTCGCCGCCCTCGCCGGCACCCTCGGCGCCCAGCTCGCGGCGGCCGGGATCAACCTCGACCTCGCGCCGGTGGCCGACGTCGTCCCGGCCGGCACCGAGGCCGCGAACGACCCGATCGGCGCCTTCGGCCGCCAGTACGGCAACAGCGCGGCCGACGTCGTCCCCGACGTGCGCGCCGTGGTCGACGGGCTGGCCGCCCACGGCGTCACCGCGACGCTCAAGCACTTCCCCGGCCTGGGGCTGGTCGACGCCAACACCGACGAGGCCGCCGGCGTCACCGACGACGTGACCACCGCGAACAGCGAGCAGGTGGCCGCCTTCGGCGAGCTCGCCCGCTCCGACGCCGGCCCGTTCGTGATGCTCTCCTCGGCCACCTACCCCCGGCTGGACCCCGGCGCGCCGGCCACCTTCTCGCGGCAGGTCGTCACGACGCTGCTGCGCGGCTTCCTCGGCTTCGACGGCGTGGTGATCACCGACGACGTCGGCGCGGCGGCGGCGTTCGAGGACGTGCCGCCCGGTGACCGCGCCGTCCGCTTCCTCGAGGCCGGCGGCACGCTGGTGCTCACCGTGACCGAGGACGTCTACCCCGAGATGCTCGACGCCGTCCTCGCCCGCGCCGAGTCCGATCCGGAGTTCTCGGCCACCGTCGACGCCGCCGTCCGCACCGCGCTCACGGCGAAGGCCGAGGCCGGCCTCCTGGGGTGACCGGACGGGCGGTCACGAGGCTGGGTGTCCCCCAGGCGGGGCCTCGTCGTCGTCATCGGGCACCGACCGGTCACTCCGGGACTCGCGCCGGTCAGCCGTGCGGACGACCCGTCCGACGACCAGCGCGACGGCGACCGCGAGGACGGCCCACACCACCAGCGCCCACACCCACCACGGCACGTCTCCCCCAGCCGACGGACGGCCCCCGTGGCCCCCGCGGGATGGCTACCCGCAGAGCACATGGCGACACACCTGGTGGCGACGCGCGCCGAACGCGTCCCCCGTGATCTCCACCGGACGCGTTGCTCGCAACAGGATAGGCCGGGTACACATGATGCGGAGCGCGTCTCCAACCACCGGGACGGGATCGCCCGTGCACGCGGGGACACGACCGGGAAGGCGGCAGTGGGGGACCCAGGCGGGACCGGGCGGCTCGGCAGCGCTCCGGAGCAGCGGCAGCTCGACGAGATCGCCTCGGCCCTGCGCGGCGAACTGGCGATGCAGGCCGCCGGCATCGGCACCTTCGACTGGGACCTGGACACCGGCGTCCTCGACTGGGACGAGCGCCTCGTGGCGCTGTTCGGGTACGACGGCACGACCTTCGACCGCAGCATCGGGGGCTTCTCCGCCCGCCTGCACCCGGACGACCGCGACGAGGTCATGGCCGCGCTGCAGGCCGCCGTCGACGGGTGCGGGGACTTCAGCGCGCTCTACCGCATCTCCCTGCCCGGCGGCGCCGTCCGCTGGATCTCCGCCCAGGGCCGCGCGCTGTGCGGCGTCGACGGGACGGCCACCCGGCTGCTCGGCGCCGCCTACGACGTCACCGACCAGCGCGGCGAGTCCCTCGGCGTCACCCAGGTCCTCGAGGCCATGCCCGCCGGCTTCTACTCGCTGAGCCCCGACTGGCGCTTCACGCACGTCAACGCCGAGGCCGAGCGGCTGCTGGGCCGCCGCCGCGAGGACCTGCTCGGCGAGGACATCTGGGCGGCCTTCCCCGCCGCCGTCAGCTCGGTGTTCGAGGAGAGCTACCGCCGCGCGGTGGAGACCCGCCGGCCGGTGTCCTTCGACGCCTACTACCCCGCCCCGCTCGACGGCTGGTACGAGCTGCGCGCCTGGCCGACCGCGGAGGGCCTGTCGGTCTACTTCATCGAGGTCACCGACCGGGTCCGCGCGCAGGAGGAGCTCCGCCGCGCCGCCGAGCGGACGCTCACCGTGGCCCGCATCAGCACCGAGCTGGCCGGGTCGATGGACGCCGAGGTCGCCACCGGGCAGGTGCCCCGGATGGTCGTCCCCGCACTCGCCGACGCGTGCATCGTCAGCGTCCTCGACGAGCACGGCCACATCCGCGGCGTGAGCTCCTGGCACGCCGACGAGGCGTCGCGGGAGCTGCTGCAGGACTACGCCCGCTCCCGCGCGGCCGCGCTGACCAGCCTCCCCGCGGTGAGCCGGACGCTCAGCACCGGCGAGCCGCTCCTGCTGTCCGGCGAGGAGGCCCTCGCCACCACCCCGGCCGGCGAGCCGCACAGGCTGCTGTCCCGGCTGGCGCCCAGCGCGGCGGCGGCCCTGCCCCTGCGGGGCCGCGGCCACACCCTGGGCCTGCTCTCGCTGCTCTACACCGACGGCCGCGTCCCGACCGCGGACGAGGTCGCCACCCTCCGTGACGTCGCCGAGCGACTCGGGATGGCCCTCGACAACGCCCGCCTCTACGGCGCCCAGCGGCACCTGGCCCTGCAGCTCCAGCGCTCGATGCTCACCGCGCCGCCCGAGCCGGACCATGCCGAGATCGTCGTCCGGTACTTCCCCGCCGCCGAGGCGGCCGCCGTCGGCGGCGACTGGTACGACGCGTTCCTGCAGGCCGACGGCGCCACCACGCTGGTCATCGGCGACGTCGCCGGCCACGACGCCGCCGCGGCCGCGACGATGGGCCAGCTGCGCAGCCTGGTCCGCGGCATCGCCGTCGCCACCGGCGCCGGGCCGGCCGCGGTGCTGCGCGACCTGGACCGCGCGATGGAGCTGCTGCGGTTCGGCACCCTCGTCACCGCCGCCGTCGCCCGCCTGGAGCAGACGCCCGGGGAGGTGGAGGGCGGCACCACCCGGCTGCGCTGGTCCAACGCCGGGCACACCCCGCCCATCGTGCTCACGGCCGACGGCGAGGTGCGCGTGCTGGCGCCCGAACGGGCCGAGGTGCTGCTCGGCGTGGACCCGGAGCGGCCGCGGACCGAGTCCGTCGTCGAGCTCGACCGCGGCGCGACCGTGCTGCTCTACACCGACGGCCTGGTCGAGCGGCGCGACGCCGACCTCGACGCCGGCACCGCCCGGCTCACCGCCGCGCTGGCGGCGCTCGGCGACCGGCCGCTGCAGGAGCTGTGCGACCTGCTCGTCGAGCACATGGTCGACGGCCACCCGGACGACGACGTCGCGCTGGTCGCCGTCCGCCTCCACCCGCAGGACCGGCCCCGGCCCGCCGTCGCCGGCCCCAACGACGTGCCCGATGCCGTCCCCCCGGACCCGGCCACGCCCCACTCTGGCGCTCTGGGGTCGGCCCGGTGATCGTCGTGACCGCCGCGGGCGGACCCACCGGCACCGCGGTCGTCCGGGCGCTGCGGGCGCGCGGCCAGCGGGTGCGCGCCGTCGTCGCCACCCCGCGGCCGCGGCCGGAGCTCGAGGCGCTGGGCGCGGAGGTCGTCGCCGCCGACCTCGCCGGGGACCCCGCGCCCGCGCTCGCCGGCGCCGACGCCCTGTACCTGGTCTGGCCCAACTTCGACCCGCGCGAGGCCGACGGCGCGCCCGCCGTGCTGCGCGCCGCCGCGCGGGCCGGGGCGGCGCGGCTGGTCTACCACTCGGTGCTCCGGCCGCAGGTCCGGTCGATTCCGCACCACGCCGCCAAGGACCGCGTCGAGGAGGCACTCGACGGCGCCGTCGCCGGCACCGGTGCCCGCTGGCGGGTGCTGCAGCCGTGCGCCTACGCCGACAACCTCGACGCGCAGGTGGCCGCCGCGGCGGAGACCGGCGAGCTGCGCAGCCCGTGGGGCCTGGAGCGGGCGCAGTCGTTCGTCGACCTGCGCGATGTCGCCGAGGCCGCCGCCGTGCTGCTCACCGGGGACGGCCTGGACAGCGGCACGTTCGAGGCGGCCGGCCCCGAGGAGCTGACCGCGCCCGACGTCGCCCGGCTCGTGGGCGAGCACCTCGGCCGGGAGGTCACCGCCGTCGACGTCGCCCCGCCCGAGGACGACGGCTCCTACGCCCGCCGCTGCCTGACGACGATGTTCACCGAGTACCGCGCGCACGGGTTCACCGGCAGCCCGCGGGTGCTCACCGCGCTGCTCGGCCGCCCGCCGCGGACCTACGCCGAGCACCTCCGCGGCGCATAGCACCCTCCTGCGCACCGGCAGGGGACACGGGCCGGCCTGCGGATCGGTCGGCGTGGCTCCGTCCGCGCTGCCCGCAGCCACCCGGCGGTTCGGCGTCGGGCTCCGGCGCCGCGTTGCTAGGGTCCGCGGGGCGCAGGACGCGGAGGAGTCGTGATGGCAGGCCGTTCCCGCGGCAGATCCGGAGCACGGCACCGCGGCCGGGGACGCGCCGTGGTCATCGCCGTACCCGTCGCCGTCCTCGCCGGACTGGGCTCCTGGGTGGCGTCCGCGCTGCTGCCCGGGGCGGACGGCGCAGCCGGGTCGGAGACGGCTGCGGTGAGCGTGCCGTCGTCCGTGGCGAGTCCGCCCTCGTCCGCGGCGAGCCCCTCGGCTCCAGCGGTCAGCACGCCGCCGCCCCTCCCGCTCGCCGGCCGCACCGTCGTGCTCGACCCCGGGCACAACCGTGACAACGGCAGCCACCCGGTGGAGGTCAACCGGCAGGTCGACGCCGGCGGCTTCGCCAAGGCGTGCAACACCACCGGGACGGCGACGGATGCGGGCGTCCCCGAGTCCACGATCAACTGGGAACTCGCCCTCGAGGTACGTCGGCGACTCGAGGTCGCCGGCGCGCACGTCCTGCTCACGCGTGACGCCGACGCCGGGTGGGGGCCGTGCATCGACGAGCGCGCGGCGATCGCCAACCGTGCCGGCGCCGACCTGCTGCTCTCCCTGCACGCCGACGGCGCGGCCGCCCAGGCGCACGGTTTCCACGTCATCACGCCGGGCGAGCTCCCCGGCCACACCGACGACATCGCCACCGAGAGCCGACTGGCCGCCGTCGCCGTCCGCGACGCGCTGGTCGGTGCCGGGCTCCCGCCGGCCACCTACACCGGCGTCGACGGCCTCGACGAGCGCACCGACCTGGGCACGCTCAACCGGTCGGAAGTGCCCGCTGTCATGCTCGAGGCGGGCAACCTCCGGAATGCCGGCGACGCGGCCCTCCTCACCGGCGCGGACGGCCGGGCCCGCCTGGCCGACGCGCTCGCCGGTGCGGTCACCGCGTACCTCAGTCCTGGCCGCTGAAGGCGACGTCGCTGATCGCGGTGAAGTCGCGGAGCGCCGTGTCGTTGCCCGTGCCGGTGACCTGCAGGACGACACGGGTGGAGCTCACCGGAGCCGGCAGGTCGCTCACGGCCAGGCTCGCCCGGGGCGCGTCGATGCGCTGCACGAACGACGTGCCGTCGTCGAAGCTCCAGGTCACAGCCGTGACCGTGCGGTTCTCGGTGAACCGGTTCGTGCCGTCCGCCGGGTCGACCTTGGCGTAGCCGGGCACGAGCCCCACCGAAGCGAGCGACACCTCGTGGCCGAAGTCGAAGGTCAACCTCGCCCCGACCGCGGATCCCGGGCAGCGCCAGGCCGTCGCGGGGACGCCGTCGAGCGTCAGCGCCGGCTCGTAGGTGACGGGGTCGCCCGCCGCGTCGATGCCGGGCGCGGCCTGGCAGGTGGCCGCCACGGCGACCGGCTGCAGGGGGCCGGGCGGACTCGTCGGCTGCGGCTCGTCACTGCGCTCGCCCGGCGGTGACGGGTCCCCGTCCGCCGCGTCGAGCGGAGCAGCGGACGTCGAGGCGGTGGACCCCGGTGCGCCGAAGGTCGCGGACTCCTCCGACGCCTCGGTCCCGGACCCGCCGCTGCCGGTCCGGTCGACGACGAGGTAGCCACCGACCGCGAGGACGCCGGCGGTCGCGACCCCCAGCACCCAGGGCAGGCCGCGACCGCGCCGAGGCTCCGGTCCCGGGCTGCCGATCACCCCGCCGTCCGGCGCCCACGACGTCGTCCCCTGGCCGGGGCCACTCCGCGGCGCCGGGTCCGCCGACGCCGGACCGCCCCACGGAGGCGGTGTGGCCGGCGCGGCGGCCGGGGCGTCCGTACGCAACCAGGGTGCCGGAGCGGCGCCCCCTTCGGTTCGGTCGGCCATCGGTGTCCTCGTCTCAGTCGTGCGGCGGGCTCAGGGTCCGGGCCGCGCAGGTGTTGGCCAGCTGTTCAGGGGTCAGGGTCGGGAAGGCCCCGGCGCACCAGGTCTCGACCTCGTCGCTGCTGCTGAACCCCTCGTCGACGACCGTCACCCAGAACGGCCGGCCGTCGGTCCAGTGGGACCGCTTGCCGAAGTCGGTGCTGGCCAGCACGTACACCGCTGCGGGACCCGACGCCCGGAGGGTGGCGTCCCGGCTCTCGGCGAGGATGTCGCGCGCGTAGAAGGTGTGCGTCCCGTTGGCCGCCACCTGCAGCGGATCGGTGATGCCGACCGCCTTGCTGGCCACCTGCGCCACCCACCGGCCGTCGAGGGAGACCCGCCCCAGGGACTGCGCACGCAGTGCCTGCAGTTGGGCCAGGGCCTGGTCCTCGGTCAGGACGGCGGGCGCGCCCGACGCGGCGGACGCACTCGGGGTGGCGGAGGTGCTCGGGGTGGCGGAGGTGCTCGGCGCGACGCTCGTCGTCGCGGCGCTGGACGGGCGCGCCGGGACGGACGCCGCCGCGCTGCTGCCGGCCCCGTCCTCTTCTCCGCCGGCGGACGCCGAGGCCGGGGCTCCGTACGCCGCCGACGGCGTCGCCGGCGCGGTCTCCCCGCCGCGGGTCAGGTACCAGGTCGCCCCGGCCGCTCCCGCGACGAGGAGGACGCCGGCCACCGCAGCGACGACCCGGCGGGCCGGACCGCCGCCTGCGCCGTGCGGGACGGGACGTCCCACGGGTGCCGGGCCGGCGGGCGGGGGGCCCGGCGGCGGCGGGACGGGGAGGGTGGGGGGCGCCGGTGCGGAGGGTGCGGCGGCCGTGGGTGGTGGCGGGGTGTGCGTCGCCGCCACCACCCACGGCGCCGCCCGCTTCCGCGACGCCCCGTCCGCGACCTCGTTCGTCACTGCGTCGTCCCCTCCTCCGTGCCCGCCCGTGACCGGGACGTCGGCATCAGTACGCGCCGATCGTCACCTGGAAGGTGCCGACGCCGCCGTAGTAGCCGATGTCCCGCATGTCGAGCAGGTAGAGCCCCGGCTCGTCGGCGTACACCGTCGAGGTCTGGTCGGAGTAGTAGTACGGGGAGTCCTCGTCCACGTAGTCGTAGTCCGCCGTGTAGAGCTCGACGGACGGGACGGTCGTGCCCACCCCCTGGACGTCGATCTGCGCGGACTCGCCCTCCCGCAGGAGGACGTACTGCAACGCGGACCCCGTCTCGTCCTCCGACACGACCGCCGACCCGCCGATGGCGAGCGCAGCCGTGAGGGGCTCGATGCCGATCGGCTGGTCGGCCGGGACGGTCACGCGGTGGGCGCCGCTCTCCTCCGGGACGAAACCGGTCGCCCAGACCGTCTCGCCACCCGGCGTGGTGACCTCCACGCCGCTCCCGCCCTCCGTGCTGAACAGCAGCGGCTCCCCTGCGGTCGCCTGGAACTCGAGCACCCGCCAGCCGCACGCGTCCTCGCCGGTGGGCTCCACGACCGCCGGCAGCGTGACCTGCTCGACGGAGGACAGCACCGGGCGGAGGGTGAAGCCCTCGGGCTCGTCACCGGTGCCGACCACGACGACGCGGTGGACACCACCCTCCGTGGCCAGGCCTGCGCCCTCGCCGGCGGGCCGGCCTTCCGGGCCGTAGAGGGACGCGTAGGCGTCACCCTCGACGCAGGTCGAGACCACGCTCCCGGCCGGCACGTCGATCTCGTACAGCGCGGGCTGGTTCCAGGCCGCCGTGCCGTCGACCGTGGCGCCGTCCTCCAGCCGGCCGTCGACCCCGCCGAACTGCGGCACCCCGAGCACGGTCGCCACGGCATCGGCGTCCATGTCGGAGACGGCCTGACGGACGTCGGCGACCAGGGTCGCCAGCGGGCTGAGGTACCAGCGACCGTCGACCTCCTGGGTGAGGACGGTCAGCGCGTCGAGGCCTGCGGCGGTCTCCGGGGCCAGGCCCTCGTCGGCGAAGACCTCGTCCAGGCAGGCGCCGTCGGTGTCGCCGTCCTCGTTCCAGCTCACGCAGGTCCGGTCGAGCGTCCAGGACGTGTAGTCGCCGTCGTCGTCGTAGACGCCACCCGATGCCGAGCGCACGGTCACCGGCGTGTGGTCACCGACCTCCTCGCCGGCCACGGCGTCGACCGAGGTGATCTCCAGCTGGCCCTCGGACTGCAGTTCGGCCAGCGCGCCGTCACGGTGCAGGGCGGTCACGACGGCGTCGCGGTACTGGTACAGCGCGGCGGCCTCGTCGGGGCTGAGCAGGTCGAGCAGCCCGTCGACGTCGTAGGACGCAGCTGCCTGGGCGGCCTGCTGGACGGCCGCTTCCGCCGAGTCGGCTCCGGTGTCGGCGAGGTCGAGCTCCTGCGTGAAGTCGGGGGCGGGCAGCCCCTGGCTCGTACGCCAGGCCTCGAGCAGCGTGTAGGTGGGGCTCACGTACCAGTCGCCGTCGCGCTGCACGGTCATGATGCGCAGCGGGGCACCGTCAGTGGCCTCGGTCGTGACCTCGACCAGGTCGGCCGAACCCTCCGCACCCTCGCGCACGTCACCGTCGGCGTCGATGCGCAGCGCGCCCTGCATCTGGCCGGGATCGACGGTCCACGAGACCGTGCCGCCGGTGACCGTCACCGCGGCGACGTCCTCGCCGAGCTCCTCGACCTGCACCCGCACGTCGTCGAGTCGCAGGTCGAAGCCCGCGAGCGGGTCGGCCTCGGCAGCCACCCCGGTGCTGGTGGCCTTCGCCTCGACGTCCTCGTACAGCTCGACCAGCGGACCCACCTCACCCGGGGGCAGCAGGCTGAGTGCCGTGGCGGCGTCCTCCGCACTCGCGGCAGCCGAGAGCTCGAGGACGGCGGCCTCCGGGGAGTCCGCGCCGCCGGCACCGGTCAGCTGGTCGACGACGACGTAGCCGACGGCACCCAGTACACCGAGGGCCGCCACCCCACCGGCGCCGACCAGCAGGCCCCGGCGGCTCTTCCGCGGCGCGGCGGGCGAGGGACCGGCGGGCGAGGGACCGACGGGCGCGTGCCCGACCGGCGGCGGCAGGACCGCCGGCTGCCCTGCCGACGACGGCACGCCCGTCGCCTGCCCGGCCGGCGGCGGTGCGGGTACCTCGGCAGCCGCCGGCGACGCGGGGACGCCGACAGCGACCGGTACCGGGGCGGTGGCCGCCACGGGGGCACCGCAGCTCTCGCAGAAGCGGGCGCCGTCCCGGAGCCGGGTCCCGCACGCTGGGCAGAAGGTCATGACCGGAGTCCTTTCACTGCGGCGCCGTCGCGCCGCCTGAGCAGGTCAGGAGTGGGCCGGGCGGGGAGCGCCACGAGGGCGGCGCCTCCGGCCAGAGCGAGGATGGGGCCGGGCAGGACGACGTCCAGACCGACCACGTGCAGAGCGATCAGCACGGTGAGGACCACGAGTACGACCAGCACACCGGCGGTGTGCAGCGCCACCACTGCGCTCCGGCGGGGCAGCAGGACGCAGGCGAGGAGCGCCCCGGCCGACGCGAGCGGCACGGTGAACCAGACGCAGGCGAGCGCCGTCAGCAGCGGCCGATGCAGCGCCTCGCCCAGAGCGAGCGCGAGCGACGCCGTGCCCCAGCCACTGCGGCCGGCCGCGGCCGTGCTGCTCCAGGGCAGCACGGCCGCGGTCAGCACCGCCAGCGCCGACAGCGCGCAGCCCTTCTGGCGACGCACCACCGGCACCCCGGTCAGGCGACCGGCGGCTGCGCCGGCTGGGGTGCCGCGCCGAACCGGCGCCGCACCCCGAGCACGAAGCCGCTGGGCACCTTCGCGGCCACGACCGGGGCGAGCAGGCCGGTGACCAGGCCCCAGAGACCGAGCACGAAGGCGGCCATCAACGGGTTGAACGTCACCGAGGCGCCGCCCTCGACCGAGAACTCGCCCGCCTCGGTGTCGAAGGCGATGCGCAGCAGCAGGCCCGCCGCGAAGGCGACGACCGCCAGGGCGCCGGCGAAGCGGACACCCTCACGGCGGGCGTCCTCGACGGTGTTCTGCCGCACGGCCAGCGCGACGGCCACGAGGACCGTGGCGGCCAGCAGGACCACCGGCGCCAGCCAGGACCACGCACTGGCGTCGGTGAAGGTGAACAGGTCGACCTTCTGCGAGCCGCTGGGTGCGATCTCCCCCAGCGGACCGCCGGTCGCGCCGCCCTCGGCGTTCAGCGGCACACCGGCGGCCAGGAGCACGCTGGCGAGCGCACCGTTGCCGGCGGCGAGCACGGTGACCCCCAGGGTCAGCGCCGGCTCGTCCCCCTCGACGAGGGCGTAGACCAGGGCCACCAGCACGGCCAGCACGCCGACGACGAAGACCGCGAGGGCGCCGACGAGCGGAGCGCGCGCGGCGTCACGGATCACGCCGAACCGGCCGGACAGGACGGTCGCGCGAGAGAACAGCCACGTCAGGCCGAGCGTCGCGACCGCGAACAGCAGAGCACCGATCACCGTGCTGAGCACGCCGACGCCCACCCGGCCGAGGACACCGGTGACGTCGAAGAACTCGCCCTCGGCGTCGTACCGGGTGAACAGCGCCAGCGGCAGGAAGCAGGCGGTGAACACCAGGGCAGTGCGCACGCCCTGGAGGAGAGCGTCGGACGAGGTCGCACCGGCGCCGCGCCGCAACTGACGGACGGACTGCCAGGCGAGGACGCCGAGGCCCGCGAAGGTGACGGTCAGCGGCAGCAGACCGGCCGACGCCGACGTCGTGAACGAGTCGACACCGGACTCGGTGAACGCGTCACCGCCCACGGCGAGGCAGACCGCGGCGAAGACCAGCGCGACCGTCTCCCGGAACCCGACACCGCCCCCGGTGGCCAGCAGGACACCGACGAGCGAGACGGCGAGCATCGCGGCCACCCCGAGTCCACCCGCACGCGCGGCACCTCCCCAGTCCCCGGTGAGCAGGGCGTCGACGAGGTTGCGACGGGGGGCCGCGGGCTGCTGGGGCGCCCCGGCGGGCGGCGTCCCCCACGGGACGGAGGGGTGCTGGGGCGCACCGGTGGCCTGCGCCCCCCATGGAGCGGCAGCCGGCTGGGACGGCGCGCCGGTGGCCTGCGCCCCCCATGGAGCGGCAGCCGGCTGGGACGGCGCGCCGGTGGCCTGCGCTCCCCACGGCGCGGCCGGGAACTGCTGCGGCGCACCGGGAGCCGTCGGAGTCCACGCACCGGCGACCGGCTGCTGCTGGGTCGAGTGGGCGGGCGGCACCGGAGCCGGCTGGGCCACCGGCGGAGCGGCAGGGGCCCATCCCGTCCCCGCCTGAGCAGGCTGCTGCTCCACCGGGGGCGCGGCCACGGCTCCACCACACGAGGCGCAGAAGCTCGCCCCGGGCATCCGTTGCGCACCGCAGTGACTGCAGTAGGTCCCCGTCATCCGTCGTCCTCCTGGAAGTCCCCGCGCACCGTTCGTCCGGTGCGGCAGGCTGGTATCGCACGAGTTCTCGGCAACGACCGGCCGGACTTGAGCGCAGGCCGGTCACCTCGCCCGACGGAGCGAGATGGGCCGCGTCCCGGGCCGGGGACGCCCCTGCCGGCGACACCGGACGGGACCGCAACTCATCCGCAGGGGTACTCGACCTGGTGGCTACTCGCTGCCACCATCTGACCGCCGAGCGCAACGGGCCTCGGCTGTCACAGGGGAGAACCGTCACCATGACCCGTTCCGCGGGGAGCTTCACCTACGACCCGGCGACGCTGGGCACCGCCAGCCGCGACCTCGCCTCGGGGGCCGCCTCGGTGGACGCCGAGCTCAGCTCCCTGAGCGCCCGCATCGAGCCGCTCCAGCAGGCGTTCGTCGGCGCCGCCGGCCAGGGCTTCCAGCAGCTGTGGGTCGAGTGGCACGACTCCGCCAAGCGGCTCAAGGCCAGCCTCGAGGGCCTCAGCCAGCTGCTCAACCAGGCCGCGAACAACGCCGCGGACATGGAGTCGGCCAACGCCCGGCTCATGCAGGGCTCCTGACCTCCTGACGGAGATCTCCCACCCGTGTCCGACAAGTTCACCGTCGACCCCGTCGTCCTACAGGGCCTCGCCCGCGGCCTGACCGATCTCGCCGAGAAGCTGTCCGAGGTCCGGACGGTCACGCAGGGCGTGCGGACGCACGACTTCGGCAGTCCCCGGTTGGCCGACGCCGCGCACTCGTTCGTGGAGAACTGGCAGTGGCAGGCGGACCAGCTGCGTGCTCGCCTGGAGAGCACGGGCAAGCGCCTGACCGAGGCCGCCGGCAACTACCAGCAGGTCGAGGACGCGCAGCGGCAGGCGCAGGGCCAGGCCGCAGGAGGCTGCTGACATGGGATGGGAGCTGGTCGGGGGCCATCCCGCCCCCGGCTCACCCGACGCCGTCCGCTCGGCGGCCTCCGCCATGGCGCAGGTCGCCGAGCTGGCGGGCGATGCGCGCCACGTGTTCAGCCAGAGTGCTGGCCGGCTGGACCCGTCGGTGTGGCGTGGCTCGGCCGCAGACGCGTTCCGCGCCGACATCGACGACCTCCCCGACCGGCTGCGGGAGGTCTCCGACTCGCACCGGAAGGCGGCCGCCGCGCTGCGCCGGTTCGGCGACGAGCTCGAGGACCTGCGGTTCGAGGCGGACGGTGTCCTGCGCCAGGCCGATCAGGCGGACGCCGACCGGCGGCAGGCCCGGCAGCGGCGTGACGCCGCGGAGAACGAGCTCGAGTCACTGCGCGGCCGCAAGCGCGGCGCCAGCCGGGACTTGACCGCCCTGCAGTCCCAGCGCGCCTGTGCGGTCGACCCGGCGCAGGCCGCGGCGATGCAGCAACCGCTCACGTCGGCCCAGTCCCGGCTCAACCGGCTCTCGGCCGACGTCCGCGCTGCCGAGGACACCGTCCGGCGGCACGAGCGGGCCATCGAGGACGCCGAGGAGCGACTGCGACGGGCCGTCCGCCGGGCTCAGGACATCGCCGGGCGCGTGGCCGGTGCCGTCGGCAACGCTGTCCGCGACCTGCAGGCGGCGGAGCAGGCCGCCCACCTCCCCGGCTGGTGGGAGCGGCAGTGGACCGACGCGAACGTCTGGCTCGACGAGAACGCCGAAAGGTGGATCCGCCGCCTCGAGGGCATCCAGTCGGTGCTCTCCTTCGCCGCGATGGTCTTCCCGCCGTTCGCGCCCGCCTTCACCGTCGCCGCCCTCGCCCTCGGGGGGGCCGCCTTCGTCCTGAGCGTGGCCAAGGTCGCTGCATCCGACGAGGGCTTCAGCGGCGCAAACGTCCTCGACCTTGGGGTGAAGTTCATCGGCCTCGCCGCCGGCGCCACGGCCGCCGGCGCCGCCCGGAACCTCGGCTCCGCCGCCAAGCTCGCGGCCGCTGGTGACGACACTCTCGCTGCCGCCAGGATCGCCTCGGCCAACAGGCTTACCAAGGTCGGAGAATGGCTCGGTGGTGCCGAGGACTTCGGCAAGGTCGGGCACGGCTTCGTGGAGGGCGGCGTGGCCGGTGGGGCGACAGCCGTGGGCGCCTACGTGGTCGGCAAGGGCGTCACCTACGGCGGCTCACGGTTGCTACGCGAGGGATTGGACGAGCTCAACGAGACCCGGGTTGCCGGGCCGCTGAAGAACATCAGCCGGAGCTTGGCAGGACGCAACCCCGACGGCACGAACACCACCGTGAGCCTCTCCGACCTGCCCAACGTCCAGGGCCTCCAGAGCCTCCTCGGGACAGGTCGGGTCCACCCCGGCAACTCCCTGCCCGGCCTGACACCGGGCGTGCCACGCGACGACATCAACCGCGCCATGAGCGATCAGGCGTTGGACCAGTTCACCCGTGAGGCGATCGAGGCCCCGGCCAAGTGGGCCAGCGAGCAGGGCGTCAAGCTCGGGGTCGGGGCGGCGGTGGACCTGCTGGACGGTCCCGACGGTCCCGAGCTGGAGATCGAGCTCCCGGCATCGAGCAGGAGTAACCCGTGAGCAGCCTCCAGATTACGTTCCCCCGCCCCTGGGCCGTAGTGTCCTCAACCGGCCGTGAGCAGGCGGAGTTGCTCGGCTCCGGCGTAGCGGTCGACCTCGGCCCCGAGGGCCGCGCGGCCGCGCAGGCGTACCTGGACGCGCTCCTGCCGCTGCTGCACAGCGGCGGGGTAGACAGCTTCGCCTCGCTCGTCGTGCAGATCCCGGAGGTCGGGCACACCGTGCAGGCCTTCTGTGCCGTCGGGGTCCTGGGCCGCGACCGGACCGTCGACGGCGAGGCCGAGGTGCGCGTGCTCGCCGAGACGGGGCTGCACCCGGGTCTGGAGCGCGAGACCACGCCGGTCGACCTCCCGGTCGGCCGAGGTCTCCGCTCGGCCGCCTTCCGGCACGCCACCGAGCTGATCGACAGCGAGGGCGTCGCGCCGTACGCGGCCGAGGTCCGGTACGTCGTCCCCCTGGACGCCGAGCGGGTCGCCGTCCTGCACTTCGAGACGCTCTCGCTCGTCTACCTCGACGAGCTCACCGAGATGTTCGACGCCATCGCCGGGACGGCGCGGGTCGCCTGACGCGTGCTCGTGCTCTGCCCACGGGAGTGGGCAGAGCACGAGCGTCAGCAGAGGACCTCAGCCCGCCCAGGGCACCTGCACGATCTCCCGGCCGCCGCGCACGCTGAGGTACGCCCGCCCTGGCCCGGCGGTGAACGCGTCGTCCACCCGCACCGTGGTGCCCACCAGGTCGCCGTCGCCGGTGTGCGGCGAGAACAGCAGCCCGCTGGTCCCGGTGCGCAGCTTGGCCTTCCAGCCCAGGTAGCCGGTCAGCGACGCCGGGTCGCCGGCGACCACCAGCCGCACCGCGGGCGAGGCCAGCGCCGCCGACATCAGCGGCGAGTCGTCGGGCACCCGACCGGCGTCGTCGACGAGCACGACGGCGCCCTCCACCAGCTCCACCGCTGCCCGGGGGTCCACGACCTGCACCTCGGGGAACCGAACCGGGTCCGACGTGGCCACGAGCACGGGGACGCCCTTCGCGGTCAGCTGGCGGGCGAGGAGGACGAGCGCCGCCGTCCGGCCCTTCCCCGCGGGGCCGGCCACCACGAACGGGCCCTCCAGCCGGTCCAGGTCGACCACGCGGCCGCCGAGCTGGTCACCGCCGACGCCGACGAGCACCTCCCGCGAGCCGGCCGCCGTCCCGCCGGGCAGCGCCCCCGCGTCCGCCCAGGTGATCAGCCCCGGTAGGTCGTCGAGCCGGAACGGCACGTGGTGGACGGCGGGCGCCGCGGTGGCGGCGATCTCGGCCAGCGCCGCGTTCTGCGCCTCCGTGCCGCCGTCCTCGCCGAGGAGCGCGATCTGGACGGCGTTCCCTGTACCGGGCCGGTGCGCACGGCCGGGTGGGATCTCCGCCGGCAGCTCCCGCACGGGGACGGCAAAGCCGGCCATGTCGTCGCGCTGGTCGAAGCGGAGCACCAGCACCTGCTCCAGCGCGCCGATCAGCCGCGACTGGTTGACCGCCTTGCCGCCGGCGACCACCAACTGGATGCCCAGCGCCGGTCCCTCGTCGGCCAGCCGTACCAGTGCCACCCGCAGACCCTCCGCGGGACCGGAGAAGTTCTGCACCAGCTGGTCCCAGCCGTCGACGAGCACGACGACGTGCGGCGGTGCCGAGGGGTCGGTGCGGCGCAACTCGGTGACCGTGGACGCTCCGCGCGCCGAGAGCAGCGCCGCGCGCTCGTCGGCCAGCTGCCCGAGGCGGGCCACCAGCCGCTCGGTGCGGTGCCGCTCGTTGCGGGTGGCGACGACGCCGCAGTGCGGCAGCCCAGCCAGTGGCCGCAGCACCGAGGCGGCGGTCTGGTCGATGACGTAGAGGTGTACCTCGTCGGCGGTGTGCCGGCTCGCCAGGGCGGCCGCCAACGTGCGCAGCGCCGTCGACCGGCCGCTGCCCCGGCTGCCCACCACCGCCAGGTTGCCGCCGCCCAGCCGCAGGCCGACCCCGATCTGCTTCTGCTCGGCCGGCCTGTCCTCGATGCCGACCAGCCCCGTGCCCCAGGGCACCTGCCCGGCACCGCCGACCAGCTGGCGCAGCAGCACGGTCTCCCCCAGCGGTGGGCGCCACGGGCGTCGGGCGCGCGGTGCGCCGGACTGCTCGGCAGCGGTCTGCAGCAGCCGGACGACCTCCGACAGCTCGGTCGCCGACGTGTCCTCCTCCGCGCGGTGCGCCGGGCGGGCCGGCATCCCGCAGGCCGTCCAGCCCTGCTGCCGCACCACCGGGGCAGGGACCTCGTCGGCCGACGTCGTCCGCACCGGGCCGCTGACGTAGGCCGACTGCAGCACCTGCGGCTGGCCGTCACCGCTCACCAGGGCCGCTCGGCCCTTCACGCGGTTCGGGAAGGCCGCCGCCACCGCCGACCCCACCAGGTCCTGGCTGGTGCCGGGGTCGAGCACGCGCAGGCAGATGCGCAGGTTGGCGTTGTCGCGGATCTGCGCGGTGACCACCCCCGCGGGTCGCTGGGTGGCCAGCACCAGGTGCACGCCCAGGGAGCGGCCCACGCGGGCGACGTTGACCAGGCCGTCGACGAAGTCGGGCTGGGCCTCCTTCAGCTCGGCGAACTCGTCGACGACGATCACCAGGCGGCTGACCGCCGGCAGCTCCGGCCGCAGCGCCCGTGCCGCCCGGTACGCCCGCATGTCCTCGGCGTTGCCGGCCGCCTTGAACCAGCCCTTGCGCAGGTCCAGCTCGGCGCGCAGCGAGTCCAGGAGCCGGTCGGCCAGGTGCCCACCGATGGTCAGGTCGTCGGCGTACCCGACGACGTGCGGCAGGTCGGCGAGCTTGCCGAAGGCGCCACCGCCCTTGAAGTCGATGAGGAACAAGCCCAGGTCCTGGGGCGGCGCCGACAGCGCGAGTCCGGTGAGCAGGGTCCGCAGCAGCTCGCTCTTGCCCGACCCGGAGGTCCCGGCCACCAGCGCGTGCGGGCCGTCGTGCACCAGGTCGACGGTGACCGGACGTCCCGACTCGTCCACGCCGAGCACCGCCTGGCACTCCGCACCCGCCGACCACCGGGCGAGCACCTCGGGCACGCCGGCACCGTCGAGGCGGTACAGGTCGGAGAAGCGCACCGAGTCCGGCAACGCCGCCGCGCCGGAGCCGCCCAGCGGCACCAGCGGGGCCATCGCCCGGGCGCTGCGCTCGGCGGTGGCCACCGCCACGAGGTCGGGGACGATCCCCGTCAGCGGAGCCGCGCCCCTGCTCTCCAGCACGGCCACGGACGACCCGGAGCCCTGCGGGTCGATGACCAGGCGCGCGGTCGCCTCTGCGGGCAGCCGGGCCGCCACGGCGTCCACGGCGAGCACCCGGATGCCCACGGCCGGCCCCTCGCGCAGCACGCGGACCACCGACGGGAGGGTGCGCAGGGCGCCGGCGCCGTCCAGGACGACCAGCACCTCAGGGAGCAGCAGCTGCGGTCCGTAGCCGAAGGAGGTCAGCTCCGCCCGCTGCCCGATGAGCGTGGTCAGCTCCTCGAGCCGCCGGTTGAGCGCGTCCCTGCCCGGGGACACGGCGTGGACGTCGACGTCGAGACCGCGGACGTGCGGCACCCAGCGCAGCCAGGACCAGCCGTCGTCCGTGCCCTCCGCCGAGAGGTGGACGACGACCAGCTCGTCGGGGCTGCGGGAGGTCACCAGCTGGTGGACCAGCGCCCGTGCCGCGCCGCGGGCGGACGCGAGCGGCCCGGCGATGCCGGACACCGGGTGTGCCCGCAGGTCCACCGTCGCCGGCGTCGCGGTCAGCACCGGGACGGCGACGTCGTCCTCGGTGCCCTGGAACGTCACCCGCGCCGGCCGGTCGTGCGTACCGACCCGGACCAGCATCGCCTGCTCGTCGTGCCCGTCGACCGACCACAGGTCCGACGTGGGCCCGAGGGCGGCGAGCGCACCGGTCGCGGGGTCGGTCGTCGCCCGCCAGGACCGCTCGGCTTCCTCGGCGACCGCGGCGGCGATGCGCTCGTCGGCGCGGGCTCGGGCGGCCTCGTACTCACGGCGCTTGCGGGCGGCCTCACGGCGGGTGCCGCGCTGGGCGAGCAGCGTGCCGCCGATGAAGACCAGCGGCGCGACCAGACCCAGCAGGGCGTACACGTAGTTGCGCAGCAACAGCGCCGAGGCGACGCCGACGCCGAGCATCGCGACGCTGCTCGCGATCTGCAGACCGATGCCCGTGCGGACGGGATCGCCGGGCGGACGCGGGACGGCGATCCTGGCCGTCTGCTCCGGGGCCCGGTAGCGGACGACCCGGTTGAACATCGCGTCCCCGTCCGGGGACACGTCGACGGAACCGTCCGGCCGGACCGGTGCCAGCACGGCGACGACCGACTCGCCGAGCAGGAACCGCTCACCGGGCTGCACCCGGGCCTTCTCCCCCACCGGCAGCCGGCGACCGGCGACGACGGTGCCGTTGCTGGACCCGAGGTCGGCCACCTCGACGGTGCCGTCGTCGCGGAGGTCGAGCGCGGCGTGCCGGGTGGAGACGGTGGGGTCGCCCAGGACGACGTCCGCCGGCGCTCCGCGGCCGACCACCACGGACCCGGTGGCCAGCGGGTGCAGCGTGCCGGCGTCGACGCCGCCGAGCACCGCGAGCGCGGGCCCGTCGAGCGGCCAGCCTCCGTCGGCCCCGGGCTCGCCCACCGTGAGATCGGCGCCGCTGCGCACCGGGCTCCGGCCGACCGGGCAGGCCAGGTCGACCCGACTGCGCCCGGCGTGGACGACGTCGCCCGGGTCCAGGTAGTCGCCGAGGACCTCGCCCAGCGGGCTCGCGGGGCCGGCCTCGACCACGAGGTCCCGGCGGCGGCCCCGCCGGCTGGTCAGGGTCAGCTCGAGTCGCACGGGTACCTGCCCGGATCAGTTGGTGGGCAGGGCAGCACCCGTGGTGGTCACGGGCGACGGCACCTCGCTGGGCACGCCGTAGAGGGTCGGGTCGCCCCAGACCGCGTACACGTCCGCGTCGTCCCAGCCGTCCCTGCAGTTGGGCTCGATGCGCGTGGCGGAGACGTTGAGGCGCAGCCCGCCGGTGACGTCCACGGCCACCGGCACCGGGGCGCCCAGCGTCGCGGTCTGGGTGAAGACCGAGCGGCCGTCGACGAAGACGTCGAACTGGATCAACCCGGCGGACTGGCTGCCGTCGCTGAGGCCCACGGTCGCCTCGAACTCCCGGTAGCTGCGGCCCAGGTCGTACTGGATGCTCACCGTGTCACCGCACGACGTCGACGAGCTCACCGGGTGGATGTAGGTGACGCCGTTCATCGTGACCGTCGATCCGGCGCTCATGCTGTAGCCGGACGTCTCGACCGCGTCCAGCGAGGTGAGGAAGGTGCCCACCGGACGGCGGGCGACCGTGAGGGTGACGGTGTCGCCGCGCTCGAGCCGAGTGCCCTCGATGGGGTCCTGCGCCATCACGGTGTTGTCGGCGACGGTCTCGTCGAGGACCTCGGTGACCACGACGCGGAGGCCGGCGTTGGTGATGGCCGTCTGCGCCGAGGCGAGCGTCAGCCCCGTGACCGACGGGGCGACGCCGCCCGACGGTGCACTGGTGGTCGACCGCGCCGCCGTCGACGAGCGGCCGGCGGAGGTCTCCCGCTCCGAGGAGGACGCGGACGACGAGGAGGACGGGGTGGCTGCTTCGGCCGCGCCGTTACCGCGCGAGGGCTTGAGCAGGACGACGGTGAGCACACCGAGGACGACGACGAACGTCAGCACGGCGGCCAGCGCGACCGGCCACCGCCTGCGCCTGCGGGGCTCCGGGGAGCGCGTGCCCGCGGGCTCGGTCGCCGGGACCGGCTGGGTCTCCGACCGCAGGCCCGTGACCGTCGGCTGGCTGACGACGGGCGGCGCCGGCGGCGCCTCCAACGGGCGCAGCTGCGGGGCGTCGGCGACGCTGGGCGCGGCAGAGGCCAGCCAGGCGCGGAACGCCTCGGCGCTGGGCGGCCGCTGCGCCGGGTCCTTGGCGAGCAGGGCGGTCACGGCCGCCCAGACCGCGTCGGGCATGCCCTCGGGGCGGGTCGGCTGCTGCTCGGCGTGCCGACGCAGCACCGCCAGGGGGCTGCCCCCGCTGAACGGCGTCACCCCGGCGACGAGCTCGTAGAGCATGACGCCGACGGCGTAGAGGTCGCTGGCCGGCGTGGGCGTGGCCCCGTCGGCCACCTCAGGGGCGAGGTACTCGGGCGTGCCGATGACCGTCGTGCGGCGGGCCTTCTGGCTCTCCTCGGCGATCCGTGCGACGCCGAAGTCGGTCAGCCGCGCCTCGTCGGGGCGTCCGCCGGCGAGCAGGACGTTCTCCGGCTTGACGTCGCGGTGCACGACGCCGCCGGCGTGCACCGCGGTCAGGCCGGCCAGCACCCCGTCGACGACCGCGAGGGCGTCGATCGGGCGGTAGGTCCCGCGGCGTGCGAGTTCGGTGCGCAGGTCCGGTCCCTCGACGAGGTCCATCACGATGGCCAGCCGCGATCCCTCGGCGACCAGGTCCCGTACCCGGACGAGGTGCGTGTCGTCCAGCCGGGTGAGGATCTGCGCCTCCTGGACGAAGCGCGTGACCACCGCCGGGTCGCTGGACAGCTCCGGCCGGAGGACCTTGATGGCCAGGGACTCACCCTCGTGGGTCCGCCCCCGCCAGACCTGACCCATGGCGCCGGCGCCGATGGGGGCATCCAGCAGGTACCGGCTGCCCAGGGCCTCAGGGCTGTTGGTCGGGTCGGTCATGGCAGTCCTCGTCGATCAGCGAACACAGGGAGTGTTCGGAAGGATGCGGTTCGCAACCGCAGTCGCCGGATGCTAGCGACGCCCCCCTCCCTCGAGGGGGGTGGACACGACGGGACCGGGGGCACGTGGGACGGCTGTGTCTGGGGTGCTGATGGACGAGGACCGCCGGCCGCACGAGGGATCAGACGGCCTGCCGCCGCCGAGGGCGCGCTCCGCGCATGCAGGTGCGTACCGCCGGTCAGCGCGTGGCCGGTGCTGGACCGGCGAGCTGTCGTGCACGGCTGTCACGACCTGGAGCAGCGCAGGAGGACGAGCGGTCCCGACTCTCGCGTCGTGCCCCGCCCCACCGGCCGGGGTGGGACACGGCGGTCAGCGGGTGACGGTCGGCGCGTGGCCGTTCTGCCGGGCGGCGAGCCGCTCGCGCTGCGGGACCACCGTGTACTTGGGGTCCCGGGCGCTGGCCATCCCGGCCTCGAAGACGCCGAAGCGGGTGAGCAGCGAGCCGGCGGCCAGCAGCAGCCCGGACACCACCGCACCGGCCCGACGGCGCCCGGCCACGACGGTCAGCGCCGCCCCGGCCGCGGTGCACGCCTTCGCCGCCCGCAGCATGGTCCCGGGCCGGCCCTCGTGGTACGGCTCGCTGACGATCCCGTGGTCGCTCTCCACCCGGTGCATCACGGCCAGCTCGATCGCCGCCCCGGCCACCGCGGTCCGCCGCGAGGGCCCGGCCTCGGCCACCGGCGTGAACACCATGGTCATCCCGCCGCCGGCCGCCATCGCCGAGCCGCCGAAGACGAACGGCAGCTGGTCGTGCGCCGCGTGCCACGAGGGCACCGCGGTGTTGGCCAGCAGCACGCCGGTGTAGGTGGCCAGCGGCCCGCCGAACAGCGCCGACACGACGCCGCCGAAGCGCTTGAGCCGCGGGAACCAACCGAGCAGCTCCACGGCCGCCGTCGCCGCGGCCGCCCCGCTGAACGGCGCGAGGATGTAGGAGCCGACCGACAGCGGCGAGGTCGGCTTGAACACCCGCAGCATGTGCAGGAACCGCTCGGGCCGGCCGAGGTCGTGGATGAGGAAGACCACCGAGGCGAGCGCCCCGCCGCCGGCGGTGTAGCGGCCGATCCGGGTCAGCGTCGGCCGACCGGTGACGTCGGCGACCGCGGCGAGGATCGACGACGACCCCGCCATGCCGCCGAGGAACAGGTACAGCGGCACGTCCGGCGACTTCCACACCGGCGGCTTGATGATCGGGCGCCCGTAGTACGAGGTGAACTGGGCGTCGTCGACCATCGGCACCTCGCCGCCGCCGCCGCGCCGCCCGCCCCTCCGCCGCCGCTTGCCGCGGGCCTCCGCGGCCGGGCCGTCGGCCCGCCGCCAGCCCGCGCCGGGAGTGGTCAGCCCCTCCGTCACGGCCGCCGCCCGAGGAAGGACGAGATCACGACGCCGGCGATCATCGCCGCGCCGGCCGCGGCCGCCCGCCACATCGACGGCAGGTCGCGGGTGGTGACCACCGGGTCCGGCGGCAGGCCGTAGACCTCCGGCTCGTCGAGCAGCAGGAAGAACGCGCCCGCGCCGCCGACGCCGTCGTCCTCGTCCCGGCCGTAGAGCCGCGCCGTCTCCACGCCCTGCGCCTTGAGGGTCGCCAGCCGGGCGTCGGCACGGGCCTGCAGCTCGTCGAGGTTGCCGAACTGGATCGACTGGGTCGGGCAGGCGGTGGCGCAGGCCGGCTGCAGCCCGTCGGTGAGCCGGTCATAGCACATCGTGCACTTGAAGACCCGGCCGTCGCCCTTGCGCTGGTCGATGACGCCGTAGGGGCACGAGGGCACGCAGTAGCCACAGCCGTTGCAGATGTCGCCCTGGACGACGACGGTGCCGAACTCGGTGCGGAACAGCGCCCCGGTCGGGCAGACGTCCAGGCAGCCGGCGTGCGTGCAGTGCTTGCAGACGTCGGAGCTCATCAGCCAGCGGATCTGCTTGTCCGTGCCGCTCTGCCCGGTCTGCGGGTCGAACTCGGAGAGCGCCTCGGCGTTGAGCACGCTCGACTGCTGGGCGTTCGCCAGGCTGTCGTCGTTCTGCCCCTCGGCCACCGACGGGCCGCTGCCCTGCCGGTCGTCGCCCGGGCGGCCGAAGGTCGGCATCGGCAGGTCGACGGTGCGCGCCTGCTCGATGAACGCGACGTGCCGCCAGGAGTTGGCCCCCAGCTGCCCGGTGTTGTCGTAGGACATCCCGGACAGCCCGATGACGTCGCGCACGCCGTGCGAGTCGTCCATCGGCAGGGTGTTCCACTCCTTGCACGCCACCTCGCAGGCCTTGCAGCCGATGCACACCGAGGTGTCGGTGAAGAAGCCCACCCGCGCCGGGTGGTCGGTGTCGTAGCCGGCCTCCCCCTGGACGTCGGGCAGCGGCCCGAACAGCCGGTTCTCCGGGTCGCGCCCGGTGAAGGCCGGGCTCGCCGAGCTGATCGAGGTCATGCCGGCCTCCTCACTGCTGGGACCCCTCGCCGGCCTCGGCGGCGACCGGGTCGCGGCCGTTGACCCCGACCCGGCCGGACGCCACGCCCGCGCGCCGCCGGTACTCCTCCACGAACTCGATCAGCTCGGGACCGCGCGGGCGCCGTCCCGGCCGGATGTCGGCGGTGCTGACCTTGTCCTCCTGGATGTGGGTGTTCGGGTCGAGCACGATCCCGAGCAGGTCGTTGGCCGAGTCGCCGGTGGAGATGCCGCTGTAGGACCAGTGGTAGGGCATCCCGATCTGGTGCACGACCTGGCCGTCGCGCAGTCGGATCGGCCGCATCCGCTCGGTGACCAGCACCTTCGCCTCGATGGCCGTCCGCGTGCTGACCAGCGTGGCGTACTCCCCGTTGACCAGCCCGCGCAGCGCGGCCAGCTCCGGGCTGACCTCGACGAAGAACTCCGGCTGGAGCTCGGACAGGTAGGGCAGCGTCCGGCTCATCCCGCCGGCGGTGTGGTGCTCGGTCAGCCGGTAGGTGGTCACCTGGAACGGGAAGACCGGGCTCAGCGGCGGGTTCTCCCGGTTCCACGGGCCCTCGATGCGCTCGATCGTCGGGTTCGCCTGCTGCTTGTACAGGGCGTTCTCGACGACGGACTCCGCCGGCTCGTAGTGCGTGGGCAGCGGCCCGTCGACGACGCCCGCCGGCGCGTACAGCCAGGCCTTCCCGTCCCCCTGCATGATGAACGGGTCGGCGCCGCCGATCGCGTCCTGCGCCCGGGCCCCCTCCGGCGGCACGTAGTCCGGCCGCTTGGTCGCCTCGAAGTCCGGGTTGTCGGCGCCGGTCCAGCGGCCGGCCTCCTCGTCCCACCAGACGTACTTCTTCCGCTCGCTCCACGGCCTGCCGTCGGGGTCGGCCGAGGCGCGGTTGTAGAGGATGCGCCGGTTGTACGGCCACGCCCAGCCCCACTCGGAGGCGACCTGGCCCTGCTCGCGGCCCGGCCGGCGGCGGGCGGACTGGTTGACCTCGTCGGCGTAGACGCCGGAGTAGATCCAGCAGCCGCACGACGTCGACCCGTCGTCCTTGAGCTCCATGTAGCCGGAGACCGCACGCCCGTCGGGGCCGACGCCGTTGATCTCCCGCAGCACGTCCTCGGCGCTGGGCTCCTGGTCGGGACCGTGCGTCGGGTAGTCCCAGGTGAGGTCCAGCAGCGGCCGGTCGCGCGGGTCGGTGGACCCCGCGAGCCGCTCGCGCAGGATGCGGCCGAGGTGGAAGAAGAACCACAGGTCGCTCTTGGCGTCACCCGGCGGGTCGACCGCCTTGTGCCGCCACTGCAGCAGCCGCTGGGTCTGGGTGAAGGTCCCCTCCTTCTCCGCGTGCGACGCCGCGGGCACGAAGAAGACCTCGGTGGCGATCGTCTCCGGGGCGAGCTCGCCGGTCTCGATCTCCGGCGACTCCTTCCAGAAGGTCGCCGACTCGATCATCTGCAGGTCGCGGACGACCAGCCAGTCGAGGTTGGCCAGCCCGAACCGGTTCATCCGGCCGTTGGGGTGGCCGACCGTGGGGTTCTCGCCGACCAGGAAGTAGCCGGAGATCTTCCCCTCGATCATGTCCTTGATCTGCTGGTAGGAGCTGTGGTCGCCGTCGATCAGCGGCATGTGACCGAAGGCGAAGTCGTTCTCCGGCGTCGCGGCGTCGCCCCACCAGGCCTTGAGCAGGCTGACGGTGTAGGCGCGCTTGTTGCCCCAGAAGCCGGCCTTGCCGGCGGCGTCGGCGCAGTAGTCGTCGAGCGACTGGTGCTGCATCGCGTGCGGCATCGGCAGGTAGCCGGGCAGCAGGTTGTACAGCGTCGGGACGTCGGTCGAGCCCTGGATGCTGGCGTGTCCGCGCAGCGCGAGGATGCCGCCGCCGGGACGGCCGATGTTGCCCAGCAGCGTCTGCAGGATCGAGCAGGTGCGGATGTACTGCGCGCCGACGCTGTGCTGCGTCCAGCCCACCGAGTACACCCACGCCGTCGTCCGGTCCCGGCCGCTGTTCTCGGTGACCCAGCGGGCCACCTGCAGGAACGTCTCCGGCTCGATGCCGCAGACCTCGGCCACCATCTCCGGGGTGTAGCGGGCGAAGTGCCGCTTGAGGACCTGGAAGACCGTCCGCGGGTGCTGCAGCGTCTCGTCGCGCTTCGGCTTGGCCGGGATCGGCGGGCCGCCGCTGCCGGCCGCCTGCGCCTTGTCGGTCTTCCGGATCTGCGGGTGGTCCTCGAGCTCGTCCTGCGCGGCGGCCCCGGCCGGGTCGTCGGAGCCCGAGTGCGGCGGCTCCTCCGGCTCGTACTGCCAGCTGGACTCGTCGTAGGTGTTGTTCTCCGGGTCGAAGCCGGAGAACAGGCCGCCGAGGTCCTCGGCGTCGACGAAGTCCTCCCTCACCAGCGCCGCGGCGTTGGTGTAGGCGACCACGTACTCCTTGAAGTACAGGTCGTTCGTGAGGACGTGGTTGATCAGCCCGCCGAGGAACGCGATGTCGGTGCCGATGCGCAGCGGCACGTGCAGGTCGGCGATCGCGCTGGTCCGGGTGAACCGCGGGTCGATGTGGATGACCTTCGCGCCGCGTGCCTTGGCCTCGCCCACCCACTGGAAACCCACCGGGTGGCACTCGGCCATGTTGGAACCCTCGATGACGATGCAGTCGGAGTTCGCGAGGTCTTCCTGGGAGTTCGTGGCACCGCCACGTCCGAACGAGGCACCCAGACCGGGCACCGTGGCGGAGTGCTATATGCGCGCCTGGTTCTCGATCTGTATGGCGCCCAGGGCGCTGTACAGCTTCTTCATGAGGTAGTTCTCCTCGTTGTCGAGGGTCGCCCCTCCGAGGCTCGCCAACCCCATGGTGCGGTTCACGCGCTTGCCGTCGTTCTCGTCCTGCCAGCCCTTGCGCCGGGCCTCGAGGACGCGGTCGGCGATCATGTGCATCGCCGTGTCGAGGTCGAGGTCCTCCCACTCCGTCCCGTACGGCCGGCGGTACTTGACCGTCGTCACGCGGGTCGGGCTGGTGACCAGCGACTTGCTGGCGCTGCCCTTGGGGCAGAGCCGGCCGCGGCTGATCGGCGAGTCCGGGTCGCCCTCGATCTGGACGATCTGCTCGTCCTTCACGAAGATCCGCTGCCCGCAGCCGACGGCGCAGTACGGGCAGACGCTCTGGACGACGCGGTCGGCGGTGGCCGTGCGGCTCACCACGTCCTCCGTCGCCCTGCTCCGCGCGGCCCTGCCGCGCCCGAGCGGATCGGGGCCGGTCAGCTGCCGGAACACCGGCCAGGCGTCGAGCCAGGTCTTCACGCTGTGGACTCTGCCACTCCCGGCGCGATCCGGCGCGCGGAACGCCCCGGTACCGGTCGTGCCGGTACCGGGGCGTCCGGCGGGCTCAGCGCACGTGCACGAACTCGTCGTGGCTCAACAGCAGGCCCTCGGGACCGGGGGCGGCGGGGTCGGTGAGGCAGAACTGCACGTAGGCCTCGCCCCGGGCCAGCGCACCGGCGCCGGCGCGCTGCCCGCCGTCCCACGCCGGCTCCAGCTGGTCGACCTCGAAGGTGCCGACCCGGCTCCTGCCGTCGCAGGTGAAGGCGTTGCGGTGGCTGTCGCTCCACGCCGCGGAGATGCCGCTGCTGCCCTCCTGCTCCAGGCGCGGGTCGGCCGTGCGGTCGGCGGTCTGCTTGACCGACACCCACAGGCCGAGGTCCTCACCGGCGGCGCAGCGGTAGCGGACCTGGACCTGCGCCACGGTGCGGTCACCACGGTCGACCTGTACGACGCCGACGACGTCGGCCTCGTAGACGGGCTTCGGCGCCGCGGCGGCGGGGGCGGCGAGGGCGAGGACGGACGTCGCGGCGAGGGCGGTGCCGGCGACGAGGGGGCGCAGACGCACGGGATCTCCTGTGATCACGGGTTCGGGACGGCGGCGGAAGATGCCAGACCCCGCGGCACCCGGCCAGGGGTTCCCGCGCGGCGCCGTACCGCCCGGTACCGGGAGGGACTACCGCCCGGCGAGGTGCTCGCGCGCCAGCCGGGCCGGCGCCTTGGCCAACCAGGCCTCGGTGACCAGCTCCTCGAGCTCGGCGACGTCGATCGCGTCCAGCCGGACCAGCACGGCGGCGTACCCGTCGAAGTGCGGCGTCGTCAGGTAGACGGCGGGGTCGTCGGCGACCAGCGCGTGCTTGACGCCCTCGTCGGCGACGGCCGCGCCGAGGACCGGGCCCTCCGGCGCGACGTCCCCCAGCTGCTCGACGTCGGCGCGGCGCAGCGGGCGCTCCCAGACGAAGGCACGGTCGCGGACCTTCCACGCCGGCCGTCCGTAGGAGGTGCCCTCCGTGGTCCCGGGCAGCGCGAGGGCCAGGCGCCGCACGTCCGCCCAGGTGGCCACGGCGCGACGCCAGCGCTGCCCGGGTCAGGCCGGGGTCGCGCCCGGCGCCCGCTGCCCGCGCGGCAGGGCCACGCCGCAGGCGGCCAGCCGCTCCCGCAGGCGGTCCGCCTCCCGTCGTCGGTGCTCGGCGCGCCGGCGCAGCACCGCCACCTGGACCGGGTCGGTGGTGCGCTGCGCCCGCAGCTCCAGCACCGCCGCCGTCTCCAGGTGCAGCGCCATGCGCCGCAGCTCGCCGGACAGCTCCGCCGCCGGCCGTGGCAACCCCGGGTCCCCCGCTGAGGTCATGGGAGGCATGGTGGAACGCATCCGTCCCCGCCGCACCCGGAGCGGCGCGCCGGGCCGGCTTCCCCGGACGGGGGACGGCGTCCGCGGACCCGTCGGTCCCCGGGTCGATACTGGCCGCGTGGAGGGTCCCGGGCTGCACTGGATCGGCCACTCGACCGTCCGCGTCGAGCTGGCCGGGTCCACGGTGCTCACCGACCCGGTGCTCACCCGCTCCCTCGGCCCGCTGCGGCGGGTCGCCCCCCTCCCGCCCCCGGCCGCCTGGGCCGGCGCCGACCTGGTCCTGGTCAGCCACCTGCACGCCGACCACCTGCACCTGCCCAGCCTGCGGCTGCTGGACGACGACGCCCGCGTGGTCGTGCCGCGCGGCGCCGGCGCGTGGCTGCGCTCGCGCGGCGTCCGCTGGGTGGACGAGCTCGCCCCCGGGGAGTCGCTGGTGCACCGCGGGCTGCGGGTCACCGCCGTCCCCGCGGTGCACAGCGGCCACCGCTGGGGCCCGCGCCTGACCTCCGGCCCCGAGACGGTCGCCGTCGGGCACCTGCTGGAGGGCGCCGGGTCCAGCGTCTACGCCTGCGGCGACACCGACCTGTTCGAGGGCATGACCCGCATCGGCGACCGCGGGGTCGACGTCGCGCTGGTGCCCGTGTGGGGCTGGGGTCCCACGCTCGGCCCGGGCCACCTCGACCCCGAGCGGGCCGCGGAGGCGGTGGCCCGCGTGCGCCCGCAGGTCGCCGTCCCGGTGCACTGGGGCACCCTCGCCGTCCGCGGCGGCACGGCGCTGCCCGGGCTGGCCGGGCGCTACCGCCGGCTGCTGACCGAGCCGCCGCTCGCCTTCGCCGAGGCGGTCGCCGCCCGCCGGCTGCCCACCACCGTCGTCGTCCCCGAGCCCGGCCGGCCGGTCGCGCTCCCCGCCGTGGCGGACGCCGTATGAGCACCACCCTCGCCGCCGCCTGGACCGACGGGTCGCTGGGCTACCCGGTGCTGTTCGGCGGCGTGCTGCTCGGGTCGATCGTGCCGGTGGTGCCCACGGGGCCGCTGGTCGGCGCCGCCGCCGCGTTCGCGGTCACCGCGCACGAGCTCAACCTGGTCGCGGTGCTCGTCGTCGCCGCCCTCGGCGCCTGGCTCGGCGACGTCACCACCTTCGCCGTCTGCCGCTCCGGCGGGCCGGCCGCGGTGCGCTGGGTCGCGCGGGGCCAGCACGCCGACCGGATCGAGGAAGTCCGCGGGCAGTTCCGCCGGCACGGCTGGCAGATCATCGTGGCCGGACGGCTGCTGCCCGCCGGGCGCATCCCCGTGCTGCTGGCCGCCGGCGCGCTGGCCTACCCGTGGCGGCGGCTGCTGCCCGCCTCGTTGCTGGCCGCCTCGCTGTGGGCGGTGGCCTACGCGCTGCTCGGCGTGGCCAGCGGCGGGATCTTCGACAGCCCGCTCATCGCCACCCTGGTGGCGACGCTGCTGGTCCTCGTCGTGGGCGCGCTGCTCAACCTGGTCGGGTCCCGCCGCCGGCGGCACGACGGGCCGGAGCGGCAGCCGGAGGACGAGGGCAGCCCGACGTCGTGCGGCCCCGCGTGAGCCGGCCGGACCAGCGCGGGCGGGTGCTCGGCCGCGGGCGCGCCCCGGCCCGGGTGCTGCTCACCTGGCTGCTGGCCACGCTCGCCCTCGTCGTCCTCGACCGGTGGCTGACCGGTTTCGCGATGCCCGCCTGGTGGCAGCCGCCGCTGACCGCGCTGCTGCTCGGCCTGCTCGCCGGCGTGGTCTGGCCGCTGGTCATGCGCGTGGCGCTGCCGCTGGCGCTGTTCACCCTCGGCCTGGGCAGCTTCCTGCTGCTGGGCGCGGGGGTGCTCGCGGTCTCCTTCGCCGTCCCGGGCGTCGTGGTCACCGACCTGGGCACCGCCACCCTGGTCGTCGTCGCCATGGCGGCGGTGACGGCGGTGGTGAGCAGCGCGCTGGCGATCGACGAGGACGAGCTGTTCTTCCGCCGCGCCCGCCGCCGCGCCGGCTCCGCCTCGACCGCCGGGCCCTGCCCGCCGGGCGTGCTGTTCCTGCAGATCGACGGGCTCGGCGCCGACACCGTCCGGCGCGCGGTCCGCGACGGGTCGATGCCCACCCTGGCCGCGTGGCTGCGGTCGGGCAGCCACGCGCTCACCTCGTGGCACACCGACTGGAGCTCGCAGACCGGCGCCTCGGTCTGCGGCATCCTGCACGGCTCGAACCACGACATCCTCGGGTTCCGCTACTACGAGAAGGACCGCGACCACGTCGTCGCGGTCTCGCACCCGGCCGACGCCGCCGAGGTGGAGCGGCGGCACTCCGACGGGCGCGGGCTGCTGGCCGGCGGCGGCGCCAGCCGCGGCAACCTGTTCACCGGCGACGCCCCGCACGTCAGCCTGACCATGAGCGCGCTGCCGCTGGTGGTGCCGCGGCGGTCCGGACGGCGGCGCGAGCGGGTGGGCGCCGGCTACTACGCCTACTTCGCCAACCCGGTGAACGCGCTGCGCACGCTCGGCGTCTCGCTGGCCGACGTCTACCGGGAGCTGTCCGCGGCCGCCCGGCAGCGCCGCGCCGACGTGCGACCCCGGGTCAGCCGCGGCGGCATCTACCCGCTGGCCCGGCCCGGGACCACGGTCATCGCCCGCGACGTCGTCGTCGCCGCTGTCCTGGAGGACATGATGGCCGGCCGCCCGGCCGTCTACGCCGACTTCCTCGGCTACGACGAGGTCGCCCACCACAGCGGCGTCGAGCGCTTCGACACCCTCGAGGTGCTGCGCAGCATCGACCAGCAGGTCGGCCGGCTGGCCCGCGCCGGGGAGCTCGCCCCGCGGCCGTACCACGTGGTGCTGCTGTCCGACCACGGCCAGACCCAGGGCGAGGCCTTCGCGCAGCGCTTCGGCGAGACGATCGAGTCCTTCGTCGGCCGGCACTGCGGCGGCACGCCGGACCCGGGCCGGCGCGGACCCGAGCCGCGCGACAGCCGCCGTCCGGCCGAGGGCTGGCAGGTCACCAGCGCGCTCGCCGAGGTGGCGTCCGGGCCGGGCTTCATCGCCCGCCGGCTGCGCGAGCGGGTGGTGGCCGCCGGCGCCGGCGAGCACGCGCACCGGACGCCGTCCGGGGAGCCGGGCCGGGTGGCGCGGGTGGCGCCGGGCGTGGTGGTCGTCGTCTCGGGCCACACCGCCGGCGTCTCCTTCCCCGACCTGCCCGGCCGGGTGCCGCTGGAGGAGATCGAGCACCACTGGCCCGACCTGCTGCCGGCGCTGGTCGACCACGACGGCGTGGGCTTCGTGCTGGTGCACTCCGAGGAGCACGGCCCGGTCGTCCTCGGCCGCGACGGCCTGTCCCGGCTGGCCACCGGCGTGGTCGTCGGCGAGGACCCGCTGGCCGGGTACGGCGAGCACGCGCCCGCGCTGGTGGCGCGGGTGTCCACGTTCCCCCACTGCCCCGACGTCATGGTCAACAGCCGCTACGACCCGGACACCGACGAGGCCTCGCCCTTCGAGCCGCACGTCGGGTCGCACGGCGGGCTCGGCGGCCCGCAGCAGCGCGGGTTCCTCGCCCACCCCCGGGTCCTGACGCCGCCGGGCGAGATCGTCGGGGCCGAACACCTGCACCGGGTGCTGCGTGGCTGGCTGACCGAGCTCGGGCACCCGGAGCCCGACGGCACCGGCGCGCGGGTGGGACCGGACAGCCCCGCGGCCCTGCGGGATCCCAGCCGCGTCTGACGGCGGAACGTCCGGCTACGGCTCCGTGAACACCGGCCGGGCCCGTGGCGGCGCGCCGGAGGGCTCCGGGACAGTGGGGCGATGCGACCCGACGCCGCCACCTGGTTCTCCGGCCGCACGTCCGCCGTCCGTTCGGTCGCCGACGTCGACGTCCTCGGCCTGCTGCGGGCCAAGCGCCGCGGCGGCCACAGGGTGAGCCTGGTCCTCCCCGCGCGCGACGAGGAGGCCACCGTCGGCGGGATCGTCGCCGCCCTGGTCGAGCGCTGGGTCCGGCTGGTCCCGCTGGTCGACGAGGTGGTCGTCGTCGACTCCGACTCCACCGACCGCACCGCCGAGGTCGCCCGCGCCGCCGGGGCCGACGTCGTCGCGGCCGCGGACGTGCTGCCCGGGCACGGCAGCCGGCCGGGCAAGGGCGAGGCGCTGTGGAAGTCCCTCGCGGCCACCACCGGCGACCTGCTGGTCTTCCTCGACGCCGACCTGCTCGGCGACGTCACGCACTACGTGCCGGGGCTGCTCGCGCCGCTGCTGACCGATCCGCAGGTCGGCTACGTGAAGGGCTGCTACGCCCGGCCGCTGGAGGTCGACGGCCGCGTCACGCCCGCCGGCGGCGGCCGGGTCACCGAGCTCACGGCGCGCCCGCTGCTCAACGCCCTGTGGCCGGAGCTCGCGGGCTTCGTGCAGCCGCTGGGCGGGGAGTACGCCGGCCGGCGGGAGGCGCTGGAGCAGGTGCCGTTCGTCTCCGGCTACGGCGTGGAGGTGGGCCTGCTGGTCGACCTGCTCGGGCTGCTGGGCCTGCACGGGCTGGCGCAGGTCGACCTGGGCGTGCGCCGGCACACCTCGCAGGACCAGGAGGCGCTGGGCCGGATGGCCGGCCAGGTGGTCTCGGCGGTGCTGGCCCGCAGCGGCCGGTCCGGCGCCGGCGGGCTGCTCACCCAGTTCCGCACCGACGGCAGCGGCTTCCTGCCGGTCAGCACGCCGGTCGCCGTCGACGAGCGGCCGCCGATGGCGACCGTCCCCGAGTACCGGGCCTCCCGGGCCGGGGCGGTCTGACCCCGCGCCGGCGGTCGTGCTCTGCCCCGCCTCCCGGGGCAGAG
>NZ_JBJGZH010000014.1:0-126089 GCF_054050415.1 Geodermatophilus sp. SYSU D01180 | reverse complement strand
CTCGTTCGAGGCGGTGACCCCACTCTAACACCGGCTCCGCAACAGCCCGGCCCCAGGCCGGCCCGGCGGTTTCCCGCGCCTTCCGGCCCGGTCCGTTCTCGCTCGGTGCAGAAAGAACCATACACGGCCTCAGAGAGCCCCTGCAGGGGGGTCCCAGGCACTCGCCCGGGCAACCGGGAAGCGCTCCGGACGGGGCCCACAGCGCTGCGGTCCGCCAGGCCGTTCCTGCTGGTCAGGCCACTCCGGCCGGGCGGAACTGGACGCTCACGCGCGGCCCGACGGGCCTGCTGGTCTTCGGGATGCAGTGCTCCCAGGTGCGCTGGCACGAGCCGCCCATCACCACCAGGTCCCCGTGCCCCAGTAGGAAGCGCAGGGTCTCGTCCCCACCGCCGGCCGGACGCAGGAGGAGCGGCCGCGGCGACCCGAAGGAGACGATCGCCACCATCGTGTCCTCGGTGCGGCTCCGGCCCAGGCGGTCTCCGTGCCAGGCCACGCTGTCCCGGCCGTCCCGGTAGAGGCACATGCCGGCGGTGACGAACGGCTCGCCGAGCTCGGGGGCGTAGTGCGCGTCGAGCGCAGCCCGAGCCTCGGTCAGGAGCGGGTGCGGCAGCGTCTCGCCGCGCCCGTACCAGCGGAGCAGCCGCGGGACGGCGACCTCGCGGTCGTACATCTGCCGCCGGTCGGCCCGCCACCCGATGTCGCCGAGCAGCACCTCGAGTACCTCGTCGGAGCCGGTCACCCAGCCCGGCAGGTGGTCGACCCACGCACCCCTGCTGAGCACGTGCCGCCGCACCCGGCCCCGGAGCGGGGTGAGTGCGGCCTCCTCGGCGACGTCGAACATCGACGGCTGGTGCGTGAGCGGCATGACGGCAGGCTAGCGGTGATCGAACGTGTGTACGACTCACCGCTACGCGGTGAGCGCGAGGGCGAAGGGCAGCACGCGGGAGGCGCCCGCCAGCTGCAGCTCCCGCCCGGCGACGGTCATGGTCCAGCGCGAGTCGGCGAGGTCGTCGACGAGCAGCACCGGGACCGGCCCCAGCTCGCCGAGCCGCGACCGCAGCTCCGGCCCGACGACGATCCGCTGCCACACCCCTGCCAGCCGGAAGGCGCTGTTCCCGCCCGGGCCGCCGGTCGGGCCGCCGTGGGCGAGTGACAGCTCGCCCAGGTACGGCAGCCGTCCCACCCGGGCCAGGCCCTGCGCCACCCCCGTCACCAGGCGCGGACGGCGGCGCGACGGGACCGCGACCACCGCCGCCGGCCGCTCGGCCCAGTCCCAGGCACCGAGCACGCGGGCGCAGGCGCGCAGCAGGTCCTCGTCCGGCGGGACGTCGGACACCGAGCGCTGCACCGGCACGTCGAAGGCGGCGTCCGGGTCCTCCTCGATGCCGGGCGCCTCGAGGTCGAGGGTCACCGTGCCGCCGACGCCGTCGTCGCCGAGCAGGGTGCGCAGCCGCTGGCCCCAGCCCAGGTCGGTGAGCCGCGCGACGGCCCGGCCCGGGTCCACCTGCTCGGCGGCCGCGATCTTCCCCTTCACCTCGACGCCGAGCCGGTCGGCGCCGGTGGGCCACTGGGCGCGGGGGGCGAGCTCGACGCCCGGGCGGTCGAGCGCCGCGGAGGCCGCCTCGGCCGCGCCGGCGGGGACGTCGGTCGGGTACCAGGGGCCGGCGCAGACGTCGCAGCGGCCGCACGGGGCGGCGGTCGGGTCGTCGAGCGCCTCCTGGAGGAAGGCCATGCGGCAGCGCGCCTCGTCGACGGGCTTCGCGTAGGTGAGCATCGCCCGCTGCTCGGCCTCCCGGGTGCGGGCGACGCGGCCGTAGCGGTCGGCGTCGTAGACCCACGGGCGGCCGGTGGACCGCCAGCCGCCCTGCACGCGCTCCACCGCGCCGTCGACGGCGAGCACCTTGAGCAGCAGCTCGAGCCGGGAGCGGCGGACGTCGGCGACGGTCTCCAGCCGGGCCACCGACCACGCCTTCCCGTCGGCCATCGCGGACAGCACCGCGGCGGCGTGGTCCTCGCGCGGCATGGAGGAGGTGGCGAACCACTGCCAGATGGCGAGGTCCTCCGGGCCGGGCAGGAGCAGCACGTCGGCGTGCTCGACGGCGCGGCCGGCGCGGCCCACCTGCTGGTAGTAGCTGACCGGCGACGACGGCGCCCCGAGGTGGACGACGAAGCCGAGGTCGGGCTTGTCGAAGCCCATGCCCAGCGCCGAGGTGGCGACCAGCGCCTTGACCCGGTTCTCCCGCAGCGCCTCCTCGGCCTCCTTGCGGTCGGCGTCGTCGAGGCGGCCGGTGTAGGCGCGCACGTCGTGCCCGGCGTCGCGCAGCAGCCCCGCCGTCTCCTCGGCCGCGGCGACGGTGAGCGTGTAGACGATGCCGCTGCCCGGCAGGTCGCCGAGGTGGGCGGCGAGCCACGCCAGCCGCGCGCGGTCGGTCGGCAGCCGCAGGACGCCCAGGCGCAGCGAGTCGCGGGCCAGCGGGCCGCGGACCGTCGTCACCCCGACGCCGCCGGCGCCCAGCTGCTCGGCGACGTCGGCGACGACGCGCTCGTTGGCCGTGGCGGTGGTCGCGAGGACGGGCGTGCCTGCCGGCAGGGTGCCGAGCAGGTCGCGGATGCGGCGGTAGTCGGGCCGGAAGTCGTGGCCCCAGTCGGAGACGCAGTGCGCCTCGTCGACGACGAGCAGACCGCACCGCTCGACCAGGTCGGGCAGCTGCTCCTCGCGGAAGCGGGGGTTGGTCAGCCGCTCCGGCGAGACCAGCAGGACGTCGACGTCGTCGGCCGCCAGGGCCGCGGCGACGTCGTCCCACTCGGTGGCGTTGGCGCTGGAGATCTCCACCGCGCGGATGCCGGCGCGGGCCGCGGCGGCCACCTGGTCGCGCATCAGCGCGAGCAGCGGGCTGACCAGCAGCGTGGGACCGGCGCCGCGGCGGCGCAGCAGCGCGGTGGAGACGAAGTACACCGCCGACTTGCCCCAGCCGGTGCGCTGCACGACCAGCGCCCGCTCGGAGCGCTCGACCAGCGCGGCGACGGCGGCGTCCTGCCCCTCGCGGAACACCGCGTCGGGCCGGCCGGTCAGCTCGCGGAGGACGCCGAGGGCCTCGGCGGCCAGGTCGGACGGGGGCGCGGCGGTGCTCATGGCACCCGACAGTAGGTGCGTCCCCCGACAGCGGGACCGTGTGAGCGGGACCTGGGGACGACGGGCAGGATGGGGACGATGCGACCGCCGGACAACCACGTGCACACCGGGTGGTCGTGGGACACCCCGAGCAGTGTGACGATGGCCCGCGCCTGCGAGCAGGCCGTGGCGCAGGGGTTGCCCGCGATCGCCCTCACCGAGCACCTCGACTTCACCGTGTGGGGCGCCGACGACCGGGCCACCACGCTCGGCCTGGTCGACCGGCACGCCTCGCGGCACGCGCCGATCGACACCGAGGGCTACTGGGCCGAGCTCGCCGAGGTCCGCGAGCGGTTCCCCGGGCTGCGCATCTGGTCCGGCGTCGAGGCGGGCGAGCCGCACCTGTTCGAGGCCAGCCTCGCCGCGCACCTCGACGACGCGCCGGTCGACCGCATCCTCGGCTCGCTGCACTCGCTGCACGACGGCGACCGGCTCTACGGCGTCGGGCAGCTGCTCTACCAGGACGCCGACGGCACGATGCGCCGCTACCTGGCCGAGGTCGTCGACATGATCGAGAGCAGCGACGTCTTCCAGGTGCTCGCGCACGTGGACTTCCCGCGGCGGTACTGGCCCGGCGGCTCGCACCGGTACGTGGAGAAGGACTACGAGGAGGAGTACCGGGCGGTGTTCCGCGCGCTGGCCGGCACCGGCCGGGCGCTGGAGGTCAACACCAGCAGCCCGCTGGCCTCGGTGGACCAGGTGCGCTGGTTCCGCGAGGAGGGTGGCGAGGCGGTCAGCTTCGGCAGCGACGCCCACCAGCCCGGCGCGGTGGGGCAGCGCTTCGACCTCGCCGTCGACGTCGTCGAGGCCGCCGGCTTCCGCCCCGGGCGGGACCGCTTCGACTTCTGGCGCCGCTGAGCTCAGCCGGCCGCCCGGTCGAGGGCGGCGCGATAGACCCGGGGGAGCGCGACAGGGGCGATCAGGCCCTGGGCCAGCAGCACCGCCCGCCCGCGCAGCCCGCGGCCGCCGCTGTGGCGCCACGTCACGTCGACGTGACTGCCGCCGTCGTCCCGCGGGGTGATCCGGACCTCGCCGGTGCCGCGGTCGCAGTGGTCGCTGTCCAGCAGCGTCCAGGTGACCCGATCGGGGTCCGACCACTCGTAGCGCAGCAGCACCCAGAAGGGGACGCCCGCGCTGCCCTCGCGCAGCACGGCCCAGCCCTCACCCTGCTCGCGGACCTCGTACCTCGCCGGGTCGAGGGTCTTCGACCACACCTCCAGCCGCCGGTCGCCGACGTCGGTGAACGCCTCGCGGACCTGGGCAGGGGTGGCGCGGGTGTCGAAGCCGAAGCGGACGCGCATCACCGTCTCCTCCCGGGCGGCCCCCGCTCCCCCGGGAGTGTCCCGTGGCCAGGGGTCCCGCGGAGGGGCACGAGGTCCCGGCAACTACTTCACCGCTAAGAGAAACGCCGCTAGGGTCGCCGGGGTGACGTCCCGCCGCGTGGTGATCGCCCTCGGGGGCAACGCCATGACCGGACCCGACGGCTCGGCCACCCCGGAGGCGCAGCGGAACGCGATCCGCGAGGCCGCCGGCCACGTCGCCGAGGTGGTGGCCGCGGGGGTCGAGGTGGTGCTCACCCACGGCAACGGCCCGCAGGTGGGCAACCTGCTGGTCAAGAACGAGCTCGCCGCGCACGTCGTGCCGCCGGTGCCGCTGGACTGGAACGTCGCCCAGACCCAGGCGACCATCGCCTTCACCGTCGCCGACGAGCTCGACGCCGCCCTCGCCGCCCGGGGGCTGCCCCAGCGCACCGCCGGGCTGGTCACGCGGACCCTCGTCCACGCCGACGACCCGCACTTCCGCGAGCCGTCGAAGCCGGTCGGCCGCTTCCTCCCGCGCGAGGAGGCAGAGCGGTTCACCGCCCTCGGCCAGGTCTGGGAGGACCGCGGACCGCGGGGCTGGCGGCGGGTGGTCGCCTCGCCGGAGCCGCGGACGGTCGTCGACTCCCCCGCGATCCACGCCCTCGCCGCGGCCGGCTTCGTCGTCGTCTGCGCCGGTGGCGGGGGCATACCGGTGACCGACGACGGCTGTGCCGGCGCCCCCCTCCGGGGTGTCGAGGCCGTCATCGACAAGGACCTCACCGCCGCCGTCCTGGCGCGCGACCTGGAGGCCGACACCCTGGTGATCGCCACCGACGTCCCCAACGTGATGGTCGACTTCGGCACGCCGTCCCAGCGCCCGCTCGGCCGGGTCACGGTGGCCGAGCTCCGCGCGCACGCCGCGGACGGCCAGTTCGCCCGGGGCTCCATGGGCCCCAAGGTCGAGGCCGTCCTCCGCTTCGTCGAGGGCGGCGGCGAGCGCGCCGTCGTCACCTCGCTCGAGAACATCGCCGACGCCGTCACCGGGGACGCCGTCGGCACCGTCGTCACCGCCCACTGAGAGGGAGCACATGCCCGCACCGATCGAGGTCCGCAAGGTCCCGCTGCACAACGTCAGCGACGCCAGCGAGCTGGCCAAGCTCATCGACGACGGCGTCATGGAGGCCGACCGGGTCGTCGCCGTCATCGGCAAGACCGAGGGCAACGGCGGCGTCAACGACTACACCCGGATCATCGCCGACCGCGCCTTCCGCGAGGTGCTGCTGGAGAAGGGCAGGCGGTCGAAGGAGGAGGTCGCGCAGATCCCGATCGTGTGGTCCGGCGGCACCGACGGCGTCATCAGCCCGCACGCCACGATCTTCGCGACGCTGCCCGAGGACGCCGTCGAGAAGACCGACGAGCCGCGGCTGACCGTCGGCTACGCGATGAGCGACGTCCTGCTGCCCGAGGACATCGGCCGCATCTCGATGGTGGAGAAGGTCGCCGAGGGCGTGCGCCGCGCGATGGAGGCCGCCGGGATCACCGACCCGGCCGACGTCCACTACGTGCAGACCAAGACGCCGCTGCTGACGATCGAGACCATCCGCGACGCGAAGAACCGCGGCGAGGACACCTACTACGACGAGCCGCACGGCTCCATGGACCTGTCCAACGGCACGACGGCGCTGGGCATCGCGGTGGCGCTCGGCGAGATCGAGATGCCGAAGCAGGAGCAGGTCATGCGCGACCTGTCCCTCTACAGCGCCGTCGCGTCCTGCTCGTCGGGCGTGGAGCTGGACCGGGCGCAGATCGTCGTCGTCGGCAACGCCCGCGGGCACGGCGGGAACTACCGCATCGGCCACTCGGTGATGAAGGACGCCCTGGACCAGGACGGCATCTGGGACGCCATCCGCCAGGCCGGGCTCGACCTGCCCGAGCGGCCGCACGTCAGCGACCTCGGGGACCGGCTGGTCAACGTCTTCCTCAAGTGCGAGGCCGACCCGACCGGCTACGTCCGCGGCCGGCGCAACGCGATGCTCGACGACTCCGACGTCTTCTGGCACCGGCAGATCAAGGCGACCGTCGGTGGCGTCGCGGCGTCGGTGACCGGCGACCCGGCGGTGTTCGTCTCGGTGGCCGCGGTGCACCAGGGCCCGTCCGGCGGCGGCCCGGTCGCGGCGATCATCAGGGCCTGAGGCCCGGGCGGGACCCGCGGGGCGCTCCCCCGCGGGTCCCGCTCACGGCACGATCGCGTCCACGTAGCCGCCGTCGACGCGCAGCGCGCCGCCGGTGGTGGCCGAGGCCAGCGGCGAGGCGAGGTAGACGCACATGTTCGCGATCTCCTCGGGCTCGATCAGCCGCTGCAGCAGCGACGCCGGGCGGTGCTCGCGCATGAACCGCCGCTGCGCCTCGTCCCAGGGCAGGTCGCGGTCCACGAGCGAGTAGACGAAGTCCTCGACGCCGCCGGTGTGCGTGGGCCCCGCGATCACCGAGTTCACCGTCACCCCGGACCCGGCCGCCTCCTTGGCGAAGCCGCGCGAGACCGCGAGCAGCGCCGTCTTCGTGACGCCGTAGTGGACCATCTCGGCCGGGATCGCGACCGCCGAGTCGCTGGCGATGTACTGCACCCGGCCCCAGCCGCGCTCGCGCATCCCGGGCAGGTAGGCGCGGGTGAGCCGCACGGCGGTGAGCACGTTGGTCTCGAAGTAGCGGCGCCACTCGTCGTCGGTGATCTCCAGCGCCGGGCGGGCGCCGAAGACGCCGAGGTTGTTGACCAGCACGTCGGCGTCGGGGACCGCCTGGAGCAGGGCCGCGGCGCCCTCGTCGGTGGTCACGTCGCCGGCGACGGTCCGCACCGCGCCGTCGATCCCGGCGGCGGCCGCCTCGAGCCTCCCGGGGTCGCGGCCGGTGAGGACGACGGCGGCCCCCGCGCGGGCCAGGCCGGCGGCGATGGCCAGGCCGATGCCCTGGGACGAGCCGGTGACGACGGCGGTGCGGCCGTCCAGGTCGATGCGCATCAGGTCCCGGCCTGCACGCGGACGACGGTGCGGATCACCGCCCCATCCTCGGCCGCCCCGGCGCGCGCGGCGATCCGGGCCGCCGGTCACCGCAGATCAGCGCCGTGATCGCTCCGTTTCCCCTGGATGGGGGTCGGGTAGGGGCGCATCCTGATCATTCGACGAGTGAAGTGGGCCGAGCCATGGACACGGATCATCGCGAGGGTCACGGGGGACTCGTGGGCGCCGTACGGGGCGCGTTGGAGCAGTTCATGGCTCTGACGGGCCTCGAACCGGTCGCCACCACCGGCGTGCGCCGGGACGGCGACGGGTGGTCCGTGCTGGTCGACGTCGTCGAGCTGGAGCGCATCCCCTCCACGACGAGCGTCATGGCGACCTACCGGGTCGACATGGACGGTTCCGGCGCGCTGACCGGGTTCGAGCGGCTGCGCCGCTTCAGCCGCGGCCAGGTGGACCAGGCATGAGCGGACCCGTCGCGCGCCGTCAGGTCGGCGTCGGCAGCGGAGCGCTCGGCCGGCAGCCCGACTCGCTGGCCGACGTGCTCGAGCGCGTGCTCGACAAGGGCATCGTCATCGCCGGCGACATCGTCGTGAACATCCTCGACATCGAGCTCCTGACCCTCAAGCTGCGCCTGTTCGTCTCCTCCGCGGAGACCGCCCGCGAGATGGGCCTGGACTGGTGGAGCCACGACCCGTTCTTCTCCGGCCGGCCTGCGCCGGCCGTCGAGGACGGCGAGCGCGACGACGGCGAGGTCGCCGCGCTGCGGGCGCGCGTCGCCGAGCTGGAGGACCTGGTCCGCCGGCAGGGCCTCGAGGCCGGACCGGCGACGACGGACCGGACGACGGACGGGGCGACGGAGCGGCGGGGGGACGAGCCGTCGTGACCGGTCCCGACGTCCCCGACCGCCTCACCCTTGTCGCCCGCGAGCTGGGCCCCGAGGTGCTGGCGGACGCGGTCGTCCGGGGCCGCGAGCGGGCGGTCGAGCGGCTGGCCGGCCTGATCGCCGACGCCCTGGTGGCGGAGGTCCTCGCCGGCCGGGGCGCGGGTGCGGTCCCCGCCCCGGCGCCGGTCGCACGCCCGGAGCCCGCCCCGCCGCCCGAGCCGGCACCGCCACCCGTGCCCTCGCCGCGGACCGACGCGGCCCCGCTGCCGGACGAGGTGCTGTACGCCTTCGCGCTGGCCCGCGCCGACCTCCCGGTGCCCGCGGACCCGCCCGGCGCCCCCGACGGCGGACGCCCCCTCGAGCTGGTGACCGACGGCGACCTCGGCCTGCTGGTGCGCCGCGTGCCGCGGGCGGACCTCGAGGTCGACCCGGACGACCTGTCCGAGGGCGGGCGCCTGGCGCTGCTGGCCCGGGGCCACGACGCCGTCGTCCGGGCCGCCGTCGCCGCCGGTCCGGTGCTGCCGCTGCGGCTGGGCACCGCCGTCCCCGACGCGACGGCCGCCCGCCGTCTCCTGGCCGAGCACGCCGCCGTCGCCCGCGAGCAGCTGGCCCGCATCGGCGACGCCCGCGAGTGGGGCGTCCGGCTGGTCCGCCCGGCCGACGGCGAGGAGGCCGGCGACGGCGGGCCCCGGCCCGACCGCGAGGAGCTGACCGGCACCGCGTACCTGGCCCAGCGCCGGCAGGCACTGCGCGAGCGGGAGGAGGCCGCCCGCCACGCCGCCCGGGCGGCCGACCGGCTCGAGCAGGTGCTGGACCCGCACGTCCGGGAGTGCCTGCACCGCGGCGCCGCGCCGGCGTCCGGGCTGCTGCTCGACCTCGCCTGCCTGGTGGCGCCGGACGCGGAGGAGGCGTTCCTCGCCGCGGTCGGGGAGCTCCGGACCGAGCTCGAGGACGACGGACTCGCGCTGGAGGTGAGTGGCCCCTGGCCGCCGTACTCCTTCGCCGCGCTGACCGCGGAGGGCCACGGTGGCTGAGCGGACCGGGATCCTCGGCGGGGACACCCGGGGCACGAGCCTGGTCGAGCTGCTCGACCGGGTGCTGCAGCGCGGCGCCTACGTCGGCGGGGACGTCGTCATCACCCTGGCCGGCATCGACCTGGTCCGGCTGGACCTGCGCCTGCTGCTCACCGCCGTCCAGCCCCGGGAGCCGCAGCCGGCCGGCACGGAGGCCCTCCGGTGACCGGCCCCGACCCGGCGACACCGCAGCGGAGGACACCGTCCGGCGCCGCCCGCCGCCTGGAGGGCAGCGGCGAGGAGGTCGGCCGCTCGCTGGGGCGGCTGGTCGTGTCCCTGCTGGAGGTCGTCCGCCAGGTCGTCGAGCGCCAGGCGCTGCGGCGGGTGGACGCCGGCGACCTCACCGACGCCCAGGTCGAGCAGCTCGGCCGGGCGTTGATCGACCTGGAGGCCACCTTCGACGAGCTGATCGACGCGTTCGGCGTCGTCCCCGAGGACCTGTACCTGCCCCTCGACCTCACCGCGCTGGCGCGCGGTGGCACCACGGGCACCCGAGCACGGCCCCCTGACCCCGACCCGAGCAGGAGACAGCCATGACCATGTCCACGTCCTCCGTCAACCGCGCCCCCCGGCCCAGTGGCCTCGCGGACGTCCTCGACGTCGTCCTCGACAAGGGCATCGTCATCGACGCGTACGTGCGCGTGGCGCTGGTGGGCATCGAGTTGCTCACCATCGACGCGCGGATCGTGATCGCCAGCGTCGACACCTACCTGCGCTTCGCCGAGGCGGTCAACCGGCTGGACCTGCAGCCGCAGGACCAGGTCGCGGGCCTGCCCGGCCTCATCCGGGAGGTCACCCAGGGCGGGTCCCGGGCGAAGACGAAAGGAGCCCTGAGCGGCGCGCGGGAGACCGCCCAGGACGTCATCGGCTCCCTGACCGGCCGCGACAAGGACCGGGACGAGGAGGGCGACGGCGGCTCGCGCGGCGGCGGCGAGCGCGGCGCCCCGGCGTCGCGGCGGCCGCAGAACCGGGGCTGACGGTGCTGCTCGTCCACGGCGTCGTCCGCGGGTCCGACGCCCCCGCCGTCGGCCGGGTGCCCCCCGGCAGGCTGCAGCAGCCGCGCGCCGTCGTCGCGGGTCCGCTGGCGGCGGTGGTGTCCGACGCGCCGGACGGCGACCTGGTCGGCGACGACGCGGTCGCGCACCTCGACCTGCTGGTGACCCTGGTCGTGACCGTGCCCGTGCTGCCGCTGGCGTTCGGGACCGTCGCGCCCGACGAGGACGCCGTCCGGGCCGAGGTGCTCGAGCCGTCGGCCGAGGAGCTGGAGCAGCGCCTGGCCGCCGTGGCGGACCTGGTCGAGCTGCGGCTGGACCTCTCCTTCGACACCGACGCCTGCGTCGCCGCGGTCAGCCGCGACGACCCGGAGGTCGCCCGGCTCGCCGCGCGCGCCCGGGTGCCGGGAGCCGCGCTGGCCGACCGGATGGCGGTGGGGGAGGCGGTGGCCGCGCGCGTCGCCGACCTGCAGGCCGCGCTGGTCGCGGAGTGGACGCAGGAGCTCGCGACGGTCGCCGAGCAGTCCCGGGAACTGCACGTCGACGAGCAGGTGTCCCGGACGGCGTACCTCGTCCGGCGCGGCCGGCTCGACGACGCCGACGCGGCGGTCGCCCGCATGCGGGAGGCCGCCGGGGGCTGGGCCGACGTCGAGTACGTGGGCCCGATGCCCGTCTACAGCTTCCTGGACGACGTGGTCGTGGGTTCGCAGCCCGCACCCCGTTCGCGATGGGGGTGGTGAGGGAAAGCAGCACACCGTCGGTACGGGGGCCGGCGGCAGTCGATCGAGCAGTTGCACCGGGGACCGGGTCCCCGGTGGGAGAAGAGGATCACTGTGACCGAGAGTCCCACCCCGTCCGTGCTCAAGCTGGGAGCCGCCACGCTCGGTGGCTACCTGCTGGGCCGCATGAAGAAGGGCCGGGCCGCACTCAGTTTCGCCATGTGGGTCGCCGGCTCGCAGTCCGCCCTGGACCCCAAGCGCCTCCTGCGTGAGGCCCTCCTGTCCGTCGCCAGCAGCAACGAGGCCAAGGAGCTGCTGACCCAGCTCCGTGGTCCCCTGCTGCAGGCCGGCCGGAGCGCGGCGACGGCCACCTTCGACACCCAGCTCGCGGCGCTGACCAAGGCGCTGGAGCAGCGCACGGCCGCGCTGAACGAGAAGGCCGGGAAGGCCGCCGACACCGTGGGCGAGGCGGCACTCAAGGCCACCGACACCGCGGGCGACGCCGCCTCCACGGCCACCGACACCGCCGGCAAGGCGGCCGGCGCGGCCGGTGGCGCAGCGACCGGCGCGGCCGAGTCCGGCACCGGCGTCCTCCGCCGTGGCCTGCGGGCGATCACCGGCAAGGGCAAGGGTCACGAGGAGGACACCGACAAGGCCTCCGACCAGGACACCGAGGACCAGGACACCGAGGACCAGGACACCGAGGACCAGGACACCGAGGACCAGGACACCGAGGACCAGGACACCGAGGACCAGGACACCGGCACCGCCGAGGACCAGGGCGCCGAGGACGAGGAGTCCGAGGACACCGGGGCGGCCGAGGACGAGGCGGAGTCCGAGGACGACACCGGCGAGGACACCGGCGAGGACACCGCCGAGGACACCGCCGAGGACACCGCCGAGGACACCGAGTCCGACGAGGACGAGGGCGACGAGGATCTCACCGCCGAGGACGACACCTCCGACGAGGACGAGGAGTCCGACGAGGACACCGGCGAGGGCGACTACGAGGACGAGGACTCCTACGACGACGAGGAGGACGAGGACACCGAGTCCGACGAGGACGAGGGCGACGAGGACCTCACCGCCGAGGACGACACCTCCGACGAGGACGAGGAGTCCGACGAGGACACCGCCGAGGACACCGGCGAGGACACCGGCGAGGCCGAGGAGGGCGCCACCGCCGAGGGCGGCACCCCGGCCGAGGACACGTCTGGTGAGCACGAGTCCGAGGAGGAGACGTCCGACGAGGCGACGTCCGACGAGGCGACGTCCGACCAGGGCAGCGACCGCACCCCCGACCCGGGTCACGCCGACGTCGACGTCGACCCCGGCCAGGCCGGCGGCTCACCCGGCGACGACACGGACGCCGGGGGCGGCGACGGGGGTCAGCAGGACACCCCGCTGCCGCCGCGCCGCGGGGCCCGGCGTCCGCAGGGCCGTCAGGCCCGGGGTGACCGGGCGCAGGGTGACCGGGGACAGTCCCCGGAGGCTCCCCGCAGGCGGCCCCGCCCGAGTGGCGACGCCGCGTCCGGCGGCGGCCAGGAGGCTGCCGGCCGTGACGAGAACCGCCAGAACGAGGCCGAGCCCCCACGCCGCGCCCGGCCCCAGGGCCGAGCCCCCCGTCGTCCGCGCACGGAAGGAACCCGGGCATGACCAGCACGGAGAACCAGGAGAACCAGGAGACCGGCGGCGGCGGAGGTGGCGGAGGCCTGCTCGGCGGGCTCGCCAGCAACCCGGTGATCGGCAAGCTCGGTGAGGCGGCAAAGGACTACGCCAAGGCCCGCGCCGGCGACGCGGTCAAGTCGCTCGGCAGCAAGGTCGGCGGCGTCACCGACAACCTCAAGGAGAAGGCCGAGGGCGGTGGCTTCGTCGCCCCCGCCGCGATGGGAGCCATCTCCCGGGTGGCCCAGGGCGACAGCCCGGTCAAGGCGGTGCTCGGCGGCGTGGGCACCGGGATCAAGGAGAAGATCAAGGGCGCATTCCGCAAGGGCGGCGGGGCCGGCGGCAACAAGAAGTTCGTCAACATCGTCGAGGACGTTTACGTCGGCGTCCCGGTGAACGTCGCCTACGACCAGTGGACGCAGTTCCAGGAGTTCGCCAGCTTCATGAAGGGCGTCGACTCGGTCGACCAGGCCGACGAGGTGTCCAGCAACTGGCGGGTGAAGGTCGCCAAGTCCCGGCGCAACTGGAAGGCGACCATCACCGAGCAGATCCCGGACCGGCGGATCGTCTGGACCACCGAGGGCGCCAAGGGCACCACCAAGGGCGTCATCACGTTCCACCCGCTGGCCGACGACCTCACCCAGGTCCTGCTGGTCATGGAGTACTACCCGCAGGGCCTGTTCGAGAAGACCGGCAACATCTGGCGGGCCCAGGGCCGCCGCGCCCGGCTGGACCTCAAGCACTTCCGGCGCTTCATCATGATGCGCGGCGAGGCCACCGGCAGCTGGCGCGGGGAGATCCGGGACGGCGAGGTCGTCCGCGGACCCGACGAGCCGGAGCCGGACGAGACCGGTGCCGAGTCGCCGGAAGAGGCCGAGGACCAGGAGACCGGCTACGACGAGGAAGCCGGTTACGACGAGGAGGAGGAAGAGGCCGGCGAGGAGGAGGCCGGCGAGGAGGGCGCCGAGGAAGAGGAGCCCGAGGAGGAGACCCCGGAGGAGGCTCCCGAGGAGGAGCCGGCCCCCGCGGGGGCGCCCTCCGGCGACGGATCCGGGGACGGACCGCCGCAGCGACGACGGTCCCGGCGCCCCGCGCCGGCCGGGACCCGCTGAGAGGAGGCGACGGTGTCGCAGACCGAGAACGGCGAGGTGCCCGCGTCCCTGCGTGAGGCGGCTGTCTCGCTCAGCGTCCGGGAGGAGGTCCTCGACGTCCTCCTGGAGAAGATCGAGGCCGACCACTACCCGTCGGCGACCATGATGGACGACGTCGAGGCGCTGCTCACCCCGTGGCGCAAGCAGGAGTACGCGGAGATCCTGCTCGACAAGATCCGCCAGGACCGGTTCCCCAGCCGGTCGCTGATCCAGCGGCTGGTCCGCCTGGCCTGCTGAACCGACCGTCACCGGCCGGCGTCGGGTGCCCCACGGCCCCCGGCGCCGGCCGGTGGCGTCTCCGCGGCCGGGTCCCCCGCGACGGCGGCCGGGTCCGACGGCCCGGGCGCCGGCCCGTTAGCGTCGGGGCACGCCGACGGAGCCGGAGAGGTGCGGATGATCGACAAGCGGGTGGGGTCACTGGCCGACGCCGTCGCGGGCATCGAGGACGGCGCGACCGTGCTCATCGGCGGGTTCGGCGCCTCCGGCGTCCCGGTGGAGCTGGTGCACGCGCTGCTGGACCAGGGGACCACCGACCTCACCGTCGTCACCAACAACGCCGGCTCGGGCGAGACCGACGTCGCGGCGCTGCTGCGCGAGCGGCGGGTGCGCAGGATCGTCTGCTCCTACCCGCGCTCGACCGGCTCGGTCTGGTTCGAGGAGCGCTGGCGCGCCGGCGAGGTGGAGCTCGAGCTGGTCCCGCAGGGCACGCTCAGCGAGCGGATGCGCGCCGCGGCCGCGGGCCTCGGCGGGTTCTTCACCCCGACCGGCGCCGACACCCGCCTCGCCGAGGGCAAGGAGGTGCGGGTGATCGACGGGCGCCGGCACGTGTTCGAGGAGCCCCTGCCCGGCGACGTCGCCCTGGTCCGGGCCGCGCGCGCCGACCGCTGGGGCAACCTCGTCTACCGCACCGCCGCGCGGAACTTCGGCCCGACGATGGCCGCGGCCGCCGCGCTGACCGTCGTCCAGGTGGACGAGTTCGTGGAGCTGGGCGCGCTGGACCCGGAGGCGATCGTGACGCCGGGGATCTTCGTGGACCGCGTCGTGGAGGTGGGCAGGGCGTGAGGCTGGACACGCGGGACGTCGCCCGGCGGATCGCCCGGGACATCCCCGACGGCGCCTACGTCAACCTCGGCATCGGCCTGCCCACGCTGGTCGCCGACTGCGTCGGGGACGACAAGGAGGTCGTCTACCACTCGGAGAACGGCATCCTCGGGATGGGCCCCGCCCCGGCGCCGGGCGAGGAGGACCCCGAGCTGATCAACGCCGGCAAGCAGCCGGTGACCCTCCTGCCCGGCGGGGCGTTCTTCCACCACACCGACGCGTTCCTCATGATGCGCGGCGGCCACGTCGACGTGACCGTGCTCGGCGCCTTCCAGGTCTCCGAGCACGGCGACCTCGCCAACTGGGCCACCGACGACGCCACGCACCCGCCGGCGGTCGGCGGCGCGATGGACCTCGCCGTCGGCGCGCGGCGGGTGCTGGTCATGACGACGCACACGACCAAGGCCGGCGAGCCCAAGCTCGTGCCGCGCTGCACCTACCCGCTCACCGCCGCCGGCGTGGTCGACCGCGTCTACACCGACCTCGCCGTCCTCGACGTCACCGCCGAGGGGTTCCTCGTGCGCGAGATGGTGGCCGGGCTCAGCCGCGACGACCTGCAGGGCGCGACGGCCGCCCGGCTGTCCTTCGCCGACGACGTCGGGGTGCTGGTGCCGGGTCAGCGCGAGTAGTACTCCACGACCAACTGCTCCTCGCACACCACCGGGACCTCCTCGCGGGCGGGCACGCGCTCCACCCGGGCGGTGAGGTCGGCCAGCCGCACCCCGAGGTAGGCCGGGGCGGTGGCGTGCGCGCCGGACGCGGCGACCTGGAACGGCTCCCGGGTCCGCGACCGCTCGGCGATGGAGATCCAGTCGCCGGGGCGCAGCCGGTAGGACGGGCGGTCCACCCGGCGGCCGTTGACCAGCACGTGCCGGTGGGTGACGAACTGGCGGGCCTGGTAGATGGTCCGCGCGAACCCGGCCCGCAGCACCGTGGCGTCCAGCCGCGACTCGAGGTCCTGGATCAGCGCCTCGCCGGTCTTGCCGCCGGTGCGCCGGGCCCGGTCGAACGCCCGGCGCAGCTGGGTCTCGCTGACGTCGTACTGCGCCCGCAGCCGCTGCTTCTCCAGCAGCCGGGTGGAGTAGTCGCTCTGCTGCTTGCGCTTGCGGCCGTGCTCGCCCGGCGGGTACGGGCGGCGCTCGAAGTAGCTCACGGCCTTCGGGGTGAGCGGCAGGCCGAGCCGGCGGCTGAGCCGGACCTTGGGACGGGGGGTGTTCAACCGGACCTCCGTTGTCGAGTTAGGTTAGGTTCACCTTACTCGCATCCCGACACCCGAGGTGATCGATGACCGCCGGCCCCTCCCCCCGCGCCGGTGCGGGCACCACCGGCATCCCGCAGCCCTCACCCGCCGAGCGCGCCCGCACGGTGGCCGCCCGGGCCTCGGCGGCGCTGCACGCGGTCGGTGTCGGCGCGGTCGAGGTCACGGTCACCGGGACGACGGCGGCCGGGCAGGTGCTCGTCGTCGTCCCCGCGGACGGGCGGCTGGCGACGGCGCTGCGGACCTCGCCCCTGGGCGACCTGCCGGCGCGGCTGACCGTCACCGACCGCACGGCCTTTCCCGTGCAGCACCCGGTGCGCGGGCAGGTGGAGCTGTCCGGCTGGCTGACCCCGGTGCACCCGGCCGTCGTGCAGGCCGCGCTGCTGGACCTCGCCGAGGTCCACCCCTCCGACGCGCTGCTCGACGTCGGCCTGCGCGCGGTGCTGCTGCGCCTGGACCTCGCCGAGGTGCTGCTCACCGACGCCGGGGCGACGTGCGAGGTCGAGCTCGAGGACTTCGCGGACGCGAGGCCGGACCCGGTGAGCGCCGACGAGTCCGGCCTCGCCGCCGCGCACGCCGCTGCGCTGGACGCCCTGCTCGCCCGGGTGCAGGCGTGGGCCGGCCCGCGCGACGACCTCCGCCTGCTCGGGCTGGACCGGCACGGCGTGCGGTTCCGCGTGGAGGCGCAGCGCTCCTGCTACGACCTGCGCGTGCCCTTCCGGGCGCCGCTGACCGGCGGGGAGGGCCTGGCCGGCGCACTGGACGCCCTGCTCGCCTGCGGCCCGGCGTAGCCCACCGAGATCGGCGGTCTCGTGGCCATCAGGGCGTGATGGCCACGAGACCGCCGATCTCGGCCTGGGCTCAGGCCGCCGTCGCGGCGCGGGCCTCCTCGGCGAGGGCGGCCAGCGCCTGCTCGAAGCACTCCCGCGGCGGCTGGACGAGGCCCGCGCCCACCTGACCCGTGCCGGCCACCCGCCCGGCCATGCCGGTGTTGATCTGCGGCAGCCAGCCGGTGCGGGCCACGGCGAGGACGTCGATGCCGGTCGGGGCGCCGCGGAAGCCGAGGATCGGGATGGCCATCGCCGGGTTCTCGGCCAGGGTGAGCTGGTACATCCGCTCGGTGGTGGCCAGCGCGTCGGGCACGGTGCCGCCGACGAAGCGCACGATCGCCGGCGCCGCGGCCATCGAGAAGCCTCCGACGCCGTAGGTCTCCATGATCGCGGAGTCGCCGATGTCGGGGTTGGCGTCCTCGGGGCCGTAGTCGCCGAGGAACAGGCCGACCGGCGTCTGCGCGGGGCCGGTGAACCAGCGGTCGCCGGTGCCGGCGGTCTGCACGCCGAACTCGGTGCCGTTGCGCGCCATCACGGTGACCAGCGTCGAGCCGGGGACGTCGCGGGCGGCGTCCATCGCCAGCTTCGCCGTCGGCATGCCGAGGTTGAGGAAGAAGTGCTCGTTGCCGCCGATGAAGCGCAGCGCGGCGGCGACGTCGGCGGACGGGGCGTCGAGCGCGGCCAGCGCCGGAGAGAGCTCGCGCAGGGTCATCAGCGACCCGGCGCGGTTGCGGTTGTGCCCCTCGTCGCCCATCTGCAGCATCTGCGCGAGCACGGCCTTGACGTCCAGCGGCTCGGCCATCGAGCGCACGGCGCGGGCCAGCAGGGGGCCGAGGACGTCGCGCATCCAGCCCAGCCGGGTGAGCACCTCCTCGTTGAAGGCGCCCATCCGCAGGACCTTGCCCAGGCCCTCGTTGAGGTTGCAGTAGGCGCGGCCGCCGTTGACCGGGTCCTCCAGGCACCACGCCCACATCGACGGCGAGGTCACCCCGGCCATCGGGCCGACGGCGGAGCGGTGGTGGCACGGCTCGAGCTCCACACCGCCCGACGCGAGCAGCGCCTCGGCCTCCTCGACCGTCGACGCCCAGCCCTCGAACAGGCAGGCGCCGACGAGCGCCCCGCGCATCGGGCCCGACGCCGCCTCCCAGGTCAGCGGCGGGCCGGAGTGCAGCAGCGTGCGCCCCTCGAGCCCGAGCACCTCGCGGGCCGGGCGGACGTCGACCAGCACCGAGCCCGCGGCCAGCACCCGCTCGACCGCCGTCCGGTTGGCCGCCGCGCGGCGCGGGTCCAGCGCCAGCGCGGCGAGGTCGCCGGCGTCGCCGAAGCCGGGCGGCCGCCAGTCGACGTCGGCCACCGACGCGCCCTGGGCGCGCAGCGCACCGGAGAAGACGTCGACGCCCGCGGCCACCACCGCCGGCGGGCCGTCCAGCAGACCACCCAGGCTCATCGCTGCGCTCCCAGCAGGTCGAGGGCGTACCGCGTGGCCGCGGCGTTGGAGGCGAAGACCGCGGCGCCGGCCGCGGCGAGGGCGTCGGCCTGGCGGCTCCAGCCCTGGGGGTCGGCCTCGGTGCCGACCAGCGCGACGACCACCGGCAGCCGCGCGCGCTCGCGGGCGGCGACCAGGGCCGGGGCGAGGGCCGCCGCCGGGTCGGCGTCGGCGCCGTGGCCGAGGACGACGTCGAGCAGCAGGACGGCGGGCTCGCCGGAGTCGGCCAGCCGGGCGATCGCCTCCAGCCGCAGCGTCGGGTCGATCATCGGGTGGGCACGGCCGACGGTCAGGGCGTCGTCACCGAAGTCGACGACCACGTGCCCGCGGGCGGACAGGTCCGTGCCGAGGTCCAGCTCCGGCCGCAGCGGGGTGTTGGACCGGACGTCGCCGAGCACGGGCGCCGCGACGAGCATCGCCTCGTCGGCCAGCGTGCCGCCGGAGTAGAGGCCCTTGAGGACCGCGCCGGGCAGCGCGGCCTCCGCCGGTCCGGGCCGGGACGGCCAGACCGGGACGTCGAGCCCCATGTCGGCCAGCAACGCCTCGACGGCGGCGGTGAGGTCGGGGGTCTCCGGCGACAGGGCGGCCGACCGGACCGGCGTGGACAGCCCCGCGGCGGCCCGCTCCACGGCCTCGGCGACCGACGGCGCCGGCGGCTTGGAGACGACGAGCACCCGCTCGGTGGCCGGGTTCGCGTCCAGGGCGGCGAGCGCGTCGAGCGTGGCCAGGCCGCCGACCGCCTCGGACAGGTCGCGCCCGCCGACGCCGATCACGTGCGAGACGCCGACGCCGGCCGCGTCGAGCAGGCAGGACACCTGCTGCGCGCCGGTCCCCGACGCCGCGACGACGCCGACCGGCCCGCGGCGCACCACGTTGGCGAAGCCGAGCGCGACGCCGGAGACGATCGCGGTGCCGCAGTCGGGGCCCATCACCAGGACGCCGGCGGCGTGCGCGGCACGCTTCAGGGCGACCTCCTGCTCGACGGGGACGCCGTCGGAGAAGACCAGCACGCTGCGGCCGGCGGCGATCGCGTCGGCGGCCTCGAGCGCGGCGTACTGCCCGGGGACGCTGACGATGGCCAGCGCCGGGGCACCCGGCTCGAGGTCGTCGAGGCCGGCGCCGATCGTGCGGGCCGGCTGCGCGTCGGCGCTGGCGCGGGAGCGCTCGCGCTCGGCCAGGGCGGCGTCGACGGCGGCCACCGCGGCGGCGAGCGCGTCGTCGTCCACGGCCCGGACGGCGATGAGCAGCTGGTCGGGCGCGGGGGTCTCCGCGGGCGCCAGCCCCATGCCCGCGGCGAGCTCGACGTTGAGCGGCGTGGCCATGGCGACGAGGACGGCGGTGACGCCCTCGCGGGCGCCGACGTCGCGGCTGACCTGCATCAACCGCACCGAGTCGGCGTAGACGCCGCTGCGCAGGGAGACGTGCCGGACGCCCTCTCCGGGGCCAGGATCGCTCACCCCGCCGACCGTACCGGGCGATCCCTCAGCGGTGAGATATCGGCCGCGCAACGATCTTGTTTCCGCCGGAACATTTAGCGCTGAGGCACTTTCGCGCCCGCGTGTCGCGTGACACTGTGACGGCCTCCCGGGGGTGGCGGCACCTCCCGGCCCGCATCGGTTGTGCCTCTCGAGGAGGACCCCATGGCGTTCGGTTGGAAGCTCTACGGCGACGGCAAGACGCCGCCACTGGGCGAGGCCGTCGCGCCCGACGAGCGACTGTCGTGGCCCCGCACCGTCGGCATCGGCGCCCAGCACGTCGTCGCCATGTTCGGGGCGACCTTCGTCTTCCCGATCGTCATGGGGCTCGACCCCAACCTCGCGATCATGATGAGCGGGATCGCGACGATCATCTTCCTGCTCATCGTGAACGGGAAGGTGCCGAGCTACCTGGGCACCAGTGCCTCGTTCGTCGGTGGCGTCGTCGCCGTCCGGGCACAGGGCGGCGACTCCAGCGACGTCGTCGGCGCGATCCTGGTCTCCGGCGTCGTGCTGGCGCTGGTCGGCGTGCTCATCCACTTCGCCGGGGTCCGGTTCCTGCACGCGATCCTGCCGCCGGCGGTGACCGGCGCGGTCGTGCTCCTGATCGGCTTCAACCTGGCCCCGGTGGTCGCCGGCATCTACTGGCCCCAGGACCAGTGGGTGGCGCTGGCCACGATGTCCTTCGTCATCGTCGCCTCGCTGCTGCTGCGCGGCTTCTGGGCCCGCATCTCGATCCTGCTCGGCCTCGTCTTCGGCTACCTGCTGTCGATCCTGCTCGACGCGACCGCCGGCCAGATCACCTCGCCCGACGGCACCGGCGAGGTCGTCACCCGCGACCGGATCAACTTCGACTCCGTCAGCCAGGCCGACTGGTTCGGCCTCCCCGACTTCACCGCGCCCAGCTTCTCCCTGAACTTCAGCCTCCTGGTGCTGCCCGCCGTCATCGCGCTGGTCGCGGAGAACGCCGGCCACGTGAAGGCCGTCGCCGAGATGACCAAGCGCGACCTGGACCCGTACATGGGCCGGGCGATCGCCGCCGACGGTGTCGCCACCGTCGTGGCCTCCTCGGTCGGCGGCTCCCCCACCACCACGTACGCCGAGAACATCGGCGTCATGGCCGCCACCCGCGTCTACTCGACCGCGGCCTACTACGTGGCGGCCCTGGTGGCGATCCTGCTCGGCCTCTGCCCGAAGTTCGGCGCCCTGATCAACATCATCCCGGGCGGCGTCCTCGGCGGTATCACCGTCGTCCTCTACGGGATGATCGGCCTGCTCGGCGCGAAGATCTGGAAGGAGAACCGGGTCGACTTCGCCAACCCGATCAACCTGGTGCCGCTCGCCGCGGGCATCATCATCGCCATCGGCAACGTGAACCTGCAGATCACCGACACCTTCTCGCTGGGCGGCATCGCGCTGGGCACCATCGTGGCGGTGCTCGGGTGGCACGTCGCCCGCGCCCTCGCGCCGGCGGAGATGAAGGCGGCGCTCGTGGCCGAGCGGGAGTACGCCGGGGGCACGGGCCCGGCGCTCGGCCACGCCGGGGCGCACGACTACAGCGCCGGGGGGCGCGAGTACAGCGCCGACCCGTCGTCGGTCGACCAGGTGGGCCGGCCCGGCGTCGACACCCGCAAGGGGACGCTCGACCGGTGAAGCCCGCACCCTTCCGCTACGCCGACCCCCGGTCCCTCGACGAGGCCCTCGACGTCCTGGCCGCCGAGCCCGGCGCCAAGGTGCTCGCCGGCGGGCAGTCGCTGCTGCCGCTGCTGGCGATGCGCCTGGCGGCACCGGCCACGCTGGTCGACGTCAACCGGGTGCCCGGCCTCGACGCCGTCGAGGCGACCGGGGACGGCGTGCGGGTGGGGGCCCTCGTCCGGCACGCACGGCTGCTCCGCGACAGCCCCGACGCGGCGGCCGCCGCCCGGGTCCAGCCGCTGCTGGCCCGGGCGACGGCGAACGTCGCCCACCCGGCCATCCGCAACCGCGGGACGACGGTCGGGTCGATCGCGCACGCCGACCCCTCCGGCGAGATGACCTCGGTGCTCGCCCTCACCGGCGGCTCGGTGACCGTGGCGACGCCGGCCGGCCGGGAGACCGTCGGCTGGCAGGACCTGTTCGTCGGGCCGCTGGAGACCTCGCTGCCCGGCGGCGCGGTCGTCGTCGACGCCTTCTTCCCCGCCCTGCCCGAGCGCTCGGGCACCGCCTTCGCCGAGATCGCCCGGCGCAAGGGCGACTACGCCGTCTGCGGGGCCGGCGTCGTCGTGACCCTCGACGCGGACCGCCGGGTGGCCGCCGTCCGCGCCTCCTACCTGTCGGTCGGGCTGGTGCCCGAGGTGCACGACCTCACCGAGGCCGTCGCCGGCAAGCCCGTCGACAGCGCCGACTGGGCCGCGGCCGGCGCGCTGGCCCGCACGCTGGTCGAGCCCGACACCGACATCCACGCCAGCGCCGACTACCGCCGGCTGCTGGTCGGCGTGCTCACCGAACGGACACTCGCCGAGGCGGCCGCCGAGGCGATCGAGAGGACCGCTGCATGACCTCCGTCGACACGGAGCGGACCGTCCGCGTGACGGTGAACGGCGTCCCGCGGGAGGTGATCGTCCCGGTGCGCCGGGTGCTCGCCGACGCGCTGCGCGACGACCTCGGGCTGACCGGCACGCACGTCGGCTGCGCGCACGGCGTCTGCGGCTCGTGCACGGTGCTCGTCGACGGCGACCCGGTGCGCTCCTGCCTGGTGCTCGCCGTGCAGGTCGACGGCGCGGAGGTGACCACCGTCGAGGGCCTGGCCCGCGAGGACCACCAGGGCGGGCAGGTGCTCCACCCGGTGCAGGAGGCCTTCCGCGAGTGCCACGCCCTGCAGTGCGGGTTCTGCACGCCGGGCTTCCTGGTGACGATCGCCGCGGGCCTCGAGGCGCGGGACGTGGGCACGGAGATCACCGAGGAGGAGGTCGACGAGCTCGTCGGCGGCAACCTCTGCCGGTGCACCGGCTACGCCAACATCAAGAAGGCCGTCCGGCACGCCGCCGCCGCGATGCAGGACCGGCAGTGACCGCCATTCGCGCGCGGAAGGCGAACGCATGACCACCAAGCTGTTCGGGGAGCCGGTCCGCCGGCGCGAGGACGCCCGCCTGATCACCGGCCGCGGCCGCTACCTCGACGACATCGGCGCCGGCGCGCTGGCCGCGGCCTTCGTGCGCAGCCCGCACGCGCACGCGCGGATCGTCGACGTCGACGTCGAGGCGGCGCTCGACGTCGAGGGCCTGGTCGCGATCTACACCTACGAGGACCTCACCGGCCCGATGGCCGAGCCGCTGCCGGTGCTCATCCCCCATCCGCAGCTGCACGCGCCGCGCACCGGGTACCCGCTGGCCAACGGCGAGGTCAACCACGTCGGCGAGCCGGTGGTCATGGTCGTGGCCACCGACCGGTACGTGGCCGAGGACGCCGCGGAGCGGATCGTCATCACCTACGAGGAGCTGCCGGTCGTCGTCGGGGTGGACGCCGCCCGGGCCGCCGAGCACGCCGTCCACGAGGAGATCCCCGACAACGTCGCCGCCCGGCACCACCAGGAGACCGGCGACGTCGAGCCTGCGCTGGCCGCCGCCGCGCACACGCTGTCGTTCACCCAGTACATCGAGCGCAGCGCCTGCACGCCGCTGGAGGGCAAGGGCGTGCACGCCCGCTGGGACGCCGACGACGGCAGCCTGCGTGTGCACTCCAGCACCCAGGCCTCGACGTCGGTGCGCGCGGCGATCGCCGCCAAGCTCGAGCTGTCGCTGGACCGGGTCGAGGTGATCGCGCCCGACGTCGGCGGCGGCTTCGGCGTCAAGATCGTGCACCCGTGGCCCGAGGAGCTGCTGGTGCCCATGGCGGCGATCCGGCTGGGCCGCGAGGTCAAGTGGGCCGAGGACCGGCGCGAGCACTTCGTCTCCAGCGCGCACGAGCGCCAGCAGCGGCAGGAGATCACCGTCGGGTACGACGACGACGGCCGGATCACCGCGCTCGACGTGCACGTCTGGCACGACAACGGCGCCTACACGCCCTACGGGATCATCGTCCCGATCGTGACGGCGACCCAGCTGGTCGGCCCGTACGTGATCCCCGTGTACCGGGTGGTCGTCGAGAGCGTCTACACCAACACCGTCATCGTCACGCCCTACCGCGGGGCCGGGCGGCCGCAGGGCTGCTACGCGATGGAGCGGACGATGGACCGCATCGCCGACGCGCTCGGCCTCGACCGCGCCGAGGTGCGCCGGCGGAACCTGATCACGCCCGACCAGTTCCCCTACGACCACCGCCTGACGTTCCAGGACGGCCGGCCGGTCATCTACGACTCCGGGGACTACCCGGGGCTGCTGGACAAGCTCGTCGCGCTGGTCGGCTGGGACGAGGCCGCCGCGCTGCGCGCGGACGCGGAGGCGCGCGGGAGGCTGCTCGGCGTCGGCATGGCGCTCTACGTGGAGGGCACCGGCCCCGGGCCGTACGAGGGCGGGCACGTGCAGGTCCTCGGCAGCGGCAAGGTGCTGGTCTCCACCGGGCTGACCTCGCAGGGCCAGGGGCACGAGACGGTGTTCGCGCAGATCGTCGCCTCCGAGCTGGGGGTGCCGATCGAGGACGTCGAGGTGCACACCGGCGACACCCGGCGCTTTGGGTACGCCGTCGGGACGTTCGCCTCGCGCGCCGCGGTGATGAGCGGCAACGCCGTCGCGCTGGCCGCCCGCGGGGTGCGGGAGAAGGCGCTGCGGATCGCCGCCGAGGTGCTCGAGGCCAACCCGGAGGACCTGGAGATCGACGAGGGCCTGGTGCAGGTCAAGGGGACGCCGGGGGCGTCGATCCCGCTGCGCACGGTCGCCGTCCTGTCCAACCCGCTGCGCTACGCCTTCGACGAGGCGGCCAAGCAGGCCACCCAGTTCGCCACGCACGACGACAGCAAGCCGCCGGTCGCGCCCGGGGACGCGCCGGGCCTGGAGCACCGCGACTACTACTCGCCCATCCGCTCGACGTTCGCCTCCGGCGCGCACGCGGCGGTGGTGGAGATCGACCCGCGGACGTGGGAGATCGACGTCGTCCGGTACGCGGTGGTGCACGACTGCGGCAACGTGGTGAACCCGATGATCGTCGAGGGCCAGGTGCACGGCGGCGTCGCCCAGGGCGTGGGCGGGGCGCTGTACGAGCGGATGGCCTACGACGCCGACGGGCAGCTGCAGAACGCGTCGTTCATGGACTTCCTCATGCCCTACGCCTCCGAGGTGCCCGACGTGGTCATCGACCACCAGGAGACGCCGTCGCCGCTGAACCCGCTGGGGATCAAGGGCGCCGGCGAGGCGGGGGTCATCCCCGGGACGGCGGCGATCGCCTCGGCGATCGAGGACGCCACCGGGCGGCGGATCGCGTCGATGCCGATCTCGCCGACCGAGCTGTACGACCTGATGAGAGACGAGACGGCGGAGCGGACGCAGGCGTCCCTCCAGACGGGAGTGCCCGCGTGAACCTCGACGGCTCGGCGGTGCTGCACGGCACGCCCGAGGAGGTCTGGAGGGTCGTCACCGACCCGGCCGTGCTCGCGCGGACCATCCCCGGCTGCGAGTCGCTGCAGCGCACCGGCGAGGACGAGTACCGGATGGACGTCTCGGTCGGCGTGGGCGCCATCCGCGGCACCTACGCCGGCGAGGTCCGGCTGACCGACCAGCAGCCGCACTCGTCCTACGTCATGCACGCCTCCGGCGCCGGCGCCCCGGGCAACGTTCGGGCGAAGGTGACCATCGACCTGGAGCCGCACGAGGAGGGGACGACGCTCAGCTACTCGGCCGACGCCGTCGTCGGCGGGCCGGTGGCCGGGGTCGGGCAGCGGATGATCTCCGGCGTCGCCAAGCGGATGGCCGGGCAGTTCTTCGCCGCGATCGACCGCGAGCTCACCGAGGGCGCCCCCGTGGCCGCCGCGCCGGCCGCCACCCGCGCGACCTCGGCCGCGGTCAGCTCGACCGAGGCGCCCGCGGCCGTGCCCGCGGGGACGCCGGCCGGGCCCGAGCCGCAGGTCTTCCGCGGCACGAAGGCCCCGACGGCGGCGCCGTCGTCGGAGCTGCAGACCCTCGCCGTCGGCGCGCTCGGCGGTGCCGGGCTCACCCTGCTCGGCGTCCTCGTCGGCTGGCTGCTCGGCCGCCGTCGCTAGACGCGCGCCGAGGGCGGCCCCGGCGGGTGCCGGGACCGCCCTCGGGCGGGGTGGTGCGGATCAGAGCGGCAGCGGGTTCCCGCAGATGTTGCTCGGGATGCTGCCGTCGCAGGCGTTGTCGCGGAACTGCAGGCCCGGACCGGGCGCCCCGATGAAGGGCGGGATCGGCGGCACGACGTGGATGTCGACCCTCCCGAGCTGCGAGCTACCCGTCGCCGGGTCGAACACGAAGCCGCGGTTGTCACCGAAGGTGTTGGCCACGACCGCGACGTTGGACACCTGTCCCGGGTTCGCGATGCCCTGCGGCGCCGGCGGAGGCGGCGGCAGGAAGGTCAGCAGCACGAGCCCACCGGTCGGGAAGGTCAGCGGCGGCGCGTTCGGCGGGATGAACTGGGCCGGCGGGATGGTCGGGACGTGGTCCCGGATGACGTTTCCGCTGACCTGGACGTTCGACGCGTTCACCACGGCCATGCCGACACCGGAGATCCGCTGGTCGCCCTCGCGACCCTGCAGGCACCACCGGTTGTTGGCCGCCGACGTGTTGCCGGTGATCCGCCAGTCGCCGCCCTCGACGTTGCGGGTGCGGTCGGGGATCTCCGTGCCGGAGTCGTCGAAGGTCAGGATCCCGATGCAGTTGCCGGTCAGGGTGTTGGCCTCGACCTTCCCGCCGCTGGACTCGCGGAGGAAGATGCCGAGGTTGTAGCCGTCCACGTGGTTGTGGGCGACGAGCGACTCGGAGTTCGCCGAGTCACCGATGGAGATGCCGGCGGTGCCGGAGTCCGGCGCCTCACCGGGGCCGGCCCGGTCCACGCCCTGCTCCACGTTCCCCACGATGTGGTTGTGCCGCGAGTCGGCCGCGAGGATCCCGTACCGGTCGTGCCCGCTGCCCTTGGTGTTGGTGACCGTGAAGCCGTCGGCGCCCCAGGCGGCGATGCCGTTCGCCGTGTGGTTCTTCGTGCGCAGGTCCTTGACCACGACGGGGCTGTCCGGGTTGAGGAAGAACAGGCCGGAGACGTTGTCGGCCAGGGTGGCGTCGTCGTCCTCGAGGTCGGCGGCGTTCGTCGCCTCCCAGCACGGGGTCCGCGCGGGCTCCCCGCCCTTCCACCGGATGGTGGTCTGGTTGCGGCCGGCGCCCTGGATCGTCAGGCCCTTGTCCACGATGCACACGGCCTCGGTGTAGGTGCCGGGGGCGATCCGGACGGTGTCGCCCGAGGCGGCCTGGTCGACGACGGCCTGGATGGACTCACCGGGCTTGACGTCCCAGGTGCGGGGGCCGCCGTACGCCGACGCGATGCCGGCGGGGAGCGCGGCGAAGAGCAGGACCCCGGCACCGGCGGCCGCCGTGACGCGTGCGGCTCTGGCGCGGGTCCTCGTCCTCGTCGTCGTGGATGGGTCCATGGGGTGGCCTCTCTGGTCTGCGGCCGCTCCCGGGCAGGCGCCCGGGGACGGGACAGGCCCCCGGCAACCTGTGAGGGGCGCGCGGGGAACCTGTGAGGAACCTGGCAACGCGGCACACCATCCACGGGCGGAACGGGACCGTCCACGGGTCAGGAGTGTGAACCTGGGCCCGCCCGAGGTCGTACGACCGGCCCGGGGAGGGCCCCGTTCCACCGTCGGGCGAGGGCGGCCACCGACCCCGGGAGGGCGCCTCCGCCCCAGGTCGCACACCCCCGGTCGGATTCGGGACGAAGGACCCTCACGGCGTCGACAGCGCGAGACGGGCGCGGGCAGAGTCCCCGCATGACGACCGCCCCCGAGACCGTCGGCCGGCGCTCCGCACCACTCCCGGCGGCGCCCGGTCCGTCCCTCCCCGACACGGTGGTCACGACCGACCGGCTCACCAAGCGCTACGGCTCCCGGACGGTCGTCGACGCGCTGTCGCTGCAGGTGCGCCGCGGCGAGGTCTTCGGCTTCCTCGGCCCCAACGGCGCCGGCAAGACGACGACGCTGCGGATGCTGCTCGGCCTGGTGCGCCCGACCAGCGGGTCGGCCACGGTGCTCGGCCGCCCGGCGGGCGCGTCGGTGGCCGGGGTCGGGGCGCTGGTCGAGGGCCCCGGGCTCTACCCCTTCCTCTCCGGCCGGGACAACCTGCGGGTCCTCGCCCGCTACGCCGGCGTCGGGACGGCGCGCATCGACGCGGTGCTCGGCACCGTCGACCTCACCGACCGCGCCGGCGACCGCTTCGGCACCTACTCCCTGGGCATGAAGCAGCGGCTGGGCATCGCCGCGGCGCTGCTCAAGGACCCGGAGCTGGTCGTCCTCGACGAGCCCACCAACGGGCTGGACCCGGCGGGGATCAGCGAGGTGCGGGGCCTGCTCCGCCGGCTGGCCGCGGAGGGCCGCACCGTCGTCCTGTCCAGCCACCTGCTCGGCGAGGTCGAGCACCTGTGCGACCGGGTCGCGGTCGTGGCATCGGGCCGGCTGGTCGTGGAGAGCACCGTCGAGGAGCTGCGGGGCCTGGGCCGGCTCGTCGTCGACGCGCAGCCGCTGGACGCCGCCGTGGCGGTCGCGTCGCGGCTGCTCGGCCCCGACCGGGTGTCGGTCGTCGACGGTGCGCTGCACCTGCAGGCCGCGCCCGGCGAGACCGCGGCGGTCAACCGCGCGCTGGTCCGCGCCGACGTCGACGTCACCGGGCTGCGGCAGGAGGCGCGCACGCTGGAGGAGGTCTTCCTCCAGCTCACCGGCGACCGGACCGCCGACGGGGACCCGCCCCCGGAGCCGGCACCCGCGCGGCGGACGCGCCGGGGTGCGCGGTGAGCGCGGCGGCCGCCGTCGCGGGGCCGGTCCCCCGCTCCGCCGGCTCCCTGCCGGCGATCGTCGGCGCCGAGCTGCTCAAGCTGCGCCGCCGCCCGGCGACCTGGGTGCTGCTCGGCCTGTGGCCCGCGCTGCAGCTGGTGTTCAGCCTGGTCATCCCCTACACCAGCTACCGGCGCGGCTCCTCCTACGAGGGCAGCCCGCCGGAGGCGCTGCTGGCCGACACGCTGCCCGACCGGCTGGTCGGCAACGCACTGTCGGGCCTGCCGCTGTTCGGCGGCGCGCTGCTGCTGACCCTCGGCGCGCTGCTGGCCGGAAGCGAGTACGGCTGGGGGACGCTCAAGACGCTGCTCGCCCAGGGGCCGCGGCGGACCACCGTCCTCGCGGGCCAGGTGCTGGCCCTGCTCACCGTCCTCGCCGGCACGGTCGCGTTCAGCCTCGCGCTCACGGCGGGGGTCAGCGCACTGATCGCCGGCGTCGAGTCCGCGCCCGCGGACTGGCCCGGGATCGGCGAGATCGCCCGCGGCTTCGGTGGCGGCCTGCTCGTGGCCGCCACGTGGGGCGCGCTCGGCATGCTGCTCGGGACGGCGCTGCGCGGCACCGCGCTGGCCATCGGGCTGGGCCTGGTGTGGGTGCTCGCCGTCGAGAGCCTGGTGGTCAACGTAGCCGCGCCGCTGCTCGAGGTCTTCGACACCGTGCAGCGGGCGCTGCCGGGGGTCAACGCCGGGTCGCTGGTGGCCGCGCTGGCCGGGGACCCGGTGCGCACGCCGGGCGTCGTCGCGGTGGTCGACGGCGGCCAGGCCGCCTGGGTGCTGGGCGCCTTCCTCGCCGGCGCCGTCGCGCTCACCGCCCTGCTGCTGGCCCGCCGCGACCTCAGCTGAGCGTGACGGAGGGCCCTCCCCCTGCGGGGAGGGCCCTCCGTCACGCCGCGGGCGAGTGGTCCCGGTTGACGAGGATGGCCAGCTGGGTCCGGCTGCGCAGGCCCAGCCGCCGCATCGAGGCGGTGAGGTGGCTCTTCACCGTCGCGAGGCTCAGGAACAGCCGGCGCGCGATCTCCTCGTTGCTCAGCCCCTGCGCCACGAGCTCGGCGACCTCCCGCTGCCGCTCGGTGAGCCGGTCCAGCGCGCGGTCGGGAGCCTCGGCCGGCGGGGTGGGGTCGGTCAGGTAGCGCACCAGCTGGCTGGTGGCCGAGGAGTCGATGGCCGGCTCGTGCCGGGCCAGCGCGCGCACGGCCTCGACCAGCCGCGCGGCGGCCGAGCAGCGCGGCAGGTAGCCCCGCACCCCGGCCCGCAGGACGTGCACCAGCTCGGGCCCGGCCTCGCGCGGCTCGGCCAGCACGAGGACCGCGGTCCCCCGGCGGCAGAGGTCACGCAGCAGCGGCAGCGTGGCGCCCTCGACCAGGCCCTGGCGGGCGACGACGACCTGGGTGGGCACGTCGTCGACGGCGGCGAGCGCCCCGGGCAGGTGGTGGGTCTCGGCGACGACGGCCATGTCCGGCTCGGCCTCGAGGACCTCCCGCAACCCCAGCCGGAAGACCTCCCGGTCCTCGCACAGCAGCACCCGGACCAGGCTGGACGGCGGCCGGATGGCGAGCGGGCGCACCGGCCGCGGGACCTGGCGCGGGCGGGGCGGCGCGCCCCGTCCCGGAACCGGCACGCCCGGTGCGGGACCGACGGGGCGCCGTGGTCTCGGCGCGGCGGGACCGTGACCCCGCAGGACGTCGTCGGAGCTCATGCCTTCCCCCTGTCCGGGTGGCTGACGGGACCTGGACCGGGGTCTCCGGCCGAGTGGAACCCGTCCGTCTCAGTCGGACGCGCCGAACGGTAGCGCGCAACCGTCCGGTGTTGCCAGGCAATCTGCACGGCGTTCACAGGTGCCGTCCAGCTTCGTGTGCGTGGCGCGCGGGAGTCCTCCCGGTGTGTGCGCCGGGCGTGTACGGAGAGTGTCGGGCCGGGCACGGAGGTCAGCCGCCGACGGGCCCGGCCTCCCACCCGGTCCCGGGCCGGGCGGTGCGGTTGACGTGGATGGCCAGCTGTGTCCGGTCGCGCAGGCCCAGCCGGCGCAGGGCGACGGTGATGTGGCCCTTCACGGTCGCCCGGCTCACCTGCAGCCGGGTGGCGATCTCCGCGTTGGTCAGGCCCTCGGCCACCAGCTCGGACACCGCCTGCTGCCGGGCGGTGAGCGGGTTGCGCCCGCCCGGGTCCTCGGTCCCGGCCGAGCTCCGCGCGCCGTCGAGGTGGTGCAGCAGCTCCCCGGTGACGGCGGCGTCGAGCAGCGTCTCGCCGCGCACCACGGCCCGCACGCCCTCGACCAGCCGGTCGGAGCTGACGGTGGTGTAGACGTAGCCGCGCGCGCCGGCGCGCAGCGCCTCGACCAGGTCGCCGCCGCTCCCGGCCTCGCCGAGCAGGACGACCCGGGTGCCGGCCGCGGTCAGGTCCCGCACCAGGTCGGTCATCGCCGTCCCCTGGGCGCCCAGGCCGAGCAGGGTGACGTCGGGGTGCAGCTCGGTGGCCAGCTCCAGCGCCCGCGTCGCGTCGGCCGCCTCCGCGACGACGACGAGGTCCGGCGCCCAGCGCAGCACCGCGCGCAGGCCGTGCCGCAGCACCTCGTGGTCGTCGCAGATCAGGACGCGCGCCGGGGCCCCGGGAGGCCGCGACCCGTCCCGCGGTGGGGTGACGCTCTCCCCTGGCTCGCCGCCCATGCGTCCGCTCCGCTCAGGTCCGGCCCCCGTGCCGTTTCCCCAGGACCGGGAAGCTAGCGACGGACGGTGACCCGACGCCACCGGTCCGCGACGTGGTGAGCGCGATGAGATGCCGGATTTCATACCCGGGTCGTGGTCCCCTGGCCAGAAGGACGGCCTCGCCCCCGTCCGCGGGCGCTGGGCCGGAGGACGCGCCACCCCCTCCGGCCGGTGCCCGCCCGGGCGACGGGCCGACCCCTCCCCCGGGCGGGCGCGACGGATCCGACCCGTGGCCGCTGTCGGGAGGCCGCGCCGCCGCCCTAGCGTCGCCGGGCATCCGTCCCCGGCCCGCCGGCCGCACCGGTTCGCCGGCCCCCTGCCGGCCCACAGCGACGCTGGAGTGCCCGTGCACCAGACGATGATCATCGCGAGGATGACCCCCGCCGACGCGGACAAGGTCGCCGACGTCTTCGCCCGCTCCGACGCGACGTCGATGCCGTACGAGATCGGGGTGCGGCGCCGGCAGCTGTTCACCTTCCACGACCTCTACGTGCACCTGATCGAGTTCGACCGCCCCGAGCAGGAGGCCATGGCGGTCGCCCAGTCGCTGCCGGCGTTCCGCGCGGTCAGCGAGGAGCTGCGGCCCTACATCGTCGCCTACGACCCGAACTGGCGGTCGCCGCGGGACGCCATGGCGCGCCGCTTCTACGAGTGGTCGGCGGAGCGGTCGTGACCGCGACGACGCCGGCCCGGCCGCACGCCGCGGCGCCCGGGACGGTCGACTGGGTGAGCTGCCCCAGCTGCGGCTGGCTGCTCTACCGCAAGCGCCTGGACCGCAACCTGTCGGTCTGCCCCGAGTGCGACCACCACCTGCGGCTGGGCGCCCGCGCGCGGATCGCGCTGCTGGCCGACGACGGCACCTTCGACGAGCACGCCTGCCCGCCCGGGCCCGCCGACCCGCTGGCCTTCACCGACCTGCGCGACTACCGCGACCGGCTGCACGAGGCCGCCGCCCGCTCCGGCGAGAGCGAGGCCGTCGTCCTCGGCACCGCCCGCATCGGCGGCACCCCGGTGGTCCTCGCCGCGATGGACTTCGGCTTCCTCGGCGGCAGCATGGGCATCGAGGTGGGCCGCCGCGTCAGCGCGGCCGCGGACCTCGCCCTGCAGCGCGGCCTGCCCCTGGTGACCGTGTGCGCCAGCGGCGGCGCCCGCATGCAGGAGGGCGTGTTCTCGCTGTTCCAGATGGCGCGGGTCAGCCACGCCTTCGCCCGGCTGCACGAGTCCGGCCTGCTGTCGGTCTGCGTGCTCACCGACCCCACCTACGGCGGGGTGTCGGCGTCGTTCGCCACCCTGGCCGCCGTCCTGGTCGGCGAGCGCGGCGCGCACGTCGGCTTCGCCGGCCCGCGGGTGGTGCAGGAGACCATCCGGGCCGAGCTGCCCAGCGACTTCCAGACCGCGGAGTTCCTGCTGGCCCACGGCCTGGTCGACCGGGTCGAGAGCCGCGCGGAGCTGCGCCCCCTGCTGGTGCGGCTGCTCGAGCTGCACGGCCGCCGTCCCGCTCCTCCCCCGGCCGCCGCCCCGGTGCCGGCACCGGAGGCGCCCGGGGACGGGACCCCGGCGGACGACGCGCAGGACGCCGACGCCTGGGACGTCGTCCAGCGGGCCCGGGTCGCCGGCCGGCCCACGACGCTGGACTACCTGCACACCGTCTTCGACGACTTCGTCGAGCTGCACGGCGACCGCGCGTTCGCCGACGACCCGGCCGTCGTCGGCGGGGTCGCCGTCCTCGACGGGCGCCCGGTCGTGGTGATCGGCCACGAGAAGGGCCACTCGGTCCGCGAGCGGGTGGCGCGCAACTTCGGCATGCCGCACCCCGAGGGCTACCGCAAGGCGATGCGGCTCATGAGCCACGCCGAGACCTTCGGCCTGCCGGTGGTCACGCTGGTCGACACCCCCGGGGCGCACCCCGGGCCGGCGGCCGAGGAGCGCGGCCAGGCGCACGCCATCGCCGAGACCATCATGCGCAGCAGCCGGCTGCGGGTGCCCGTCGTCGCGGTGCTGACCGGCGAGGGCGGCAGCGGCGGGGCGCTGGCGCTGTGCACCTCCGACCGGCTGCTGGTGCTGGAGAACGCCTACCTGTCGGTGATCAGCCCGGAGGGCTGCGCCGCGATCCTCTGGCGGACGGCGACCGCCGCGCCCACCGCCGCGCGGGCCATGCGCCTGGGCGCGCCGCACCTGCGGGCCAGCGGCATCGCCACCTCGGTGGTGCCCGAGCCGCCCGGCGGCGCCGACGCCGACCCGCTCGCGGCCGCCGGCCTGGTCCGCGCCGCGCTGGTGCGGGAGCTCGACGAGCTCGCCCGGCTCGACGTCGGCACCCTGCTCGGCACCCGGGCCGCCCGGCTGGCCCGCATCGGCGGCGACGGCGACCGGCCGCTGCGGGTCGTCGCCCCCGCACCCGAGGGGGGTGGCGGGGATGCGGCCCGCTGAGCTGCAGGCGCGGCCGGGATCGACGGTGGAGGAGCCGGTGGCCGGGGACGAGGGCCGCAGCCTGCACGACGAGGTCGTCGAGCTCGCCCGCGCCCTGCCCGGGCCGCTGCGCCGGCTGACCGTCCGCAGCGGCGACCGCGCCGTCGAGGTGGAGTGGGCGGCCGACGCCGTCCCCGCGGCCCCCCTGCCCGCGCCGGCGCCCGGCGGCCTGCAGGCCGTGGCCGCGCCGACCGGACCGGCCGCGGTCCCGGAGCCGGCGGGCGAGGAGCCCGAGGTCCCCGAGGGCGCGATCGCCGTCCGGGCGCCGCTGGTGGGCACCTTCTACGCCGCGCCCTCCCCCGGCGCCGAGCCGTTCGTGCGGGTCGGCGACGAGGTCGAGGCCGGCCAGACGCTCGGGATCGTCGAGGCGATGAAGCTGATGAACCCGATCGTGGCCGACTCCGCGGGCGCGGTGGCCGAGATCCGCGTCGGCGACGCCGAGTCGGTCGAGTACGACCAGGTCCTGGTGGTCCTGCGCCCGTCCGGGGGGCCGCGGTGATCGGCCGGCTGCTCGTCGCCAACCGCGGCGAGATCGCCGTCCGGGTCGCCCGCGCCTGCCGGGAGCTCGGCATCGAGGTGGTCGCCGTGTACTCCACGGCCGACCGGCGCTCCGCCGTCGTCGAGATGGCCGACGAGGCGGTGCACATCGGCCCGCCGGCGCCCCGGGCCAGCTACCTGCACGTGCCCAACGTCGTCGAGGCGGCGCTGCGCAGCGGCGCCGACGCGGTGCACCCCGGCTACGGCTTCCTCTCCGAGGACCCCGACTTCGCCGAGATCTGCGAGGCCGAGGGGCTCACCTTCGTGGGCCCACCGCCGGAGGTCATGCAGCAGATGGGCAACAAGGCCACCGCGCGGCGGCTGATGGCCGCGGCCGGCCTGCCGCTGCTGCCCGGCGTGGTGGACCCGGTACGCACCGCCGAGGAGGGCCTGGCGATCGCCGCGGAGATCGGCTACCCGGTGATCATCAAGGCCGCGGCCGGCGGCGGCGGCCGCGGCATGACGGTGGTGCACGACCCCGCCGACTTCGCCGAGGCGTTCGCCACCACCCGCACCGTCGCCCGGGCGGTGTTCCGCGACCCCACCGTCTACGTCGAGCGCTACCTGTCCGGCGCCCGGCACGTCGAGGTCCAGGTGCTCTGCGACGCCCACGGCGCGGGCGTGTACCTCGGCGAGCGGGACTGCTCGCTGCAGCGGCGCCACCAGAAGCTGCTGGAGGAGGGCCCGGCCGGGCACCTCACGCCGGAGCAGCGGGCCGGGCTCGGCGAGCTGGCGGTCCGCGGCGCGCTGTCGGTCGGCTACACCGGCGCCGGGACCGTGGAGTTCCTCGTCGACGACGCCGGGCGCGCGTACTTCATGGAGATGAACGCCCGCATCCAGGTCGAGCACCCGGTCACCGAGCTGCTGACCGGCGTGGACCTGGTCCGCGAGCAGCTGCTGGTGGCCGGCGGCGAGCGGCTGCGGCTGCGGCAGGAGGACGTCGTGGTGCGCGGCGCGGCGATCGAGTGCCGGATCAACGCCGAGGACCCCGCCCGCGGGTTCGCCCCCGCACCCGGCCGGCTCGACGTGCTGCGCGTCCCCGACGGCCCGTGGACCCGCTTCGACACCGGCTACCGCCAGGGCGACGAGGTCAGCCCGCACTACGACTCGCTGCTGGGCAAGCTCGTCGTCTGGGCGCCCGACCGCGAGCAGGCCGTGCGCCGGATGGACCGGGCGCTGGCCGAGCTGCGCGTCGAGGGCCCCGGCGTGCACACCACCGCCGCCCTGCACCGCGCGCTGCTGCGCGACCCCGACGTGCGCGCCGACCGGCACGACGTCCAGTTCCTCGACCGCCGGCTGCCCGACCTGGTGGCCCGCGCCGCGGCCATCGCCGCGTCCCGGGAGCCGGCCCTGCCCGCCTCGCGCGGCGCGCTGCACCTCGTCCCGTCCGGCGCCCCCGCCGGTCCGGCGTCCGTCCCCCACTCCCGTCCCGAGGAGGACCCACCCATGTCCGCTGCCCCGTTCACCCAGGCCGACCTCATGCAGCTGCTCACCGAGAAGGCGGGCCTGCCGGCCGAGGCGCACACCGACGACCCCGACGCCCGCTTCGCCGACGTCGGCCTGGACTCGCTGGCCTTCCTGTCCATGCAGACCGAGCTGCAGGACCGCTTCGGCACCGCGATGCCCGACGACAGCCCCGACAACTACACGTTCGGCGAGATCGTCGAGGCCGTCTCCGCGGCCCAGGCGCAGCCGGCGTAGCCCACCCCGTCCCGAGGGAGCACCCCGACATGACCAGCACCGACCCGCGCGCCCTGACCGTCGGCCACACCGACAACTCGATCCTCATCCACGCCGACCTCGACCACGTCTGGTCGATGACCAACGACCTGCGGTCCTGGCCGGACCTGTTCACCGAGTACCGCAGCGTGGAGGTCCTGGAGTCCACCGACACCTGGTTCCGGTTCCGGCTGACCATGCACCCCGACGAGTCCGGGCGGGTGTGGAGCTGGGTGTCCGAGCGGACCCTCGACCCGGCCACCCACGAGGTGCGCGCGCGCCGCGTGGAGCCCGGGCCGTTCGAGTTCATGGACATCCACTGGAGCTACACGGCCGAGGACGGCGGCACCCGGATGCGCTGGGTGCAGGACTTCCGGATGCGGCCGGAGGCCCCGGTCGACACCGAGACGATGACCCGGCGGATCGACGCGAACAGCAAGGTCCAGATGGGGATCATCCGCGACAAGGTCGAGGCGGCCGCGACCCGGGGAGCGGTGGGGTGACCGCGGCGCGGGGTCCCGCGGTCGTCCTGCCCGGGGAGGAGGGCTCCCGCCCGGGCATGGTCGACCCGTGGCTGGCCGACCCGGTGGCCGCGGCCACCGTGTCCGAGGTCGACGCCGTCGTCGGCCGCGACGTCGCCGCCTGGTGGCGGGACCCCGCGACCGCACCCGACCCCGTCGCGGCGCACCTCGAGGTCGTCGTGACCGGGGTGGCCGGCTACCGCAGCCTGACCGCCCGCGGGCTCTTCCCGGCGGTCGTCGCCGGGCACGGCGTGGGCGAGTTCGCCGCCCTCGTCGCGGCCGGCGCCCTCGAGCTCGACCAGGTCGTCGAGCTGGTGCACTGGCGCGCCGAGCTGCTGTGCCTGGCGCCCCGGCCCTCCTGCGCGGGCCTGGCCGCCGTCCTCGGCCCCGGCGCGGAGCAGGTCGCCCGCGCCGCCGTCGCGGCGGTCGGCGACGACGGCCCGCTGTGCGTCGCCGCCCTCGACGCCCCGCAGCGCGCGGTGCTCTCCGGCGGCCGCACCGAGCTCGCCCGCGCGGCCGAGGTCGTCCGCGCGGCGGGCCTGGAGCTGGTGCGGCTGCCCGGCCGGGCGCCGTGCCACGGGCCGCTGATGGCGCCGGTCGCCGCGCACCTGGTGACCGCGCTGGCCGACCTGGACTGGTCGGTCCCGCTGGTGCCCGTCGTCCCCAACGCCGACGGCGAGCCGACCCGCGACCCCGGCCGGCTGCGCGCGGCGCTGCGCCGCCACCTCACCGCGCCGGTGCTCTGGGAGGCCACCTCCCGCGCGCTGGTCGCCACCGGCGCGACGTCGGTCGTCGAGATCGGCGCCGAGCCGGTCCTCGGGCCGCTGGTCGCCCAGGTGCACCCCGGCCTGCCCGTCCGCCTGGCCGCGGGGCCGGGCGCGCCCGTCCCCGCCGACGTCCCGGGATCCGCGCTCGCGGACTCGGTCCCCGCCTGACCCGCTCCGAGGAGAGACATGACGACGATCCAGCACGCGCCGGCCACCCCGACGCGCTGCGGCCCCACCGTCCACCGCGCCGACACCGCGCCCAACCGCCGCCGCGGCGGGGACATCCGGGTGCTGCTGTCCCCGGCCAGCGTGGGCTCGACCGCCGGCTTCATGGGCACGCTCACCCTTGAGCCCGGCGAGGTCGTGACCGAGCACTGGCACCCGTACTCGGAGGAGTTCCTCTACTGCCAGGAGGGCGACGTCCTGGTCACCCTCGACGGCGAGGAGCGCCGCCTGGTCGCCGAGTCCGCCGTCCACATCCCGATCGGCGTGCGGCACCGGATCGTCAACGACACGGGCACGACGGCGACGTTCGTCTTCCTGTGCGGTCCGCTGGCGCCGCGGCCGGAGCTCGGCCACGTGGACACCGAGCTGCCCCCGGGCGTGCGGTGAGCACCGACCGGCGCCGGGTCGTCGTCACCGGCATCGGGGTGGTCGCCCCCGGCTCGATGGGCCGCGAGGGCTTCTGGGACATGCTCACCGAGGGGCGGACGGCGACCCGGCGGATCACCTTCTTCGACCCGGCCCGGTTCCGCTCCCAGGTCGCCGCCGAGGTGGACTTCGACGGCCGCAAGCTGGGCCTGACCGCCCACGAGGTGTTCCGCAACGACCGGTTCGTCCAGATGGCGATGGTCGCCGCGGACGAGGCGGTCGCCGACAGCGGGCTGCGGTTCGGCGCCGACGACGGCCCGGACGGCGACCGCGTCGGCGTGACGCTGGGCAGCGCGGTCGGCGCGACGATGCGCCTGGAGCAGGAGTACGTGCAGGTCAGCGACTCCGGCCGGCTGTGGGAGGTCGACCCGCGGTACGCCTCGCGGTTCCTCGCCTCCGCGCTGGTGCCGAGCTGCGGCGCCACCGAGCTCGCCGTCCGGTTCGGCGCGCACGGCCCGGCGACCGTCGTCTCCACCGGCTGCACCTCCGGCATCGACTCGGTCGGCTACGGCGCGCAGCTGGTCGAGGACGGCGACGCCGACGTCGTGATCGCGGGGGCCAGCGACGCCCCGATCTCACCGATCTCGATGGCCTGCTTCGACACCATCCGGGCGACCACCGACAGCAACGACGACCCCGAGCACGCCTCCAAGCCCTTCGACGCCCGCCGCAACGGGTTCGTCATGGGCGAGGGCGCGGCGGTGCTCGTGCTCGAGGAGCTCGGGCACGCCCGCCGCCGCGGCGCGGAGGTGTACTGCGAGGTCACCGGCTACGCCAACCGCTGCAACGCCTTCCACATGACCGGGCTCAAGCCCGACGGCACCGAGATGGCCGAGGCGATCACCCGGGCGCTGGACCAGGGCCGCATCGCGCCGGACGAGGTCGGCTACGTCAACGCGCACGGCTCGGGCACCAAGCAGAACGACCGGCACGAGACCGCGGCGGTCAAGAAGAGCCTGGGCGTGGCCGCCGGCAGTGTGGCGATGAGCTCGATCAAGTCGATGGTCGGGCACTCGCTGGGGGCGATCGGGTCGATCGAGATCGCCGCGACCGCGCTGGCGGTGCAGCGCGGCGTGCTGCCGCCCACGGCCAACTACGAGGTGCCCGACCCCGAGTGCGACCTCGACTACGTGCCGAAGGTGGCGCGGGAGCAGAAGGTCGACGTCGCGATCTCGGTGGGCAGCGGCTTCGGCGGGTTCCAGTCGGCGATCGTGCTGGCCGCGCCCACGCGGAGGGAGTCGTGAGCGGGCTGCTGGTCACCGGGATCGGCGTCGTCGCCCCGACCGGTGTCGGCGTCGAGGAGCACTGGGCCTCGCTGGTCCGCGGGGAGCCGGCGGTCCGGCCGCTGGAGGGCTTCGACGCCGAGCGCTACGGCGTCCCGCTGGCCGGGCAGGTGCGCGACTTCGTGCCCGCCGACCACGTCTCGCCGCAGCTCATGGTGCAGACCGACCGGTGGACGTGGATGTCGCTGGCGGCGGCCACCCTCGCGGCGCAGGACGCGGACTACACCGCCCCCGAGGACGACGTCTACGCCACCTCGGTGTTCCTGGCCTCGGGCTCGGGCGGCAACGAGTTCAGCCAGCACGAGATCCAGGGGCTGTGGGCCAAGGGGCCCCGGTCGGTGGGCGCCTACCAGTCGATCGCCTGGTTCTACGCGGCCTCCACCGGCCAGGTCTCCATCCGCGACAAGTTCAAGGGCCCCTCGGGCGTCGTCGTCACCGAGGGCGCGGGCGGGCTGGACAGCATCGGCTGGGCGCGGCGGGTGGCCCGCCGCGGCACCCCGGCGGTGCTGGTCGGCGGCACCGAGGCCGGGCTGTGCCCGTACGCGGTGCTCTGCCAGGCCACCGGCGGCCGGCTGTCGGGCGCCGACCGCCCGGAGGACGCCTACAAGCCCTTCGACCGGCGGGCCAACGGGCACGTCGTCGGCGAGGGCGGGGCGATCCTGCTGCTGGAGGAGCCCGGCGCGGCCGCGGCCCGCGGCGCGCCGAAGGTGTGGGGCGAGGTCGCCGGCTACGGCGCCACCCACGACGCCCACCACCACGAGGACCCGGCGCCCGACGCGACGCAGTACGCCCGGGCGATCCGGCTGTCGCTGGCCGACGCCGGCGTCTCCCCGGACGAGGTCGACCTGGTGATCGCCGACGGCGCCGGCGTCCCGGAACTGGACCGGCTGGAGCTGGAGGCGCTCGGCGCGGTGTTCGGCGGGCGGTCGGCTCCGGTGCCGGTGACCGCGCCGTCGTCGTGGACCGGCCGGCTCATGGCCGGCGGGTCGGCGCTGAACGTGGCGACGGCGCTGCTGGCGATGCGGGACGGGATCGTGCCCGGCACCGCCTTCCTCGACGACCCGGTCGAGACGCCGCCGGGGGTCGACCTGGTCCGCGCCGGCCGCGTGCAGGACCTGGCCACGGTGGTCGTCCTCGCCCGCGGCGCCGGCGGCTTCAACAGCAGCCTCGTGCTGCGCCGACACGCTGGAGGGGCAACGGCATGACCACCCTGGAGGAGCGGCCGACGACGCACGACGGCGCGGTGCGCACGCTGCTGCGCATGCGGGTGCGGGAGGGCTGCGAGCAGGCGTTCGAGGACGCCTGGCGCGAGGCGGCGGCGCAGATCGCCTCGGTGCCCGGCAACCTCCGGCAGGAGCTGATGCGGGACGCGGCCGACCCGCGGACGTTCCTCGTCGTCGCCGACTGGGTGGACCGGGCGGCGGTCGACGGCTTCGGCCGCTCGGCCGCCCGGGAGACGCTCACCGCGGCGCTGCGGGACCTGCGCGAGGACGCCGACCGCAGCACCTACGAGGTGCTGTACGGGATCACCGGCGGCGAGCAGGCCTCGCACGTGCGCGTGGACATCAGCACCAAGGTGGCGCCGGGCGAGGAGGAGGCGTTCGAGCGGGCCTACGGGATCGTCACCGAGCGGCTGCGCGGCACCAAGGGGCTGATCCGCGAGGAGCTGCTCCGGGAACCGGACTCGGACCTGTACCACATCTTCGCCGAGTGGGAGTCCGACGAGGACTTCCGCAACTGGGTGGAGGACCCCTCGCACGCCGACCAGAGCGGCCCGCTCATCCGCTGGCTGTCGGTGTTCTTCCAGCGCAAGCTCTACGAGATCCGGTTCCGGCCGCAGGAGGCCGGCGTGCGGGGCGTGCGGGCGGCGGCACCCCCGGCCCCGGCCCCCGCCCCTGCTCCGGCTCCGGTGGAGGCACCGGCCGAGGTGCCGGCCCCGCGGCCGGCGCTGGCCGAGCCGGTCACCGCGCCGATCGACCTCGGCTCGCTGCCCTCACCGCTCCCCGTGCCGGCGGCCCCCGCCGCGCAGCGGACCCGGCCGGACGCCGAGGTGCTCGTGATCGGCGCCGGGCCGGCGGGGCTGACCGCCGGCATCGAGCTGGCCCGCCGCGGGATCGCCGTCCGCGTCGTCGACAAGCGGCCCGAGGCCTCGACGCAGGCGGACAAGGCGATCGGCATCCACTGCCGGACGATGGAGATCTGGGAGGACCAGGGCATCGTCACCGAGGCGATGGACGCCGGCAGCTGGCTCTACGGCCAGACCGTCTTCGTCAACGGCAAGCTCACCCACCAGGTCGACTGGTCGGGCCTGGAGGAGCTGCCCTACGCCCACCTCGGCCTGCCGCAGTACGAGACCGAGCGGATCCTCGGCGACCGGCTGCGGTCCCTCGGCATCGAGGTGGAGCGCGGCGTCGAGCTCACCGGCTTCACCCAGGACGACGAGGGCGTGACCGCGCAGCTCGCGCACGCCTCCGGGGAGGTCGAGGCGGCGCGGGCGGCCTACCTGGTCGGTGCCGACGGCGCCTCCAGCGCGGTGCGCGCGCAGCTGGGGCTGCGGTTCGACGGCGGGCTGTCGATGTTCCCGCAGCTGTTCATGCTCGGCGACGTCGACGTCGACTGGGACATGCCGCCGGGCCACCTGCTGCGGTGGGTGCGGATCGAGGACGACGGCGACTTCACCGGCATGCTGGTCTGCGTCCCGCTGCGGGGCCGCAACCGGTTCCGGGTGGCCACGCTGGCGCCGAAGCGGCTGCAGGAGACGATCGGCAGCGGCGTCGTCCCCGCCGGGTTCTGGAAGGAGTACGACCCGCCGGGGCTGGCCGACATCCAGGCCGCCATCGACGACCTCGGCCCGGCCGGGACGACGGCGAGCAACCTGCGCTGGTCGTCGGTGTTCCGGATCAAGCACGGCATCGTCGACCGGTACCGGGTGGGCCGGGTGTTCGTCGCCGGGGACGCCGCGCACCTGCACCCGCCGGCCGGCGGCCAGGGCATGAACACCGGGATCCAGGACGCGTGGAACCTGTCCTGGAAGCTCGCTCTCGCCGTCCGCGGGCAGGGCTCCCCCGGGCTGCTCGACAGCTACGAGGCCGAGCGGCGCCCGGCGGGCAAGGCGATCGTCGACCGGGCCGTGGCCATCGCGTTCACCGACGAGATGGACATGGAGGACGAGAAGGCGCAGTTCCTGCTCGAGATGCAGATGACCATGAACTACGCCGGGAGCCCGCTGGTCGGTCAGGTCGACGGCGACTTCGCGGGCGGGCCGGAGCCCGGCCACCGGGCGCCGGACGTGACGGGCCTGCGCCGGTTCGGCGTGGCGCACGACGTCCGGCTGTTCGACCTCACCCGCGGCACCCACGCGACGCTGCTGCTGTCGGCCGACGCCACGGCCGACCCCGCGGCGCTCGAGGAGCTGGCGGTGCGGATCCGGACGGCGACCCGCGGGCAGGTGCACCCGTACCTGCTGCTCGCGCCGGGCACCCCCGTCCCGCCCCTGGTGGAGCTGCCGGTGCTCACCGACCCCGGCGACGGCTTCCGCACCGCGTACGGGATCGCGGGCCCGGGCACGGCCGCGTACCTGGTCCGGCCCGACGGGCACGTCGGCTTCCGCACCCGGCCGGTGTCCGAGGAGGTGCTGCGGGAGCACCTCGCGGGCGTCTACGCGCTCTGAGACGCGGGTCCCGGGCGGCAGAGACGGCCATCTCTGCCGCCCGGGACCGGCTCAGCTGGCGCGCAGCGCCGGGTAGTCGGTGTAGCCCTCGGCGCCGGACGCGTAGAACAGGTGCGACCGGATCTCGTTCTCCGGGTGCTCGCCGGCCCAGCGCTCGACCAGGTCGGGGTTGGCGATGACCGCCCGGCCCACGGCGACGACGTCGGCGTGCGCGGCCTCGATGAGCGCGACCGCCTCCTCGCGGGTGGTGACCGAGCCGAAGCCGCTGTTGGCCATCAGGTGGCCGCCGAACCGGCTGCGCAGCTCCTGGACCAGGTCGCCGGCCGGCTCGCGGTGCAGCACGGAGAGGTAGGCCAGGCCCAGCGGGCGCAGCTGGTCGACCAGCGCGCCGTAGGTGGCGCGCACGTCCTCGCGGTCGGTCTCGAGGGCGTCCTGGATGTCGTGCTCGGGCGAGATGCGCAGCCCCACGCGGCCCGCACCGATCGCCTCGGACACCGCGGTGACGACCTCGACCACCAGGCGGGCGCGGTTCTCCGGGGAGCCGCCGTACTCGTCGTCGCGCACGTTGGACGCCGGCGAGAGGAACTCGTGCAGCAGGTAGCCGTTGGCGCCGTGGATCTCCACGCCGTCGAGGCCGGCCTCCACCGCGCGCTCGGCGGCGCGGACGAAGTCGCGGACGACCTCGCGGACCTCGTCGGTGGTCAGCGCGTGCGGCACCGGGTAGGGCTGCTTGCCCTTCTCGGTGTGGCCGGCGCCGTCGATGGCGATGGCGCTGGGGGCGACGACGCGGCGGCCGCCGTTGACGTCGGGGTGGGTCACGCGGCCGCCGTGCATCACCTGCACGACGATCCGGCCGCCGCGGGCGTGCACGGCGTCGGCGACGCGGCGCCAGCCGGCCACCTGCTCGTCGGTGACGATGCCGGGCTGGCCCACGAACGCCTGGCCCTCGTGGGTCGGGTAGGTGCCCTCGGTGACGATGAGGCCGACGCCGGCGCGCTGCTCGTAGTGCTCGACGACGAGGTCGCCGGGGACGCCGGCCCTGCCGGAGCGCATGCGGGTCAGCGGCGCCATGGCGACGCGGTTGGCGAGCTCGAGGTCGCCGAGGGTCACGGGAGAGAACAGGTCCACGGGGATTCCGACACCTCGCGGAGCCGGGCCATTCCGGGATGCGGGCGGCGTCACAGGCGGCACGATGACGCCGTGTCCCTCCTGTCCGACGTCGTCGAGGGCTGGTCCCCGGGCCCGCTCACCGACGCCGCGCCGGTCGCGCCCGGGCCCGCGGCCGCGTTCGCCGCCGTCCTCGACGAACCCGCGCCGCCCCTCGCCGACGGCGACCCGCTGCCGCCGGGCTGGCACTGGTTCACCTTCCTCGACCGGCCGGCCACCGCCGACCTCGGCGACGACGGCCACCCCCGCGCCGGGCACTTCCTCCCGCCGCTGCCGCACCGGCGCCGGATGATCGCCGGCGGGCGGATGGAGGTCGCCGCGCCGCTGCGGGTGGGTGCGGTGGTCGAGCGGACGTCGTCGCTGGCCCGCTGCGAGGTCAAGGCCGGGCGCAGCGGGGAGATGCTGCTGGTCACCGTGCGCAGCGAGTACCGGGAGGACGGCGCGCTGCTGGTCACCGAGGAGCAGGACGTCGTCTACCGCTCCCAGGAGGCCGGCGCGTCCCCGGCCCCGGCGGGCGCCGGGTCCCCCGCCGGCGAGGGCGACCACGTGGTCGAGGTGCTGCCGGACCCGCCGCTGCTGTTCCGGTTCAGCGCGCTCACCTACAACGCGCACCGCATCCACTACGACCAGCCCTACGTGACGCGGGTCGAGGGGCACCCCGGTCTCGTGGTGCACGGGCCGCTGCTCGCCCTGCTGCTGCTCGAGGTCCCGCGCCGGCACGCCCCGGACCGGTCCGTCACGTCGTTCGCCCACCGGCTGACGCGGCCGGCGTACGCGGGCACGCCGGTGCGGGCGACCGGCCGGCTCGACGGCGACCGGTTCACGCTCAGCGCGGCGGCGGTGGGGCAGCCGGCGTCGGTCACGGGGACCGCGGTGCTCGCGGGGGCCGGCCCGTGCTGAGCCCGGAGGAGCGCGACGTCGTCGCCACCGTGCGCACCTTCGTCGACCGCGAGGTCCGGCCGGTGGCGCGCGAGCTCGAGCACGCGGACACCTACCCCGAGGCGCTGGTCGAGCGGATGAAGCAGCTCGGCGTCTTCGGCCTGGCGATCCCGGAGCCGTGGGGCGAGGCGCCGGTGTCCGTGCCCTGCTACGCGCTGGTCACCGCGGAGCTCGCGCGCGGGTGGATGTCGCTGGCCGGGGCGATGGGCGGGCACACCGTCGTCGCCAAGCTGCTGCTGGCGTTCGGGACGCGGGAGCAGCAGGACCGCTGGCTGCCGCGGATGGCCACCGGCGAGGTGCGCGCGACGATGGCGCTCACCGAGCCCGGCGGCGGGTCGGACCTGCAGGCGATGCGGACCGTCGCGCGGCGGGACGGCGGGGGCTGGGTCGTCGACGGCGCGAAGACCTGGATCACCAACGCCCGCCGGTCGCAGCTGGTGGCGCTGCTGTGCAAGACCGACCCGCAGGCGCAGCCGCGGCACCGCGGGGTGTCGGTGCTGCTGGTCGAGCACGGGCCGGGGCTGACCGTCTCGCGGGACCTGCCCAAGCTCGGCTACAAGGGCGTGGAGAGCTGCGAGCTGTCCTTCGACGGGTACCGGGCGCCGGCCGACGCCGTCCTCGGCGGGGTGGAGGGCCGCGGCTTCGCGCAGATGATGACCGGGCTGGAGACCGGCCGGATCCAGGTGGCCGCGCGGGCGCTCGGCGTCGGGCAGGCCGCCTTCGACGACGCGCTGCGCTACGCCCAGGAGCGGGAGAGCTTCGGGAAGCCGATCTGGCGGCACCAGGCGGTGGGCAACCTGCTCGCCGACATGGCCACCTCGCTCACCGCCGCCCGGCAGCTGGTGCTGTACGCGGCGGAGCGCCACGAGTCGGGACAGCGGTCGGACATGGAGGCCGGGATGGCCAAGCTGTTCGCCTCCGAGACGGCGATGAAGGTGGCGCTGGACGCCATCCGGGTGCACGGCGGGCACGGCTACTCGACCGAGTTCGACGTCGAGCGCTACTTCCGCGACGCGCCGCTGATGATCGTCGGCGAGGGCACCAACGAGATCCAGCGCGACGTCATCGCCCGCCAGCTCGTCGCCCGCGGCGGCCTGGACTGAGGCACCGCGGGGACCCCGGCCGTACGGTCCCGGCATGGACCTCGACGCCTTCTGGACCGTGATCGAGCGGAGCCGTCCCGCGCCCGGGTCCGACGACCCGATGGCCTCCCAGGAGGAGGCCCTCACCGAGGAGCTGTCCGCGCGCGGGACCGACGACGTCGTCGCCTTCGCGCGGCACCTGCACGAACAGGTCGAGCGGGCGAACGAGTGGCGGGTGTGGGCCGCCGGGTACGTCGCCGCCGGCGGCATGAGCGACGACGCCTTCCTCGACTTCCGCGTCTGGCTGGTCGCCCAGGGCAGGGAGGCGTTCGAGCGGGTGCTCGCCGACCCCGACGCCCTGGCCGACCTGGAGTGGGACGAGGACGGCGAGGTCTTCAGCGAGGCCGAGTCGCTGGCCTACGTGCCGGCCGAGGTGCTCGAGGAGGCCGGCGTCGATCCCGAGGACCTCGACGTGGACATGGCCGCCGGCTCCTCCGACGACCCCCGCGGCGAGCCGTTCCCGAGGACGACGACGCCTGGTTCGCCGCACACCTCCCCCGCCTGACGGCCCGCGCGTCCGGCGGCTGACGCGTCCCCGCGGGAGCGCCCGACAGGACCGCGACGAGAACGTCCAGGGCGGCCCCGGCCGGAGCCGGGACCGCCCTGGACGGGGTGTCGCCGCGGTCAGGCGGCCGCGCGGCGGCGGGTGACCAGCGCGCCGGCGACCACGCTCACCACGACCCACCCGGTCAGCACCAGCACCGGCCGGGTCTGCGCCTGGCCCAGCGCCAGGGCCAGCACCGCCTCGGCCGGGTCCAGTCGCGACCCCACCGCGGGCTCGAAGGTCCGCACCAGGGGCAGCACCCCGAGCACGACCAGGTAGAACGCGGTCAGCGTGGCCGGGGTGTTGGCCAGCGCGGCCCCGACGCCGGCGCCGGTCACCGCGAACACCGCCCCGGCGGCCACGACCACCCCGAGCGCGCGCCCGGCGCCCGCCCACGACGCGCCGTCGACGAGGACCGCCAGGACGCCCGCGGTCAGCGCCGCCGACAGCGCGGCCAGCACCGCGCCGAGCAGGGCGACGGCGACCGCCTTGGCGGCCAGCACCCGGCCGCGGCGCGGGACGAGCAGGTAGGTGGTCTGCACCGTCCGGTGGCTCCACTCCCCCGCCGTGGACAGCACGCCCAGCGCCACCAGCACCAGGCCGGTGAGCACGCCCATCACGCCGATCGGGCCGGTGACCGAGGCCAGACCCTCCTCGCTCGCCGCCGCGACGACCGCGGTGGCGGCCGGCGCCAGCAGCACCGCGGCCGCGGCGAGCGAGCGGCCCGAGCGCGTGGACAGGGACTTGCGGACCTCGAGGCCGACCAGCGCGGCGGGCGAGGGCGCGCCGGCGCGGACCGGCGGGCGGGCGCCGGCGGGCGGGGCTCCGGGGGCGGGGACGACGGCGGGCAGGACGGCGGCCATGGTGGTCTCCAGGGAGTGAGGAGGGGTCAGGAGGCGGTGGTGAGCTGGAAGAACAGGTCCTCGATGCCGCGGCGGACCGGGCGCAGGTCGGTGAGGACGTGGCCGCCGGCGGCGGCGACCGCGCCGACCCGGCCGGGCTCGGCGCCCGGGACGACCAGCGCGCCGTCGGGCCCGTGCTGCACGTGGAACCCGGCGGCCTCCAGCGCCCGGGACAGGGCGGCGGGGTCGGCGGCCCGTACGGAGGTCCCGTCGCTGCCGAGCAGGTCGCTCACCGGGCCGTCGGCCACGATCCGCCCGGCGCCGATGACCAGCAGCCGGTCGACGGTCGACTCGACCTCGCCGAGCAGGTGCGAGGACAGCAGCACCGTGCCGCCGCGGGCCGCGTGGCCGCGCAGCAGGTCGCGCATCCAGCGGATGCCCTCCGGGTCCAGCCCGTTGGCCGGCTCGTCGAACACCAGCACCGGCGGGTCGGCCAGCAGCGCCCCGGCGATGCCGAGCCGCTGCCGCATGCCGAGCGAGTAGCCGCCGATCCGGCGGCGCGCGGCCGGGGTGAGCCCGACCAGCTCGAGCACCTCGTCGACCCGCGCCGCCGGCACGCCGACCGCCGAGGCCAGCAGCCGCAGGTGCGTCCGGCCGGTGCGCCCGGGGTGGACCGCCGAGGCGTCGAGCAGCGTCCCGACGACGGCGGCCGGGTTCGGCAGGCCGGCGTAGGGGCGGCCGTCGATCCGGGTGGTCCCCGCGGTGGCCGGGACCAGGCCGGTCATCATCCGCATGGTCGTGGTCTTGCCGGCGCCGTTGGGCCCGAGGAACCCGGTCACGGTGCCGGGCTCGAGGGTGAAGGACACGTCGTCGACGACGGTCCGGGAGCCGAACTGCTTGGTCAGTCCGCTGACCTCGATCACGGGGACCTCCTGCGGGTCTCGACCGGCCGGTCCGGTCACGGCGACGAGCCTGGCCGCGGTGGGCCGCCGTCCGCGTCGGCCGCGGGGCTCGACTTGCGGCGACGGGTGACCGATCCCGTGTCGTCCGAACGGTGACGCCGGACCACGACCGACGGGCGACCCGTACGGCCGGCCGCCCGTCCTACGCTCCGGCGCATGGGCCTGCGGGAGCGTCTGTGGCCGGGACTGGGGCCCGGCGGCGTCGCGCTCGAGGTCGTCCTGGCGGTGCTCGGCACCGTGGTCGTCGGCCTGTCCGCGGCGACCCCGGACGGCGGTCCGCCTGCACTCGTCGTGCCCGGGACCGTCGTGCTGGCGCTGACCCTGCTGCTCCTGCGCCGCCGTGCGCCGCTGGTGCCGTTCGCCGTCGGGGCGCTCATGGCCGCACTCGGTCCCGCCCTGACCGTCGCCACCCCGCTCACCGCCTACGCGGTCGGGCGGTACGAGGGACGCTGGCCGGTGCGTGCGGCCGCCGCCTTGGCCGGGGCCGTCGCCCTCGTTCGCCCGTGGGACCTCGGGACGGCGGAGGAGGCCGTCGGCGGGCTGGGCGCGATCGGGCTGGTGCTGCTCCTGCCCGGCGCTCTCGGGATCTGGCAGCGCACCCGAGTGCTGCTGCTCGCCGCACTGCGGGACCGGGCGGTGCGGGCCGAGGCCGAGCGGGAGCTGCTGGCCCGGGAGGCCGTGGTGGGCGAGCGGACCCGGATCGCCCGGGAGATGCACGACGCCGTCGGGCACCGGGTGAGCCTCATGGTGCTGCAGGCCGGCGCGATCGAGGTGGCCGCCGGCGACCGGCAGCGGGTGGAGCAGCTGGCCGGGCAGGTGCAGACGGCCGGGCGGAAGGCACTGGAGGAGCTGCGTCAGATGGTCGGGGTGCTGCGCGCGGAGGAGGTCGACGAGGCCGCGCCGCTGGGCCCGCAGCCGGGGCTGGCCGACCTGCCGCGGCTGGTCGCGTCGGCCCGCGAGGCCGGGATGGCCGTCACCTGGGCCGGTCCCGCGGAGGGGACCGCGCCGGTCGACCCCGTCGTCGGCCGGGCGGCGTACCGCATCGTGCAGGAGGCGCTGACCAACGCTGGCCGGCACGCCCCCGGCGCGCCGGTCCGGGTGACCGTCGAGCGGCGGCCCGGCGAGCTGCACGTGACGGTCGTCAACGGCCCGCCGGGCCGCGTCCCGGACGCCGTCCCCGGCGGCGGCTTCGGCCTGGTCGGGCTGGCCGAGCGGGTGCGCACGCTGGACGGGCGGCTGGTCGCGGAGCCCCGGCTGGACGGCGGCTTCGGCGTCGAGGCGGTGCTGCCGGCGTGAGCGGGGACGGGCGCCGGATCCGGGTGCTGCTGGTCGACGACGAGGAGCTGGTCCGCTTCGGCCTGCGCACCGTGCTGGAGGCGGCCGGCGACGTGGAGGTGGTCGGGGAGGCCGGCGACGGCGCAGCGGGCGTGGCCGCGGCGCGGGAGCTGCGGCCCGACGTCGTGCTCACCGACGTCCGCATGCCCGGGATGGACGGCCTGGCCGCGACCCGCGAGATCCTGGCCCTGCCCGACCCGCCGCAGGTCGCCGTCCTGACCACCTTCCACGTCGACGAGTACGTCTACGCGGCGCTGGCCGCGGGCGCGGCCGGGTTCCTGCTCAAGGACACGCCGCCGCGGGAGATCGCCGCCGCCGTGCGCGCGGTGGCCGACGGGACGGCGACGCTCTCCCCCGCCGTCACCGCCGGACTCATCGCCTCCTACGTCGGCAGCCGGGCGGCCCCGCGGCGGGCCGAGGCGCTGCGCCGGGTGGCCGCCCTGTCCGACCGCGAGCGCGAGGTGCTCACCCTGCTCGGCAGCGGCGGGTCCAACGCCGAGCTCGCCGGCCGGCTGTTCGTCAGCGAGGCCACCGTGAAGACCTACGTCTCCCGGCTGCTCACCAAGCTGGACCTGGCCAACCGCACGCAGGCCGCGATCCTCGCCCACGAGGCCGGCCTGCTCGAGGGCTGACCGGCCCCGCTCAGCGCGAGAGCAGGCGCCGGGTCTGGCGGGCCCGGGCGACCAGGGAGCCGTCGACGGCGCGCAGCTCGGCGTCGTCGACCGCGACGTCGGCGTCGGCCCAGGTGGTGACCTGGTCGATCCGCACCCACGCGCCGGTCTCCGGCGGCGGGCCGGCCAGGTGCGCGGTGAGCTCGACGGTCGGCATCACCGCCGGCGTGGTGCGGACGGCGAACAGCGCCGGCGGCAGCGCGTCGAGCAGCACGCCGAGCTGGACCAGCGGCTCGAGGTCGCCGTCGATGCGGACCCACGCCGACAGCCGCGGCTCCGGACCGCCGGCCAGCGGGCGCGAGGGCCCCAGCGCGCGGACCTCGGTGTGGTCGGCGATCGGCACGAGGTCCCGCGGCAGCTGCACCGGCACGCCCTCGCGCACGGTCGGCCCGGGCGCCGGCGGCGCGCTCTCGGAGACCGGGGAGGCGGGGCGGGCCAGCGTGAGCACCTGGGCGACGGCGAGCACCCGGCCCTGCTGGCTCATCGTGGCCCGCACGCTGCCGGTGGTCCCGGCGCGGTCGGGGGCGGCGTCGACCGCCGTCTCCACGCCCGGCTCGACCCCGGCGAGCAGGTGGGCGGTGACCGCGCGCGGCGCGGCGCCGGTGCGGTCCGCGGCGGCGGCCATCAGGTGCCCGGCCACCAGGCCGCCCTGCACGTGCGTGAACGACCGCCAGGACGGGTCGAAGACGAGCGGCGACGCCTCGAGAGCGATGGCGGTCACGGGTTCCTCCTCCCGCCTCGGTTGGACTGTCCAACCGAGACGGGAGGACCGTACACCCGCCGGTACGGATGTCAAACCGTCGTGTCGGCGTCCTCGAGCGCGAACGAGCCGGTGGCCACCTCGCCGGTGCGCCGGTGGGCGGTCATCACCGCGCCGGTCGAGGTGGTCGCCGAGGAGACCAGCTCCCAGGTCCGCGGCGCGGCGCCGCCCTCGAACAGCCGCTTGCCCGCGCCGAGGACCACCGGGAAGACGATGGTGCGCAACTCGTCGACCAGGTCCTCGGCCAGCAGCGTCTGCACCAGCCCGATCGAGCCGTGCACCTGCAGCTCGCCGCCGTCGGCCGCCTTGAGCTCCCGGACGGCGGCCGGCACGTCGGCGCCGAGCAGCCGGGCGGTGGACCACTCCAGCGAGGTCAGCGTCCGCGACGCGACGTGCTTGGTCTTCGTCTGCAGCGCCTGGGCTACCGGGTCCCCGGTGGCGTCCACGTGCGGCCAGTGCGCGGCGAAGATCTCGTACGTCGTCCGGCCCAGCAGGAAGTCCTCGGCCGGACGGAACCAGGCGTCCATCTGCTCCCCCATCGCCTCGTCGGCGAAGGGCACCAGCCAGCCGCCGTGGGGGAAGCCGCCGGACGGGTCCTCCTGCGGCCCGCCGGGGGCCTGGGCGACGCCGTCGAGGGTCAGGAACGTGGTGACGGTGAGCGGGCGCATCGGTCTCTCCTCCGGGGTGGTGCGGTCGGAGGTGCAGACGGCGGGCGGCGCCGGGACTCATCGGTCCGGGTGAGCCCCGTCGGGCCCACTCCAGTCGTGCACGACCGGTGTCGATGGGAGGAGGTCACCCCGGTCCGGACGAGGAGCACCCGATGGCCCGACAGCGCACCGACGCCGAGCAGCAGATCGCCGACCTGCTGCGGACGGCGCGCACGTCGCTGCACATGAGCGTGGCGTTCCTCAGCCGCATGGACGGCACCACCCAGCACCTGGAGGTGGTCGACACCCGGGTGCCGGTGCTCGTGCAGGAGAAGGCGAAGGTCGCCCAGGACACCTCGTTCTGCCAGGCGATCCTCGACGGGAGGCTGCCCGCCGTCATCGACGACGTGACGCGCCACCCGCTGGCGATGTCGCTGCCCTCGGCGCGCATCCCCCGCATCCGCAGCTACGTCTCGACGCCGGTCACGCTCTCCGACGGCAGCCTGTACGGCACCTTCTGCGCCTTCGGCTTCACCTCGGACAAGGAGCTCACCCGCCGCGACGAGGCGCTGATGCAGGTCCTCGCGTCGGCGGCGTCGGTGATCATCGAGCCCGAGGTCCGCGAGCAGCAGCGCCGCGACGACATCGACGGCCGGCTCGACCCGCTGGTGGCCGCGGGCGGCCCGAGCGTGGTCCTGCAGCCGATCGTCGACCTGGTCACCGGCGCCCGCGTCGGCGCCGAGGCGCTCAGCCGCTTCCCGCGCGAGTGGGGCAAGGGACCCGACGTCGTCTTCGAGGAGGCGCACAGCGTCGGCCGCGGGCACGAGGTGGAGCTGCTCGCCCTCCGCGGCGCGGCGGCCCACCTGGACCGGGTCGGCGGCTACGTGGCGATGAACGTGTCCCCGCAGACCCTGCTCACCCCGGAGTTCGCCACGCTGCTGCGCGAGCTGCCGCTGCACCGCATCCTGCTCGAGCTCTCCGAGCACGACCCGGTCGAGGACTACGACGCGCTCACCACCGCGCTGGTGCCCTTCCGGGCGGCCGGCATGCGGCTGGCCATCGACGACGTCGGCGCCGGCTTCTCCTCGCTCCGGCACATCGTGGTGACCAGCCCCGACGTCATCAAGATGGACCGCAGCATCGTCAGCGGCCTGGACACCGACCCGGTGCTGTCCAAGCTGGTCGGGTCGCTGGTGACCTTCGGGCACAGCTGCGGCGTGACGGTGGTCGCCGAGGGCATCGAGACGGCGGAGGAGGCGGCCCGGCTGCGCGACCTCGGCGTCGACCTCGGCCAGGGCTGGTACTACGGCCGCCCCGGCCCGCCGGAGGCGCTGTCCCCCGTGACGCCGCCGGTGGCCCTGCCCGCCGCCTGACGCCGGGGCGCCGGCCGGCGCAGCAGGTAGACGACGTGGTCGGGAGGGTCGACCGGGTTGTCCGGCGTCAGCGGCCCCTCGGCCACCCGGGTGAACCCGGCCCGCTCCAGCGCCCGCCAGGACGCGACGTTCCCGGCGGCCACCGGCACCAGGACGGCGTCGGCCTCCGGGTACGCCGCCCAGCTCTCCGCCACGAACGCGGCGATCATCGCCGTGCCCGCTCCCCCGCCGCGGACGCCGGGCTCCCCGACGAGGTAGTCGATCGACAGCGCCCGCGGCGGCAGGTCCACCACCGGCGCGAGCTCCTCGACGTACTCGGGGAAGTCGGCGATCCGGTACCGCTGCACGAGCCCGAACGGCCGCCCGCCGGCCAGCGCCAGCAGCACCTCGCCCGGGTCGGTGCCGTCGATGCTCGGACCGAAGTCGGCCTCCAGCGCCTCGGGCGTCGTCTCGTGCGCCCACCAGCGGGCCACCAGCGGCTCCTCGAGCCAGCGGCCCACCAGCGGCAGGTCCGCGCGGGTCAGCGGGCGGAACGTCACCGGCCCGTCGAGCACCCGCCCACGCTAGCCCGGCTCCCCTACGCCAGGACCGGCCGCGCGTGCCACCCGGGCCCACCCGATGGGGGGAGGCGCCCTCGAGGTCCGGCCCGGACGCGCCGATGCAGAGGAGGTCAGCAGCCACCCCGAGGAGCTCCGGTGCACGCACCCCGACGGCCGTCCGCGGCCGGACCCCCGACCGGCCGGCCGGCCCCCGGGGCGCCCGGTCCGGTGCCACCGTGTCCGTGACGCCCACCGCCCTCGACGGCCTGGCCCGCGCGGCCGTGGAGGCGACGGCGGCCCTCGTGCTCGTCTGCGACGGCGACGGGCGGGTCCTGCTGGCCAACCCCGCCCTCGAGCGCTTCACCGGCCGCAGCGCCGCGGAGCTCGTCGGCGTCCCGTTCTGGCAGGTCGTGACCCTCCCCGAGGAGGTCGAGCTGGCCCGCGCCGCGCTGGCGATGGTCCTGTCCGGCCGGCCGGCGATCCCCGGGGAGGTCGACTGGCGCACCGGCGACGGCCGGCAGCGCCGCGTCGAGCTGCAGACCAGCGTGCTGACCCGCGACGACGGCGCCCCCTACGCCGTCGCCTTCATCGGCATCGACGTCACCGCGCACCGCGAGCGGGAGGCCCAGGTCCGCCGGCAGGCCGTCACGGACCCGCTGACCGGTCTGGCCAACCGCAGCGCGCTGTTCGCCGTCCTCGCCGCCCGCCTGCACGTCGAGACCGGCGACGGGTGCAGCCTGGTCTTCTGCGACCTCGACGGCTTCAAGGCGGTCAACGACCGCTTCGGGCACGCGGCGGGCGACCGGCTGCTGGTCGCCGTCGCCGGGCGGCTGCGCGCGCTGGCCGGCCCGGACGACGTCGTCGCGCGCCTCGGCGGCGACGAGTTCGTCGTCGTCTCGCGCGGCATCGACCCCGACGCGGCCGCCGACCGGGCGCGCCGGATCGAGGCGGCGGTGCAGGAGCCGTTCGACGTCGCCGGCGGCGAGGTCCGGGTGGGCGTGAGCACCGGGACGGCGACCGGCGGCCCCGGCGACGACCCCGACACCGTCATGAACCGCGCCGACATGGCCATGTACGGCGTGAAGAGCGTCCGCCGCGGCCGGCGCTGACGTGCCCGGGCGGGGAACACCCCGCCCCGCCGCGCTGCCGCTGACGTGCCCAGGACCCGGTTCGTCACCGGCGCGTCCCGCGGCTCCGGCCGCGAGTGGGCGACCGCCGCCCTCGAGCGCGGCGACACCGTGACCGCCACCGCGCGCGACACCGCCACCCGCGACCACGGGTCCCGGCCGGCCGAGTGGCGGCGGGGGGGAGCCGCTGTCGGTCGCCGCGCACGGCCGGCGCGCCTGACTCCCCCCGGCCGGGGACGGGCCGCCCGTCCCCGGCCGGGCCTAGGGTCCGCGGCGTGCCGACCGCGACCGCCGCCGACGTCCTCGCGTACCGCGTCACCACCCAGCAGCTGGACCGCGACACCGGCACGCCCGCCGACACCGCCGTCCTCGACCTCGGCGTCCAGGACACCGGACCCGACGGCGGCCTGTGGGCGCTGGCGGTCCGCGGCGTCGTGCCGGAGCCCGGCGAGCTGGCCACCGCGTGGACGCTGCGCGGCGCCCCGCACCTGTACCGCCGCGCCGACCTGCCCGCCGTCGCCGCGGCCACCGCGCCGTTCTCCGAGGCCGACGCCGCCAAGCGGGTCTTCGACGCCGCGAAGCCGCTCAGGGCCGCGGGCATCCCCGTGCTCACCGCGCTGGACACCATCGCCGGGCGCATGCGGGAGATCGTCACCGCGCCGACGGTCAAGGGTGACATGTCGCGCCGGCTGTCGGACGCGCTGGCGGACGCCCATGGGCCCGGCCCGTACAACCGGTGGTGCCGCCCGTGCGACGCGGTGCACCTCTACGAGCAGCCGTTCCGCCTGGCCGCGCTGCACGCCGGGCTGGAGCTGCAGCCGGGCACCTCGCCGCCGGTGCTGCAGCCGGTGCCCGGGTTCGCGCCCGCCGGCAGCGTCCCCGCCCGGCTCGACGTCGTCCGCGCGTACCTGCACCTGCTCGGCCCGGCCACGCCGCAGCACGTGGCCGGCTACCTCGACGGGGCGGTGAAGGACGTCAAGGAGCGCTGGCCCGAGGACGCCGTCGAGGTGGAGGTCGACGGGCAGCGGCGGTGGGTGCTGGCCGACGACGCCGGCCGGCTGGGGGACCGGGCGCCCCGGGGCGTGCGCCTGCTCGGCCCCTTCGACCTCCTCCTGCAGGCCCGCGACCGGGAGACGCTGGTGCCCGACGCCGACCGGCGCAAGGCCGTGTGGCCGGTGCTCGGCCGGCCCGGCGCGGTGCTCGCCGACGGCGCGCTCGCCGGGCTGTGGCGGCCGCGCAAGGCCGGGTCGTCGCTGACCGTCACCGTCGAGCCGTGGTCGCCGTTCTCCGCCGCCGTCCGCGCCGCCGTGGAGGAGCAGGCCGAGCGGCTGGCCGCCTTCCGCGGCGTCCGCCTCAAGGCGGTGGAGGTCTCCTAAGTGGCAGGAATGGCCATTTCTGCCACCCGGGCTCAGGCGGCCAGCAGGTCCGCGTCGTCGCCGGCGGCCACCAGCTCCGCGTAGCGGCCGCCGCGGGCCACGAGCTCCGCGTGCGTGCCGGACTCCACCACCCGGCCGGCGTCGAGGACGACGATCCGGTCGGCGTGCCGCACGGTGGACAGCCGGTGCGCGATGGTGATCGTCGTCCGGCCGCGGCGGGCCTCGTCCAGCGCCGCCTGCACCGCCCGCTCGGTGGCGGTGTCCAGCGCGCTGGTGGCCTCGTCGAGCACCAGCACCCGCGGGTCGCGCAACAGCGTACGGGCGATGGCCAGCCGCTGCTTCTCCCCGCCGGAGAACCGGTGCCCGCGGGCGCCGACGACGGTGTCGTAACCGTCGGGCAGCGCGGCGATCACGTCGTGCACCTGGGCGCGGCGGGCGGCGGCCTCGATCTCGGCGTCGGTGGCGCCGGGGCGGGCGTGCCGCAGGTTCTCCCGGACGGTGGCGTGCAGCAGGTAGGTCTCCTGCGAGACGACGCCGACCACCTGGGCGAGCGTGGCCAGCCGCAGGTCGCGCAGGTCGACGCCGTCGACGGTCACGCGGCCGGCGGTCGGGTCGGCCAGCCGGGCGACCAGCGAGGCCATCGTCGACTTGCCCGAGCCGGTCTCCCCCACCAGCGCCATCGTGGTGCCCGCGGGGACGGCGACGTCGACGCCGCGCAGCGCCGGGCGGGCGCCGTCGGGGTAGGTGAAGTCCACGCCCTCCCAGCGGACCTCGCCGCGCACCGCCGCCGGGTCCAGCTCGACCGGGGACGCCGGGTCGTCGATCTCCACCGGCAGGTCCAGGTACTCGAAGACGCGGCTGAACAGCGCCATCGAGCTGGTGACCGAGACGCCGACGTCGAGCAGCCCCATGAGCGGGCGGAACAGCGTCCCCTGCAGCGCGGTGAAGGCGACCAGCGTGCCGATGGTCATGCCGCCCGAGGTCGCCGGCAGCCCGGCGAACAGGTAGATCAGCGCGGGGATGCCGGCGAACACGACGCTCATCGAGGCCATCCGCCAGCGCCCGGCCAACTGCGAGCGGACCTCGAGGCCGACCAGGTCCTCCGACGTCGCGGCGAACCGGCGGGAGGCGGCGGGGCCCGCGCCCAGGGTCTTGCCCAGCAGCACGCCGCTCACCGACAGCCCCTCCTCGACCTGGCCGTGCAGGTCGGCGAGGTGCCGCTGCCGCTGCGCGGTGACCGCGCGGCGCATCCGCGCCACCTTGCGGGTCAGCGCGATGGCCGGCGGCAACACGACCAGGGACAGCAGCGACAGCCGCCAGGACAGCGCCACCATCGCGACCACGGTGCCGACGACGGTCGTCGCGTTGGACGCCAGCGAGGTCGCCGTCGAGGTGACCACCGACTGCATGCCGCCGATGTCGTGGGTGAGCCGCGACTGGACCTCGCCGCCGCGGGTGCGGGTGAAGAAGCCGAGCGACTGGCGCTGCAGGTGCGTGAACACCGCGGTCCGCAGGCCGTGCATGACCCGCTGGCCGACCGTCGTCGACAGCCAGGTCTGCACCACGCCGAGGACCGCGGTCACCCCGGTGACGGCGACCATGCCGGCGACCGCCCAGACCAGCAGCCGCACGTCCTGCCGGGGCAGGGCCTCGTCGATGACCAGCCGGATCAGGAACGGCGTCGCCAGCGCGACGACCGAGGAGGCGACGATGAGCGCCACCACGGTGCCGACCTGCCAGCGGTACGGGCGGAACAGCGCCGCGACCCGGCGCAGCGAGACCGGCGCGCGCTCCAGCTGCGCCCGGTCCGCGGGGTCGACGGTCCGCCCGGACCCGCCCCTCCCCCGTCCACTCCCCATCTCCTCGATGGTGACCACCTCCCGTGGTTGCTGAGGCTACCTCACGTTCCGGTAACCGCACCGTCATCGGTAGCATTCCCGCGTGGACGACGAGGGCGCCGAGCTCGGCGAGCTGGTGATGCGCGCCGCCCGCACCCAGCGCCGGCGTTGGCGGGACGTCCTCGCGCCGTGGGCGCTGTCCCCCCACCAGGCCCGCGCGCTGCGCGTGGTGGTCCTGCAGGAGGGCGTGCGGCTGTCCGACCTGGCCGGGGCGCTGCACATAGCGCCCCGCTCGGCGACCGAGGTGGCCGACGCGCTGCAGGAGCGGGGCCTCCTGGAGCGCACCCCGGACCCGACCGACCGCCGCGCCGTGCTGCTGCGGGCCACCGCCGAGGGACGCCGGGTGCAGGCCGAGGTGGACGCCGCCCGCCGGGCCGACACCCGTGAGCTGTTCGCCCGGCTGTCCGCCGCCGAGCGCGCCGAGCTGGCCCGCCTGCTGCGCGCCGTCGCGGACTGACGACGGACCCCGTCCTCCTCATCCCCCGCGAGCTCGGGACGAGCCTCTGGACGGGGCCACAGGGCGGGGCGCGATGCCACGATGAGGCGCATGGGCGAGCCGGTGCGGGCCGAGGAACTGCGGGTCTCCGACGTCGAGCGGAGGGCGGTGCAGGACCGGCTGCACCGGGCGGTCGGCGCCGGCCAGCTCGACCTGCACGAGTTCGACGAGCGCGTGACGGCGGCCTGGGCCGCCCGCACCCGGGGCGAGCTGGCGCGGATCACCCGCGACCTGCCCGAGCCGCCGCGCCCGCCCCGCCCGGCCCCGCGGCACCCGGTCTTCGCCGACACCGGCGGCGGGACGGCGATGCGCGTGCTCACCACCGTGTGGGCCGCCGCGGTCGCGGTGAACGTCGTCGTCTGGCTGCTGGTCTCCCTCGGCAACGGCGACCCGGCCTACCCGTGGTTCATCTGGCTCGCCCCGTCCGGGGCGGTCCTCGCCGTCCTGTACGCCACCGGGATCGGCCGGCCGCGGCGTTAGCGCTCGGAGCGGCGGCGCTGGCGGGTCTTGGCCCCGTACATCGCGCGGTCGGCCCGGGCGATGACCTCGTCCGGCGCGGCCCCGGGCCGGCCCACCGCCCCGCCGACGCTGATGCCGACCACCACCGGGCCGGCCGCGGTGGGCACCGGCGCGCCGACCCGCTCGCGCACCGCGTCGGCGAGGTCGGCGAGCACGGCCTCGTCGCCGGCCGGGAACAGGACCACGAACTCGTCCCCGCCGAACCGGGCGACGACCGCGTCGGGCCCCGCCTCCGCGCACAGCCGGGCGGCGACCTCGACCAGCACCGCGTCACCGACGGCGTGCCCGTGCACGTCGTTGACCACCTTGAACCCGTCGAGGTCGCAGAACAGGACGCCGCAGTCGCGGCCGGACGCCGGGTCCAGGCGGTGGGTCAGCTCCTCGAAGAGCGCCCCCCGGTTGAGGATCCCGGTCAGCCGGTCGGTGCGCGCCCGCTCCGACAGCACCGCCTCCCGCCGCCGCTGGTCGGTCACGTCGATGCCCACGCACGCGACCGCGTAGGGGCGGCCGTCGGCGCCGGTGAGCACGTTGTTCTGCATCGAGATCAGGCGGCGGGTGCCGTCGGCGGTCAGCCAGTCGCCCTCCTGCGGGAACGCCCGGCCGGTGGCGACGGCCCGCCCGACGGCGTCCACGGCCAGGGTGCGGTGCTCCGGGACCACCCAGACGTCGACGAACGAGCGCCCCACCAACTCGTCCGGCGTGCGCCCGGTGAACCGCTGCAGCGCCGGGTTGGCCAGCAGGATGCGGCCCTCCCCGTCCACGACGCAGACGAGGGCGTCGGTGCCCTCGACGAACTCGTGCGCCAGCCGGCCGTCCACCCGGGCGCTACCGGACCCCGGAGGGCCGGTCCCCGCAGCTGCCCTGCACCCCGGGTCCCCTCCCTCCCCGCGCCGGCAGGACAGGACGCCCCGCGCAGGCGATCACAGCACGCCCGGACGACACCCGTCGATCGGTACGGTCCCGGACCGTCCGGTCTCCCCGCCTCACCGGACCACCCACAGGCCCTCGCCCCGCTCCCCGCAGTACCCCACCGCGACCGCCCCGGCCGCGGTGGGCAGCAGCGCCTCGAGCGACCCCTCGCCCGCGCACAGCGGCCCGGAGACCGACACCGCCCCGGTCGCCCGCTCCACCGAGACGACGGTGGGCACGAGCACGTCGGAGGAGGTCAGCACGTGCACCCAGCCACCGTCGGGATCGGCCAGCAGGCCGGAGACGACGCCGGTCCCGGGCACCTCCGCCACCGTCGTCGCCGCGGTGACGCCGGGGGCCACGGACACCACCCACGCCCGGCCGGCGGCCTCGTCCTGGAGCGCGGCCAGCACGGCCCCGTCGGGCAGCACCGTGGTCACCTGCGTCTCCGCGGGCCCGTCGGAGAGGTACACCCGCGGCCCGGCCGGGGCACCCTCCGGCGTCCGGTACTCCACCCACGGCCGCAGCTCCCGCACCGGCGGGGAGTCGACCGGGCCCTCGGTGTCGTGGCGCCAGCCCTCGTCCTCGCCGATCGTCACGAGCAGGCGGCCGTCGGCGGTCGGCGTGCCGCCGTCGCCCTCCACCGGCCGGTTCTCGAGGACCGCGCCGGTCGCCAGGTCGAGGACGAGGACGGCGCGGGCGCCGTTGCCGTCGGAGAGCTCGGCGCGGCACGTGCCGTCGTCCGCGCAGGTCAGCTCCGCGCCGTACAGGATCGCGCCGGGCCCGAAGGGGAAGGCGCCGGGCAGCTCGGTCGTGGTCACCTCGCCGGTGCCCGGGTCCAGGCGCACCAGCGCCAGCTCGCCGAGGGCGGGCGAGTCGACGTCGGTGTCGTCGGCCAGCTCGACCAGGTACACGGCGTCGCCGTCGGGGGCCGTCGCGAGGCCGCCCTGCCAGACCCCGGTCGTGGCCGGGAAGTCCTCGCGCTCGGTGAACAGCACCGGCTCGCCCAGCCCGCCGTCGACGACGGGCCAGCCGGCGAGCACGTCCGGCGGCGGGGGCGGGTCCTCGCTGTCGACGTCCCACGGGCGCTCGCCGAGCGCCCACACGACGCCGGCGCCGGCGGTTCCCCGCGCGACGGTGAGGTCCTCGGGCAGGACGCCGGCGAACGCCCGGCCGCCGGCGACGGCGGTCCACGGGCCCGGCGGCAGCGGCCCGGCGTCGGGCTGCGGCCGGCCGGCCCCGGCAGGGGCGCAGCCGGCGAGCAGGAGGAGGGCCAGGGTGCCCGTCAGCAGCCGCGTCACCGGAGCACCCACAGACCCTCGGCGCGGCCCTCGCAGGTGCCGACGGCGACGGCCCCGGCGGCGGTGAGCCGCAGGTGGCCGAGGTCGGCCTCCCCGGGACAGAGCGGGCCCGAGTCGGCCGTCCCGCCCGTGGCCAGGTCGACGGTGACCAGCACCGGCACCAGGACGTCGTCGGACCCGAGCAGGTGCGCCCGGCCCGCCGCGTCGTCCACGACCAGCGCGTCCCGGTCCGGCACCCACCCGGTCCCGGCCAGCACCGTGGGCTCCTGGTCCCCCGGTGCGAGCGCGAGCAGCCGGGTGGCGTTGCTGCGCTCCTCCCGGACGACGACCAGCAGCGTGCCGTCGGGGCGCACGTGCCGGTCGACGACCTCCGCGCTGACCGCCGACAGCGGCACCCGCGGGCCGGTCGGCTCCCCCGCGCCCGTGGCGAACCGGACCCACGGGATCCGCCAGTCGTACCCGGGAGACTCCCCCGCCGGCACCGCCTGCGTCGCGACGCCGGACAGCACCCGCAGGTCCGCGACCGGCGTCGGGTCCCCCGGCAGGTCCTCCCCGGGCGGGTCCCCGGCCAGCACCGCGCCGGCGCCGGCGTCCAGGACGACGGCGGCCTCCTGCCCCTCGCCCGCTCTGACCCGCGCGGCGCAGACGCCCGCGGCGTCGCACTCCAGCTCGGTCCACGACACCAGCGCCGAGTCCGGGAAGGGCCACTCCCAGGCCAGCGGGACCCGGGTGACCTCGCCGCCGGCCGGGTCGAAGCGCAGCAGCACCAGCCCGGGGACGCCCGCGTCGGTGCCGCTGTCGTCGGCGAGCTGGGCCAGCAGCAGGGCGTCGCCGTCCGGGGCCGGCGCCAGGCCGGCGGTGAGCGGGTTCGTCGTGCGCGGCCAGGCCTCGCCCTCGGTGAACACCACCGGCGCGCCGAGCCCGCCGGCCGTGACCGGGTAGGCCAGCAGCACGTCGGCCGGCCGGGGCAGCGGGTCGCGCTCGACGTCGAACGGGCGGTCGCCGAGCACCCAGACGACGGCGTCGTCGCCGGCCACGTGATCGGCCTCGAACTCGCCGTCCACGGCGTCGCGGAACAGCGCCCCGCCGGCCACGCCGGTGTAGGGCCCCGGCGGCACCGGCCCCCCGGCGTCGTCGGGCCAGCCGGTCCCGCAGGAGGACAGCAGCAGGAGCCCGGCGGACAGGGTCGCGGCGCGCAGGAGGGGTCGGGTCACGCCCCGACCGTCGCCACAGCGGCTTGCGGGCGGCTTGGGCGCGACTCGGGCCCGTCCCTTCCCGCCGAGATCCCTCAGCGCTAAGGTATCGGCCCATGGCAGCGGCGCGCCGGGTCCGGATCGGCATCGACACCGGGGGCACGTTCACCGACGTCGTCGCCGTCGACGAGGACACCGGGCGGACGACGACGACCAAGACGCCGTCCACCCCGGCCGACCCCGCCGAGGGCTTCCTCGCCGGCGTCCGCAAGGTGCTCGGCCTCATGGACCTGGACGGCTCCGCGGTCACCGCGGTCAGCCACGGGACGACGGTCGCCACCAACCAGCTGCTCGAGGGCAAGCTGGACCGGATCGGGTTCGTCACCACCGAGGGCTACGAGTCGGTGCTGGAGATCGCCCGCCAGTCGGTGCCCGACGGCTACGGCAACAGCTACTTCTGGGTCAAGCCGCCGCGGATCGTCCCGGCCGACCTGGTGCGCACCGTCCGCGGGCGGCTCGACCACACCGGCGCCGAGGTCCGCCCGTTCGACCGCGACGACGCCGTCGCCGCGGCCCGCTTCTTCCGCGACGCCGGCATCACCACGATCGGCGTCTGCTTCCTGCACGCCTACGCCGACGACGCGCACGAGCGCGCCATGCTCGAGGTGCTGCGCGAGGAGCACCCGGACGCCGTCGTCAGCATCAGCTCGCAGGTGCTGCGCGAGTACCGCGAGTACGAGCGGTCGGTGACCACGCTGGTCGACGCCGCCGTGAAGCCGAAGGTCGGCGCCTACGTCACCAACATCCGCACCCGGCTCGACGAGCTCGCGCCGGGCGTGCCCTTCTACGTCATGAAGAGCAACGGCGGCGTGCTGTCGGCCGGCGAGGTGGTGCACCAGCCGATCACCACGATGCTGTCCGGGCCCGCGGCCGGGGCGCTGGGCGCGGCGCTGATCGCCGGGGCCGCGGGCTTCGACCGCGTCCTGACCTGCGACGGCGGCGGCACCTCCACCGACGTCACTGTGGTCATCGACGGCGAGCCGGCGCTGACCACCGAGGGCTCGGTCGGTGACTACCCGTCCAAGATCCCGATGATCGACGTCGTCACCGTCGGCGCGGGCGGCGGCTCGATCGCCTGGCTCTCCCCCGAGGGCACGCTCAAGGTCGGCCCGAAGTCGGCCGGCGCCGACCCGGGCCCGATCTGCTACCCCGACGGCGGCGACCAGCCCACGGTCACCGACGCGCACGTCGTCCTCGGCCGGATCCCCCCGCACCTGCTGGGCGGCGAGATCCCGCTGTCGGTCGACGCCGCCCGGGACGGCCTGCAGCAGCTCGGGGCGAAGCTCGACATGGACCTCGAGCGCACCGCCACCGGCATCCTCGAGATCTCCGCCTGGAACCAGGCCAACGCGCTGCGCCAGGTGACGGTCGCTCGGGGCCTCGACGTCCGCGACTTCACCCTCACCACCTTCGGCGGCTCGGGCTCGCTGCTGGCCTGCCGGCTGATGGACATCCTCGACCTGCCGCGCACGCTGGTGCCGCCGAACCCGGGCAACGTCAGCGCGTTCGGCCTGCTCACCGTCGACGTCCGCAACGACTACGTGCAGACCGTCGTCTCCAAGCACCTCGACCTCGACCTCGCGCGCGTGCAGTCGGTCTTCGCCGACCTCGAGGCGCAGGCGCGGACCGCCCTGGACGGCGAGGGCTTCGCCCGCGACCAGCAGCGCATGCAGCGGACGGCGGACCTGCGCTACGTGGGCCAGGCGTTCGAGGTGCGGGTGCCGGTGGCCGACGGCGAGCTCGACCGGGCCGCGGCCGAGGACGTCGCGCAGGCCTTCCACGCCGCGCACCGCCGGCTGTACGGCTACGACTTCGCCGACGACCCCCGCCAGGCCGTCGAATGGGTGAACCTGCGCGTCAGCGGCATCGGGCCGATCCGCCGTCCGGACGTGGTGGAGCTGCCCGCCCGGGAGGGCGGGACGGACCGGGCCGTCACGGGCACCCGCCGCGTCTTCTTCGACGACTGGGTGGACACCCCGACCTACGACCGGCCCCGCCTCGCGCCCGGCGACGTGGTCCGCGGCCCGGCGGTCATCGAGGAGTTCGGCTCCACCGTCCCGGTCCACCCCGGCTTCGCCGCCACCGTCGACGCCCACGGCAACCTGCTGCTCACGAAGGAGTCCTGATGACCCTGACGAACGGCCAGGTGGACGCCGACCCGGTGCTCGTCGAGATCGTCGCCGGCACGCTGGCCGCGATCGAGAAGGAGGTCGAGACCTCCATCGGGCGCACCTCGCGGTCGCCGATGATCCGCGACGCCCACGACTTCCGCGCCGGCATCCACGACCGGCAGCTGCGCAAGCTCACCGGCCGCTCGTACTCGGCGCTCGTGCACCCGGTGGTGCGCGACTACCCGATCGAGACGATGAACGTCGGCGACGTCTTCTTCCACAACGACGTCTACCTGTCCGAGGGCGGGATCGGCCACCTGCCCGACCTGTGCGTGACGGTGCCGGTGTTCGCCGACGTCGACGGCGCCCCGACGGTGGTGGCGTTCATCCAGGCGTTCGGCCACCACGACGACATCGGCGGGGCGGTGCCGGGTTCCATGCCGAGCGCCGCCACGAGCGTCTACGAGGAGGGCCTGATGGTCCCCCCGATCAAGCTGTGGGACCGCGGCGTGCCCAACGAGAGCGCGCTGAAGATCATGACCCGCAACTCGCGGATGCCCGACTCGCTGGCCGCCGACCTCGACGCCGAGTGCTCCGCGTGCCTCGCCGGCGCCCGCCGCCTGGGCGAGCTGTTCGACCGCTACGGCGTGGCCGCCGTCGAGGCCTGCTTCGACGCGATCCTGGCCAACTCCACCGAGGTCTACCGGCGGGAGATCCTGTCGCAGATCCCCGACGGCACCTACGTCTGGGAGGACTACGCCGAGCACGACGGCGTGGAGGAGCCCCAGCTCCACCGCCAGCGGATCACGCTGACCATGGACTCCACCCGCGAGACCCCGCTGGTCATCGACTTCACCGGCACCGGCCCGCAGGCCAAGGGCCCGATCAACCACTGCGGCGACTACGCCGACGGCAACTTCCTCAAGAAGTGGCTGGCGCCGATCCTGCGCAACCTCGCCGAGACACCCGAGCGGATGGCCGAGCTCGACGTCAACGAGGGCGTCGTCCCGCTGATCGAGATGCGCTTCCCCGGGAAGGGCACGCTGCTCACGCCGGTCTTCCCGGCGCCGACCAACGCCCGGACGTTCGTGATCCTGCGGCTGCTCGGCGTGCTCGCCGGCGTGCTCGCGAAGGCGACCGGCGGCCGGATGCCCGCCGACCAGGAGACGATCCGCTACACCGGCGTCTACGGCACCGACCTCGACGGCCAGCCGTACCTGATGCGCGAGGTGCTCGGCGGCGGCTCCGGCGGTCGGTACTACGCCGACGGCGAGGACACCATCCACGTCGTCCCCGACTCGCGGAACCTGCCCACCGAGTTCACCGAGTCCCGGTTCCCGCTGCGCGTCGAGCGGCTGGGCCTGGCGCTGGACTCCGGCGGCCCGGGCCGGTACCGCGGCGGCTGCGGCTACGAGAAGCACATCCGGGTGCTGCGCGACGCGCACTTCATGTCGATCGCCGACCGCTCGATCCTGTCCTGCTGGGGCGTCAACGGCGGGAAGGCGGGGCGGCCGTTCCAGGTCACCGTCGACCCCGGCGGCCCGGACGAGCACGACGTCGACGCGCTGGCCGACGCCGAGCCGCTGCCGGCCGGCACGGTGGTGCGGATCCGCACCACCGGCGGCGGCGGGTGGGGCGACCCGCTGGACCGGCCGGTGGAGGAGGTCCTCCGCGACGTCGCCTGGCGCAAGGTGAGCGTCGCCGGCGCCCGCGAGGACTACGGCGTGGTCGTGCGCGAGGACGGGTCGGCCGACCTCGAGGCGACGAACGCGCTGCGCGACGGGATGCGCGCCGCCCGCACCGGCGACGAGCCCTTCTTCGACCGCGGCCCCGGCTACGCCCTGCTCTCCGGCGGCGCCGCGTTCAACGAGTTCGACGTCCTGTGAGGGTCTACTCCACCCGCTCGTACCTGCTCACCGGTGCGGTGAGGGGAGCGGCGGGTCAACAGACCGGCTGCCGTGCTGTCCCGGCGAGGGCGAACTCGAGGCGGACGTCGTCGGTACGCGGAAGGAGAACGGCGGCCCCGGTCGTCGGCGTCCACTCTGCCGGCAGCAACAGATAGTGGTCACCCGCCTGTTGCACCAGCTTCAGGCCGTCGTATCGAAAGCGAAAGGCCACCTCGGACTCCCCGGCGGCCGCGCACGGCACCTCGACGACACCCGGGATGTCCAGGCTGAGGCTCCGCTCGCTGAACAACACCGCGTCGGGCCACCCGGCCATCCGCTCCATGAGATCCACAGCACGTCCCCGTCCCACTCCACCCGCGTAGCTGGTGACCGCCCAGAAGAGCCCCACGGTGACCAGGACGAACGCCGCTCCCCATTCGGCCACTTCGGCTCCCCGCACCCCTGACGTGCGCGCGTCCTCGTCCCGGGCCCACACCGAGCGAGCCAGGTGGACGCCATAGACGAGCAGTAACACGCCGATCGACAGGGACAGTCCTCCGGCCTCCGGGACCTGACGCACCGGCCGGGCCCCCGTCAGGACCATCCCTACTGCGATGGCGATCAGCACAGTCCCCGTCGCCGCCGCGATGAGGGCTGTGGCCCGCACGATGCTGCGCCGGGTTCCGCCCGGCAGTCGGTTCACCATCACCCGGTGAGCCCACACCCCGACGAGAGCACAGAGGGCGGCGATGGCGATCGGCACGAAGAGCCCGTCCGCGCTGCGCACGAGGAAGTCGGTCGGGGTCAGGTCGAGGACGGTGAAGTTCACCCCGAAGTAGCCGAAGAAGGCGGCGGCGTGCTGTCGGCCGAAGTAGAGGAGCAGCGCCGTGACCGCCGTGGTCGGGGCGATCACCGCACCGGCGGTCCTGAGCACGTGCCCGAGGGCCTCACCCGTACCGAGGTCCGAGGGCTCCGCGACTCCCGGTTCATCGGGCGGTCGGCGCCCCGCCCGATCCTGTCCGGTCGGCCGCGAGGAGCGGCCGACCGGGTCACGGCGCCGGGCTCGGGTGCTCGTCATCCGGCCGGGCTATTCCGTCGGCGGGCATGTGGAGAACACCACGACGATCTCCGTGAGTTCCGTCTCCGTCGATGGCGCGTTGTAATCGAACCTCTGGATGCACAGCGGAGGCACCCGGCTGGCGACATCGGCAGGGTCGAGGGTGACCGTGCAGATGCCTTCGCACCGCGTCCTGTAGCCGTTCACCAGATCGTCGCTGTACGGGCTGCTCACGTCCTCGAAGACGGGCACGTCGGCAGGGATGCCCGGTCTCCCACCCCCGCCCTCGCTCTGAGGCTCGTCCGTCTCCGAGTCCGGCGCGCCCGGACGAGGTAGGGCTGTACCGGCGTCCTCGTCCTCCCCAGCAGGCGGTGGAGCAGGAGCCGGAGCAGGCGCAGGAGCCGGAGCAGGCGCAGGAGCCGGAGCAGGCGCAGGAGCCGGAGCAGGCGCAGGAGCCGGAGCCGGAGCAGGCGCAGGAGCCGGAGCAGGCGCAGGAGCCGGAGCCGGAGCAGGCGCAGGAGCCGGAGCAGGCGCAGGAGCCGGAGCAGGCGCAGGAGCCGGAGCAGGCGCAGGAGCCGGAGCAGGTGCCGGAGCGGGTGCCGTCTCGGTGTGTGGGCTCGGATCGGGATCGGTGCCCGGACCGGACGGGGATCCCGGATACGTGTCCGGTCCGCTGCCGGGTGCGGGGACGGGGGCAGCGGTGCCCGGGGTCGACGGCCCCGTCTGGTCGCTCCCCCGGGTGGGCGACGGCTGGTCCTGGGACCCGGCCTCGGACGCGGTCGTCGACCCGCCGCCGCAGGCGACGAGCAGGACCGCCAGGAGGACGCCGAGGAGGACGCGGATTCGAGCGGCGCAGGTCACGGTGACCTCCTGCGGCCGAAGCCGAGACGGACGGTGACCACGGTTGCCGTCCCCGCTGTGCCCGGTCAAGGGACTTACTGCCCGCGCGCGACCACCGTCCGCAGTCCTCGGCACATCCGGCCGGCCCGCTGCGGCGACCCGCCGCGGGCACGCGAACGGTGGGTCGCCGCAGCGGATTGGCTCAGGTGACGGGGTCGGTGCTGCCGGCGCCCGGCTTGGCGCTGTCCCCGGTCTGGCCCTCGTCTCCCTGCGTGGAGGTGTCCTCCTCGACGCCCTCCGGCCGGATCGGCGTCTCCTCCAGCACGTGCTCCTCGGCCTGCTCGCGGTCGGTGCCCGGCACCTCGGTCATCGTGTCCTCCCTCGTCGTCGGGTGCCGGTCCCCTACCCCGCCGCCGCCCGGGCAGGCGCGGGTTCGCCGCCGGTGAACGGGGCGCGCAGGGCCGCGGCGGTGGCCTCGTCGGCGGGCAGGAACGCCTCGACCGACAGCTCGGCGGCGGTGAGGTCGACGGCGGTGCCGAAGGTGGTCACCGTGCTGAGGAAGGACAGCACCGTGTCGCCGGCGCGGATCCGCAGCGGCACGGCGATGCCGTCCGGCGTCGAGCGGTCGGTGCCGCCGGGGAGCGCGGCCAGCTCGCGGTGCAGCGCGGCGAGCTGGGGATCCGCGGTCAGGTGCGCCTCGCGGCCCAGCCGGTGCAGGACGTGCGCCCGCCACTGCGGCAGGTTGGCGATCCGCGGCGCCAGCCCCTCGGGGTGCAGGCTCAGCCGCAGCACGTTGACCGGCGGCTCGAGCAGGTGCGCGGCGGCGCCGTCGAGCAGCGGCGCCACGCTCGCGTTCGCCGTCACCAGCTCCCACGACCGGTCGACCACCAGCGCCGGGAAGGGCTCGTAGGCGGCGAGCACCAGGTCCAGCGCCCGGGTGACGGCGGCCATGTCCGGGGAGTCCAGGCCCCGGCGGCCGTAGGCGGGGGCGAAGCCGGCGGCCAGCAGCAGGTCGTTGCGCTCGCGCAGCGGCACCTCCAGCCGCTCGGCCAGCCGCAGCACCATGTCCCGGCTCGGCCGCGACCGGCCGGTCTCCAGGAAGCTCAGGTGCCGGGCGGAGACCCCGGCGTCGTTGGCCAGGTCCAGCTGGGACAGCCGGCGGCGCTGCCGCCAGCCGCGCAGCAGCTCCCCGACGTCCGGGCGCACCACGGTGGTCACGGCGCGGACGCTAGCGACGACGGCGCCCCGCGTCGCCTACCCGGGAGGTAATCGACGCCCTTCCCCGGCAGCACCACGGTCACCGCCATGACAACGACCACCACCGCCCGCCGCCCCCTCGACCTGCTCCGCGTCGCTTTGCGCCTGGACGCCGTCGTCACCGGCGCCAACGGCCTGGCCTACCTGGCCGCTGCGCCGCTGCTGTCCGACCTGCTGGGTGTCCCCACCGGGACGCTGCGCGGGCTGGGCGCCTTCCTCGCCGTCTTCGCCGCCGGGGTCGCGCTCGTCGCCGCCCGCCCGCGCGTCTCGCGGGGCGCCACGGAGGTCGTCGTCGGCGCCAACGCGCTGTGGGCCGCCGGCAGCGTCGCCGCCGTCGTCGCCGGCCGCTTCGACCTCACCGCCGCCGGGACGGTCTGGGTGCTGCTCCAGGCCGCCGTCGTCGCCGGGTTCGCCGCCCTCCAGCTCACCGCCCTCCGCGCCCACTGATCCCCCTGAGGAGACCGCCATGACCGCCACCCCCGACCTCGCCGACCGCTACCTCGCCGCCTGGAACGAGACCGACCCCGCCGCGCGGCGGGCGCTGGTCGAGGCGCTGTTCACCGAGGACGTCACCTACACCGACCCGATGGCCGACGTCGCCGGCCGCGACGGGCTGGACGCGACCATCGCCGCCGTCCACGCGCAGTTCCCGGGGTTCGTCTTCCGGCTCGCCGGCCCGGCCGACGCGCACCACGGCCAGGTGCGTTTCACGTGGCACCTCGGCCCGGACGGCGCCGAGCCGCCGGTCACCGGGTTCGACGTCGCTGTCACCGACGGGGACGGCCGCATCCGCACTGTGCTCGGCTTCCTCGACCGCGTGCCCGCCTGAACGGACCTCCGCGATCATGGCGCCGTGACCACCGGGTACCCCCGGACGACGGTCACCGCGCCATGATCGCGGGAGGGCTCAGCGCCGCCGCTGCCACCAGCGGCGGCGCTGCGGCGTGCCCGGCGACGCCGCGGCCGGCGGCTCCGGAGCGGGCGGTGGGCGGTCGCGGCGCCAGCCCTCGACCAGCGCGTCGACGTCGGCCAGGCCCGGCACCGGCGACCAGCGGCTCTCCGCCGGCCGCCGCCAGAAGGCCTCGACCCGGGCGTTGTAGTCCTCGGCGACGGCGCGCACGGCGTCCTCCGACGGCAGCGCAGCCACCCGCGCGGGCAGCTCGTCCCGCTCCCGGCGGAGCGCCAGGCCTGGCGGCAGCATGTCCGCGGGCGCCACGCCCTCGCGCCGGGCCTTGGCCACCGCCCAGTCGTAGGCGGTCTCGTTGGGGTCGAACGCCGGCAGCGGCCTGCCGGCGCCGCGCAGCCCGGTGAAGTCGCCGCGGTCCTGGGCCTGGCCGATCTGCCGCTCGACCCAGGTCTCGAACGACACCCCGGGCGGCTTCCGCTGGGTCACCCTCCCACCTCCGGCCTCCATGCTCCGCCTCTGCCAGGCTGCCGTGCATGCGGACGACGGGCAGCCGGGAGGTCTACCGCAACCCGTGGATCCGGGTGCGCGAGGACACCGTCGAGCGGGTGGACGGCTCCACCGGCGTCTACTCCGTCGTCGAGAAGCCGGACTTCGCCACCGTCATCGCGGCGGAGCGGGACGGGTTCTGGCTGGTCGAGCAGTTCCGCCACCCGCTGGGCCGCCGGGTCTGGGAGTTCCCGCAGGGCACCTGGTCCTCCGAGGCACTGGCAGCGGGCACGAGCGGGACGGCGGAGGAGCTGGCCCGCGCCGAGCTCGCCGAGGAGACCGGGCTGCGGGCCGGCCGGCTCGAGCACCTCGGCCACGCGGACCTCGCGCCGGGGCTCTCCACCCAGGAGTTCGACGTCTGGCTGGCCACCGACCTCACGCCCGGCCCGACCGCCCGCGAGGTGACCGAGGCGGACATGGTGGCGGCGTTCGTGCCCGAGGCCGAGCTGCGGGCGATGGTCCGCGACGGCAGGTTCACCGACGGCCCCTCGCTCGCCGCCTGGGCCCTGCTCCTGCTGTCCCGCACGTAGGCGGCAGAGATGGCCATCTCCGCCGCCCAGGTCAGGCGGCGCGGAGGGAGCGCAGGGCGGGGGTGACGCGGGCGAGCTCGTCGAGCATCGCCTTACCGCCGGCCTCGAGCTCGGCGTTGGGCGTGAACTGGTCCTCGTCGTCGAGGAACTGCGCGAAGAACGGCACCGAGATCGCCTCGGGGACGGTGTGCAGCCGCAGCGCGCCGAGCACCGGCTTGACCGCCGACGACGCCCGCAGGCCCGCCGAGACGCCGCCGTAGGTGACCAGCCCGGCCGCCTTGTCGGCCCACTCGACCGAGAGGTAGTCCAGCGCGTTCTTGAGCGACGCCGGGAAGGAGTGGTTGTACTCCGGGGTCACGAAGACGAACGCGTCGGCGCGGGCGACCGTCGCGCTCCAGTCCTTCGTGTGCTGGTGGGTGTACTGCTGCAGCCGCGGGTGGTTCGGCTCGTCGAACACCGGCAGGCCCACCTCGGCGAGGTCGACCAGCTCCACGTCGAAGCCGCCGTGCTCCTGTGCCAGGCGCTGGACCCAGCGGGCGACGGCGATGCCCCGGCGGCCGGGGCGGGTGCTGGCGACGATGACCTGCAGGACGGGACGGGACACCGGGACCTCCGGGACGACGACGGGACCGACTCGTTGAGGACTCAACCGTTGCGGTGGTCGACCGCTTCCCCCACGGCGCGTGACCCCCGCCGCACCGTCGTGACCCGATCGTGGCTGGACGGCGGGTCCCCGGCCGTGCCTGCGGCCGGAGCCGTCGCGGAGGGTGGCGACCCACCCTGATGGGGTGATCCCCCAGCTCAGGAGCCTGCGCCGGGGGCGCGCAGCCCCGACGCTGTCCCGGTGCCGCTCACCGCTCCCGGCCTGCCGGACCTGCCGCCGGACCTCGCCGGGCCGGTCGCCGTGGAGCTGGCCCGGCCGGTGCGGGACCTGCCGGTCGCGTCCGCGCTGCCCGGTGGCTGCCGCTACGAGCCCAAGTGGGACGGCTACCGGCTGGTGGTGGTCCGCGGCCGCGCCGGCACCCGGCTGTGGTCCAAGCAGGGCCGCGACCTCACCGACCGCTTCCCCGACCTCGCCGCGGCCGCGCTCGCCCAGGTGCCGGCCGGGACGGTCCTCGACGGCGAGGTCGTCGTCTGGAACGGCGAGCGGCTGGACTTCGGGCTGCTGCAGCGCCGCATGGTGACCGTCCCCTCCCGGATGGCCGCGCTGGCCGCCGCGCACCCCGCCTCCTACGTCGCCTTCGACCTGCTCGCCGCGGGCGGCGCCGACCAGCGCCGCCGGCCGTTCCGCAGCCGGCGCGCCGCCCTTGAGGAGCTCGCGCGGCGGTGGGCGCCGCCGATGCAGCTCTCGCCGGTCACCGCCGACCCGGAGGAGGCCCGTGGCTGGGCCGCGGACCTGCGCCCGCTCGGCGTCGAGGGCCTGGTCGCCAAGGGCGCGGCCACCCGGTACGCGGGTGGGCGCCGCGAGTGGCTGAAGGTCAAGTCCTGGGAGACGACGGAGGTGCTCGCCGGCGGCGTCATCGGGCCGGTGGACCGGCCGGGCCAGCTGGTCGCCGGCCGCTACCGGGACGGCGAGCTGGTCGTCGTCGGCCGCACCGGGCCCCTCTCCCCCGCCCAGTCGGCGGAGCTCGCCGCCGTCCTCACCCCCGCCGGCGAGGACCACCCCTGGCCCGAGCGGATCGGCACCGGCCGCTTCGGCGGCGGGCGGCTGTCGGTGGCGCTCACCCGTGTGCGGCCCACGGCCGTCGTCGAGGTCAGCGCGGATGCCGCGCTCACCGCCGGGGTGTTCCGGCACCCGCTGCGCTTCGTCCGGGTCCGCGCCGACCTGCGTCCCGCCGACGTGCCGCCCGCGGACTAGGGACGCTGCGGCACCCGGCCCAGCGTGACGAGGAACCGGCGCAGCAGGCAGGCCAGCTGAGCGAGCTCGTCCTCGGACAGCCCCGCCAGCAGGCCGCGCTCCGTCTCCAGGTGGTCGGGCAGGGCCGCGTCCAGCGCCGCCCGCCCCGCGTCGGTGAGCGTGACGACGACGGCCCGCCCGTCGGCCTCGCTGCGGGTGCGGGTGATCAGTCCCCTCTCCTCCAGCCGGTCCAGCCGCTGGGTGATCGCCCCGGAGGTGACCAGCGCGGTGCGCATCAGCGCCGTCGGCGTGAGCTGGTAGGGCTCACCGGCGCGCCGCAGCGCGGCGAGCACGTCGAAGGACGGCGCGTCGAGGCCGTGCCGGGCGAAGGTGGCGCGCTGGGCGAGGTGGACCTCCCGCTGCAGCTGGGTGATCCGGCCGATGACCCCCATCGGCGAGCAGTCGAGGTCGGGACGCTCGCGGGCCCACTGCTCGAGGATGAGGTCGACCGCGTCCTCCACTCCGGTACTTCAGCAGTGAGAGAACGGCAGCGTCAAGCCGCGCCGCGCCGCGCCGAGGGCTCCACCAGGCCGGAGGCCAGCCGGACGGTGAGCCCCGCCGGGCCGGCCACCAGGTCGACCGCGTCCCACAGCTTGCGGGCCAGCCACAGGCCCATGCCGCCGGCCGCCAGGTCGTCGCCGTGGGCCGGCACGAAACCCGCGAGCGGGTCGGCGAAGCCGGTGCCGGAGTCGGTGATGGTGACCACCAGCGTGTCGCGGTCGGCCCACACGCGGGCGGAGATCGGCCGCCGGCCGTGCCGGAAGGCGTTGGCCGCCACCTCGCTCACGCCGAGGTGGAGGTCGGCGCGCTGGTCCTCGTCGGGGACGACCTCGGCGAACACCCGCCGCAGTTCCCCGCGCAGGCCGGCCAGCGCCGGCGCGCCGTCGACGGCGTACACGGGTTCCCCGGCCTCGACCGGCTCCCGGACGGCGGCGAGGTCCTGCAGGCAGGCGACCGGGTCGCGGTACTCGGAGTTGCTCACCCGCATGCCGCCCATCCACAGCTCCGGGTGGGTGTGCCGCGCGTTCCGGAGGACCTCGGCCGGAGCCCGGTCCCGGTCGTAGACGCACATGCAGGACAGCGGCGTCCCCTGCACGAGCGCGTTCGACGCCGCCTCGTACCGGAGGATCTCCCGCCAGCGCCGCCGGACCGACCCGTACAGCGGCTCGGCGAGGATGCGCAGCCGGCCCGACCCGCGGGTGGCGGCGTGCTCCACGCGCTGCCGGATGACGGCGAAGGCGTCGGGCACGCGGGCGCCGACGAGGAAGATCCGCGGGTCGTCCTCGAGCTCGGTGGACCGCATGCCGAGCGCCCGGCGGACCGCCGCGACGGTCTCCGGCGGGCAGGCGAGGACCGACAGGTCCCCGGCCGCCAGGCCCTCGTCCAGGTAGGCGGCGGCCACGGCCACCGCCTCGTCGGGCCCGCGGACCAGCGCGGCGGTGTGGGCGAAGGCAGACCGGGACGCGATGGTGGACGAGCCCTGCGCCGCCGCGCCGCTCGTCGGTTCCGACCGCGTGACGGCCGCTCCCGTCCCAGGTTCCACTGGCCCCTCGACCGTCTCCGGTCCGGAACTGCTCCGGCCCACCGCTCCCGATTGTGGGGCACGGTGCGGGGAGCCCGCTCGCGGGGGGCCCGGTACGCCCCCGTACGGGTGCGCCGGCGCCACTACGCCGCGGGCACCGGGACGGCCGGCACCCCGGCGAGGACGAGCACGCGGGCCGGCGCGGAGCCCTCCGCGGCGCGCACCTCGGGCACCGCACGGCGCTCCTCGACCAGCCGGAGCAGCTCGAGGACCAGCCCGACGCCGGCGCTGGCCAGGTAGGGCACCTGCCGCAGGTCCAGCACCACCCGCGCCCCGTCCGCGACGCCGTCGAGCGCCCGCAGCGCCTCCTCGCGCAGGACCGGGGTGGCGGCCAGGTCGACGTCGCCGGCGAAGTCCAGCCGCACGCCGCCGGGGACCCGGTCCACGGCCAGACGGGCCGGCCCGGCGTCGGTGCGGGCGACGGCGCGCCGGGTCACCGGCTCCCCCCGCCCCGGGCCGGCCGGGACGAAGCGGAAGCGCACCGTGGTGCCCGCGCCCTCGGCGCCGTTCGCGTCGACCGAGCGGCCCACCTCGACGTCGTCGGCCAGCGCCGAGATGAGCTCCAGCCCCCGGCCGCGGTACCCCCGGTCGGCCGGCGCCGGGCGCCACACGCCCTCATCCCGCACGCAGACGTCGACGCTCCCGTCGGCGGTCCGCTCGAGCCGGTACTCGCAGCGGCCCTCGCCGGCGGCGGTGGCGTAGGCGTGCTCGACGGCGTTGGCCAGCGCCTCGCCGAGGGCCAGCTGCAGGTCGTCGAGGGAGTCCCCGCCCAGCCCGGCCGCCCGCGCCCAGGCGGTCACGCTACGCCGCACCCCGCGCAGCCGGGCCGGGTCGGCCTCCAGCACCTCGTGCAGCGGCGGCGGGACCAGCCGCGCGGCGATGACCGCGACGTCGTCGGGGAGGGCGTCGTCGTCGAGCACCTCGGCCAGCAGCGCGCGGGTCAGCCGGTACGGCTCGACGTCGGAGAGCCGGGCCGCGGCATCGGCGACCCGGCGCAGGCCGGTGTCCAGCGGCTCCCGGCGGCGCTCGACCAGGCCGTCGGTGTAGAGCAGCAGCGTCGTCCCCGGGGTGATCGCGGTGCTGCCCTCGGCGTAGGGCCGCCGGCCCGGCGCGCCGAGGACCGCGCCCGCGCCCTCCTCGAGGAAGGTCGCCGCGCCGTCGGTCACCAGCAGCGGCGGCGGGTGGCCGGCGCGGGCCCACCGCACGGTGCCGGCGGCCCAGTCGAGCACCACGCAGGCCGCCGTCGAGGCCAGGGCGCCGGGCAGCCGCGCGGCGAACCGGTCCAGCAGCTCCAGCGCCTCGGCCGGGGAACTGCCCTGCAGCAGCGCCGTGGACAGCGCGCTGCGCAGCTGCCCCATGACGGCGGCGGCGGCCGGGCCCTGCCCGACGACGTCGCCGACGGCGATGGCCACCCGGCCCGGGCCCAGCTCGACGACGTCGTACCAGTCGCCGCCGGCCGAGGTGCCCGCGGCGCCGGGGAGGTACTCCGCGGCCAGCGCCAGCCGCTCCAGCCGGGGCACCGCAGCGGGCAGCAGGCTGAGCTGGATCGTGGAGGAGATGTCCTGCTGGGCGCGGTAGAGCCGGGCCCGCTCCAGCGCCGAGGCGCACTGCTCGGCGACGGCCAGCAGCATGCCGCGCTCCACGGCCCGGAACCGCTGGGCCGCCGGCGCGCCCACGCCGACGACGCCGACGACGCGGCCGGCGACCAGCAGCGGCAGCGCGACCACCGCGCCCGGACCGCCGGGCACGGGTGCGGTGTCCGGCGAGGCGGCGGTGTCCTCGATCCAGACCGCCCGCCGCTCCGCAGCCGCCCGGGTGACCGCCAGCGACGCGCCGAGCGGGATCTCCGACCACTGCTGCGCGTCCCGGGCGCCGGCGTTGCTCCACAGCAGGTGCAGCGCCCGCCGGGCGTCGTCGATCTCGTAGACGCCCACGGAGCTGCCCCGGCCGGTCAGGGCCTCGACGTGGCGGGCCGCCGCCTCGGCGACCTCCACCGGCGTGGTGGCGGCCGACAGCTCGGCGGTGACGCGCTGCAGCAGCCCCAGCCGACGGGCGGTGGCCCGCTCGTCGGCCAGCAGCAGCGCGTTGTCGAGGGCCAGCGCGGACCGGGTGGCGATCTCCTCGGCCAGCGCGCGGTCGTCGTCGTGGAACGGCGGGGCGTCGTCGCGGCGGCCCATCGCCAGCACCGCGCGCACCCGGCCGCGGACGGTGAGCGGCACGACCAGCGCCGAGCGGAGGTCCAGCCGGACGCCCCCGTCCCCCGCGCCGGACAGGAGCGGCCGCAGCACCGGTCGCCCGGTGTCGAGCACCTCGCGGCCCAGCCCGCCGTGCGGCTCCAGCCCGGCGAGCGCCGCACGGACGTCGCCGTCGACGCCGGCGCGCCCGGCGTAGCGCAGCCGCCCGTCGTCGCCGACCACGCGGACGGTGCAGACGTCGGCCAGCCGCCGGTCGACCAGCAGCCGCGCGAGGCCCGCGAGCTGCCGCTCGGCCTCGGTCTCGCGGTCCAGCGCCGTGCCGACCTCGGCGAGCAGGGTCTGCCGCTCGGTCTCGCGGTACCGGGCGTTGATGTCGGTGCAGCTGCCCACCCAGCCGCCGGCGGTGCCGCCGATCGGCACGGCGCGCTCGAGCAGCCAGTGGTAGGCGCCGTCGGCGCGGCGGAGCCGGAACTCGACCTCCCAGCCCTGCCCGGCGGCGACCGCGGCGGCCACGGTGCCGGCGTAGCGCTGCGCGTCCTGCGGGTGCAGCCCCGACCGCCAGCCCTCGCCGAGCTCCTCCTCGACCGCGCGGCCGGTGAAGGCGGTCCACCCGGCGTTGAGGAACTGCCGCCCGCCGTCGTCGCCGGCGACCCAGATCAGCGCCGGCGCGAGGTCGGCCATGGTGGTGAACCGCTCCTCCGCCTCCCGTCGGGCGCGGCCGAGCTGCAGGTGGGCGTCGACGCGGGCGAGCAGCTCCTGCGCGGAGAACGGCTTGACCAGGTAGTCGTCGGCGCCGGCGGCCAGGCCTTCGACGGCGGCCTCCTGGCCGGCGCGGGCGGAGAGCAGGACCACCGGCACGCGGGAGGTGCGGGCGTCGGCACGCAGCGCGGCCAGCAGCTGCATGCCGTCCAGCCGCGGCATCATCACGTCGCTGACGACGAGGTCCGGCGGGTCGGCCAGGGCCGTCTCCAGGGCCGCCTGCCCGTCGCCGACCGCGCGGACCTCGTGCAGCGGCGCGAGCAGCCGCACGACGTAGTCGCGCATGTCGGCGTTGTCGTCGGCGACCAGGACCCGGCCGGCGCGGCCGCCCTGCGCGCCGGGTGCCGCGGCGGGCGCGTCGTCGGACTCCCCCGGCAGCCAGCGCAGCGCCTCGGCGACGAACGGGGTGGCGCCGGGCGAGATCGCCGGTGGCTCGGCCGCCGCGGGCGCGAGCCGGTCGGCGGGCAGGTGCGCGGTGCCCAGCGGCACGCGGACGGTGAAGGCGGTGCCGACGTCGGGGGCGCTGTCCACCTCGATCGAGCCGCCGTGCAGGCCGACCAGCTCGCGGACCATCGCCAGCCCGATGCCGCTGCCCTCCCCCGACCGGCTGCGGGCGCCGGAGACGCGGGAGAACCGCTCGAACAGCCGCGGCAGCTCCGCGGCGGGGATGCCGGTGCCGGTGTCGGCGACGGTGAGCACGGCGACGCCGTCCACCTCGCGCAGCCGCACGGTGATGCCGCCCGCGAAGGTGAACTTCAGGGCGTTGGAGAGCAGGTTGAGGACGACCTTCTCCCACATGTCCCGGTCGACGTGCACCGGCTGCGACAGCGGCGGGGTGTCGACGGTCAGCCGCAGGCCGGCCCGGTCGACGGCGGAGCGGAAGACGCTGGCCAGCTCCGCGGTGGTCGCGGCGAGGTCGACCGGCTCGAACCGGGCGTCGATGCGGCCGGCCTGGATGCGGGAGAAGTCGAGCAGGGTGTTGACCAGCTTCTGCAGCCGCAGCGCGTTGCGCTCGACGACCTCGAGCTCCTCGGCGACCCGCGCGTCGGCCGTGGCCACCGGGGAGGACCGCAGCTCGGCGACCGGCCCCATGATCAGCGTCAGCGGCGTGCGGAACTCGTGGCTGACGTTGCTGAAGAAGTCGGTCTTGGCGCGGTCCAGCTCGGCGAGGGCCTCCGCGCGGCGCCGCTCGGCGGCGTGGCTGCCCGCGTTGGCCAGGCCCGAGGCGATCTGGCCGGCGACCAGCTCGAGGAAGCCGGTGTACGCCTCGTCGAGGGCGCGGTGCGGGTTGAGGCCGACGACCAGGAAGCCGGCGATGCCGGCGGCGTCGGGCAGCGGGGAGGAGATCGGCACGGCCAGCGCCCGCTCCGGCGGGCGGGCCCAGGCGCCGGTCGGCAGGCCGGGGAGGCGGTCGAGGCCGTCGACGACGACCTGCTCGCCCGCGCGCAGCCGGGACAGCGGCCACACCGCGTCGTCGGTGAGGGTCCCCGGCGCCGCGGCCGAGCCCGGTGTCAGCCCGGTGGCGGTGCCCAGCCGGGCGGTGCCGTCCTCGTCGACCAGGTAGGTGGCGGAGAAGGGCAGGTCGGCGTCGTTGCGGGCGAGCTGCGCGCCGACGGCGGCCAGCACGTCGGCCTCGGTGCGCGTCGCGGCCACCGCCGTCGCGAGGTCGCGCAGGCTGGCCATCCGCCGCTCGGCCAGCACCCGGTCGGTGTTCTCGGTGACGACGCAGAGCATCCCGGCCGTGCGGCCGTCGTCGTCGGCGACCGGGCTGTAGGAGAAGGTGTGGTAGGTCTCCTCCGGGTAGCCGCTGCGCTCGAGGAACAGCAGCAGGTCCTCGTCCCAGGTGGCGATGCCGGTCTCGAGGACCGACTCGATCCGCGGGCCGATGTCGTCCCAGATCTCCGCCCACATCTCGCGGGCCGGCCGGCCCAGCGCCCACGGGTGCTTCCCCTGCAGGGTGTCGCGCTGGTAGGCGTCGTTGTAGAAGGCGGTCAGCTCGGGGCCGTAGGCGGCCCACATGGAGAACCGGGACGTGAGGACGATCCGGACGAGGTTGCGCAGCGCCGACGGCCACCGCTCGGGCGGCCCGAAGGGGGTGCCGGACCAGTCGCGGGCGGCCATCTCCCGGCCCACCTCGCCACCGCCGGAGAAGAGCGAGGTGCGCGCGTCCTCGGTCACCGCGCCACCACGCAGGGCAGCCTAGGCGTTGCTCCCGGGACCCGCCGCGTCCCGCCCGGCCAGGGCGTCCAGGGCGGCGCGGTCCAGGCCGGTGGCGCCGGTCACCTCGGCGTCGTCGACCGCGCCGCAGTCCAGCCCGCGGGTCACCACGCCGGCCAGCGCGCGGGCCGTGGCCGGCTCGTCGAGCACCCCGCCGTCGACCCGCTCCACGTAGGCGGCCAGCCGCGCGGCCGCGGCCGGCAGCGCGCCGCGGAAGAAGGCGTAGGTGGCCGCGTAGCGGGTGACCAGCTGCGCGGGGTGCAGGTCCCAGCCCTGGTAGAGGCCGCGCTCCAGGGCGCGGCTGACCAGCCCGGCGTGCACCCGCCAGCCGGCGTGCACCCGCTCCCGCGGGCCGACCGGCAGGACGTTGGTCGAGCCGTCGACCGCGCGCGCCCCGGTGCCGGCCACGGCGACCTGCATGAGCTGCTTGGCGAGGTCGAGCGCCGGGTGGTCGGAGGACTGGTGCGCCGCCGCGATGCCCAGCGCCGCGCTGTAGTCGTAGGTGCCGTGGTGCAGGCCGGTCAGCCGCGGGCCGGCCGCGTGCACCATGCGGGCCAGCGTCACCGCGCCGTCGGCGCCGAGCACCGCCTGCGGGGTCTCCACCTGCAGCTCGAGGTCGAGGGCGAGGCCGTGCGCGGCCTCCAGCGCGTCGAGGACGGGCAGGAAGGCCCGCACCTGCTCGACGTCGGTCACCTTCGGGAGGGTGACGGTCGCCCTCCGCGCGCGGACGGCGGAGAGGAACAGGTCGAGCGAGCGGACGCCGCGGCGGCGGGTGGCCCCCTCCAGCGACTTGGCCCGGATGCCCACCGACGGCGGCGCGGTCCCGGCGGCGAGGTCGCCGGCCACCGCCTCAGCGGCGCGCAGGACGTCGCCGTCCTCGGCGTCGGGGTGCCCGCGGTAGCCGTCCTCGGCGTCGACCCGCAGGTCCTCGACCGGCTCGGCGGCGAGCTTCGCGCGCACCCGCGGCAGCACCTCGTCCAGCAGCGCGGCGTCGTACCCGAGGTCGGGCAGGCCGTGCTCGTCGAGGGTGGCCAGCGCCGCGGCGCCCCAGGCGGCGGCCAGGCCGGGGACTACGGCGTCGGCGGGCACGTAGCAGGTGTGCACCGGCTGCCGGCCCGGCCGCTCCCCCGGGTACGCGGCGGCGCGGGCGGCGTCGACGGGGGCGAGGCGGCGGTCGAGCTCGGCGTAGATCCCCTCGTCCAGGGTCACCGCGTAGCTCGGATGAGCTCGGCCCTCGTGCAGGAGCCCGCCGCGAGCGCCCATCGGCCCCTTCGCAGGGTCCCGGCGCGAGCCTGCGAGCGGCGGGGGGCGAGGGGGTCCTTCTCGGGGGGCACGGGGGTCCTTCCTCAGTCGATGAGCTCGTACGCGGGCAGGGTGAGGAAGTCGGGGAACTCGTCGGCCAGCGCGACCTGCTCGAACAGGCGGCGGGCGTCGTCGAGGCGGGGCAACTCGCCGATCCCCGCGACCTCCTCGGCGACGACGCGGCGCACCAGCTCCTCCGTCACCGTCTCGCCGGTGTCGAGCTCCACCCCGGCGTGCACCCACTGCCACACCTGGGAGCGGCTGATCTCGGCCGTGGCGGCGTCCTCCATGAGGCCGTGGATGCCGACCGCGCCGTTGCCGCCGAGCCACGCGGCCAGGTAGCGGAGCGCGATCTCGACGTTGGCCCGCAGGCCCGCGATCGTGCGGGCACCGGGGACGCCGGCGACGTCGAGCAGCTGCGCCGCGGTCACCGACACCTCGGGGCGCTGCCGGTCGAGCTGGTTGGGGCGCTCGCCGAGGACGGCGTCGAAGGCCTCCCGGCAGACCGGCACCAGGTCGGGGTGGGCCACCCAGGAGCCGTCGAATCCGTCGCCGGCCTCCCGGGTCTTGTCCTCGCGGACCTTGGCCAGCGCCCGCTCGTTGGCCTCGGGGTCCTTGCGGCTGGGGATGGCCGCGGCCATGCCGCCGATGGCCATGGCGCCGCGGCGGTGGCAGACGGCGACGAGCTGGTCCGTGTAGGCCCGCATCATCGGCGCGGTCATGGTGACGGCGGCCCGGTCGGGCAGCACGAAGTCCGGGCCGGCCTCGCGGAAGACCTTGATGACGCTGAACAGGTAGTCCCAGCGGCCGGCGTTGAGGCCGGTGGCGTGGCTGCCCAGCGCGTGCAGCATCTCCTCCATCTCGAACGCAGCCGGGATGGTCTCGACGAGCATCGTGGCGCGGATCGACCCCTCGGGGAGGCCCAGCACCTGCTCGGCGTGGTCGAAGACGACCTTCCAGAGCCCCGCCTCGAGGTGGCCCTCCATCTTCGGGAGGTAGAAGTACGGGCCGCTGCCGCGGGACAGCTGCTCGGCGGCGTTGTGGAACAGGTACAGGCCGGCGTCGACCAGCGCGCCGACGGCGGGCTGCCCGTCGACCAGCAGGTGCCGCTCGGGCAGATGCCAGCCGCGCGGGCGCGGCACGATCGTGGGCAGGTCGCCGTCCTCGCGCAGCCGGTACTCCTTGCCCTCCGGGCTGGTGAAGGCGAGCTGCCGGCGGACGGCGTCGCGGAGCACGAGCTGCCCGGTGACGACGTTGTGCCAGTGCGGGGTGTTGGCGTCCTCGAGGTCGGCCAGCCAGACGTCGGCGCCGCAGTTGAGCGCGTTGACGGCCATCTTCGGCTCGGTCGGGCCGGTGATCTCCACGCGGCGGTCGACCAGGCCGGGCGGCGGCGGGGGCACCTGCCAGTCGCCGGCGCGGACGTCGGCGGTCTCGGGGCGGAAGTCCAGCCAGCGAGCGGCGGCGATCTCGGCGCGGCGGGCGGCGCGGGCGGCGAGCACGGCGTCGCGCTGCGGGCCGAAGCGGCGCTGCAGGTCGGCGACGAACTCCAGCGCCTCGGGGGTCAGCACCTCCTCCGACCGCTCGACGTCGGGTCCCTGCACGCGCACGTCGCTCATCCGCTGCACCCTCTTCTCGACCGGCGGGCTGCCATCCTGTCACCGTGAGCCGCCTCGACGAGTTCAACAGCGAGCCCGCCGACGCCGCCGTCGAGGCCCTGCGCGGCTGCAACGCCGCGCCGCGCTTCGCCGCCGAGCTGGTCGCCGGCCGCCCGTTCCCCGACGCCGACACCCTCGTCCGCCGGGCCGGGGAGGTGGCGCGGGCGCTGCCGTGGGACGAGGTGCAGCTGGCGCTGGCCGCGCACCCCCGGATCGGCGACCGGGTCGAGGGCTCCTCGGCCGAGGCGGCGGCCTCCCGCCGGGAGCAGGGGTCGATGGGCGGCGCCGACGACGACACGCGCGCCGCGATCGTCGAGGGCAACCGCGCCTACGAGGAGCGGTTCGGGCACGTCTACCTGATCCGCGCGGCCGGGCGGTCCCCGGAGGAGATGCTCACCGAGCTGCGCCGCCGGCTGGGCGACGACGACGACGCCGAGCGGGCCGAGGTGGTCGAGCAGCTGGCCCAGATCAGCGAGCTGCGGGTGCGCGGGCTGGTCTCGTGAGCGTCTCCACGCACGTGCTCGACGCCGTGGCGGGGCGGCCGGCCGCTGGGATCGCCGTCCGGCTGTTCGCGGGCGGGGACCTGCTCGCCGAGGGCACCACCGACGCCGACGGCCGCTGCCGGCTCACCGAGGACGCCACCGTCGCCGGGCCGCACCGGCTGGTGTTCGCCACCGGCCCCTGGTTCGCCGGGCGCGGGGTGGATGCGTTCTGGCCGGAGGTGACGCTGACCTTCGCCGTCACCGCGCCCGCCGAGCACCACCACGTGCCGCTGCTGCTCTCGCCGTTCGCCTACTCCACCTATCGCGGCAGCTGAGGCGCGCCGGTTCCACGTGCAACACCGGCGCAACGGGTGTGCGGCAGGCTGCGCGCATGGCGATCGTGCTCGGACCCAACCAGTACGGGAAGGCGGAGGTCCGCGTCGTCGCGGTCGACCGCAGCTCCCCCCGGCACGAGCTCGTCGACCTGAACGTGAGCACCAGCCTCCGCGGGGACTTCACCGCCGCGCACACGCGGGGCGACAACGCCCACGTCCTCACCACCGACGCGCAGAAGAACACCGTGTTCGCCTTCGCCCGCGACGGCGTCGGCTCGCCGGAGGCCTTCGGGCTGCGGCTGGCCCGCCACCTCGCCGGGTCCTACGACTGGATCACCGGCGCCCGGGTGGCCGTGGAGTCCTACGGCTGGGAGCGGATCGCCGTCGGCGGGCAGCCGCACGACCACGCGTTCCGCCGGCCCGGCGGGGAGGTCCGGACGGCGGTGGTCACCGTGGCCGGGGACGACGTGCACGTGCTCGCCGGCCTGACCGACCTCGTCGTCCTCAAGACCACCGGCTCGGAGTTCTGGGGCTTCCCGCGCGACCGGTACACGACCCTGGCCGAGACCCGCGACCGCATCCTCGCCACCGCGGTGACCGCCCGCTGGCGCCACACCTCCGCCGAGCTGGACTGGGACGCGCACTTCCACGGCGTCAGGACGACGCTGCTCGAGGCGTTCGCCGCCACGCACTCCCTCGCGCTGCAGCAGACGCTGTACCGGATGGGCGAGGCGGTGCTCGAGGCCTTCCCCGACGTCGCCGAGGTGCGGCTGTCGATGCCGAACCGCCACCACTTCCTGCAGGACCTGTCGGCCTACGGCCTGGACAACCCGGACGTCGTCTACCACGCCGACGACCGGCCCTACGGGCTCATCGAGGGGACGGTGCTGCGCGACGACGTCCCGCCCGCCGAGGTCGCGTGGCTGGGCACGCCGGGCTTCTGCTGAGGTGGGGGCCGTGAGCGACGAGCGCGAGGTCCTGACCTACGAGCTGTTCGGCACCGCGGCCCGCGAGCTGGCCCAGCAGGTCGCCGACGACGGCTTCGAGCCCGACCTGATCCTCTCGATCGCCCGCGGCGGGCTGTTCCTCGGCGGGGCGCTGGGCTACGCGCTCGACGTCAAGAACCTGTTCGTGATGAACGTGGAGTTCTACACCGGCGTGGACGAGCGGCTGGAGCTGCCGGTGGTGCTGCCGCCGACGCTGGACGCCGTCGACCTGACCGGCGCGCGGGTGCTGGTCGCCGACGACGTCGCCGACACCGGCAAGACGCTGGAGCTGGTCCGCGACTTCTGCGCGGGTTACGTCTCCGACGTGCGGACGGCGGTCGTCTACGAGAAGCCGCGCTCGGTGGTCAGCTGCGACTACGTGTGGCGGCGCACCGACCGCTGGATCGACTTCCCGTGGTCCTCCCTGCCGCCGGTGCGCACGCGCAGCACCCGCCCCGCGCACTGATGGTCGTCCTGGAGCCGCTCACCCCGGAGAACGTGCGGGTCGTCTGCGACCTGCGGGTCGCCCCCGGTCAGGAGCACCTGGTGGCGCCCAACGCCGTCTCGATCGCCGAGGCGTACGTCCACCCACAGGCGTGGTGCCGGGCGGTGCGCTCCGACGGGCGGCTGGTCGGCTTCGTGATGCTCTGGGACTCCCCCGAGGAGCTCGGGCACATGCTGTGGCGGCTGATGGTCGACGCGTCGGCGCAGGGCCGTGGCGTCGGCCGGCAGGTGGTCGAGCAGGTGGCCGCGTACGTGCGCGCGCAGGGCGTGCCGGAGCTGCGGGTGAGCGTCGTCGACGGCGAAGGCGGCCCGGAGCCGTTCTACCGCTCGCTCGGCTTCGTCCGCACCGGCGAGCTGGCCGACGACGAGCCGGTCCTGGTCCTCACCCTCTGACGGGTCGCGGCCGTCAGCGGCGGGTGGAGACCGTGACGGTGAACCGGCGGTCGTGGGCGGCCGCGCGGGTCGGGCCGACCAGCCGCCGCAGCGCCGCCCGGTGCGGCAGCCGGTTGTTGTAGACCGCCCACAGCTCGCCGCCCGGCCGCAGCACCCGCGCCGCGGCGGCGAACAGCCGGTCGGCGGCGGCGGTGACGACGGCGGCGCCGAGGTGGAACGGCGGGTTGCAGACGACGAGGTCCACGCCGGCGTCGGGCACGGTCGCGGCGGCGTCGTCGCGCAGGACCGCCACCCGCTCCAGCCCGGCGCGGGCGAGCGTGGCCCGGGCGGAGGCGACCGCGGCGGCCGACTGGTCGGTGGCGGTGACCGCCAGCTCCGGCCGGGAGCGGGCGAGGACGGCGGCGAGCACGCCGGTGCCGCAGCCGAGGTCGAGGGCGCTGCGCGCGTCCGGGGCGGCGCCCTCGAGCGCGGCGACCAGCAGCCGGGTGCCCTCGTCGACCCGGGCGCCGGCGAACGCGGCGCCGTGCGCGCAGACGTCGAGGCCCAAGGCGTCGTCGTGCCGGCAGCGGGGGAAGGACGGCGCGACGCCGGGCCGCGGCCCGCGGGCGACGAGCACCCGCGACTTCTGCCGGGCGAGGGTGGCCGAGACCTCGCCGAAGCCGGTCCGGAGCACGTCGTTCATGCCGAGGGTCATGTGCTTGACCCGCCCGCCGACCAGCACGGTGACGTCCGGGGCGGCGGCCGCCGCGGCCAGCTCGGTCAGCTCGCGCAGCGCGTCGAGGGCCTTGGGCGCGCGGGCCAGCACGAGCGTCGCGCCGTCGAACAGGCCGGCGTCCAGGCTCCCCGGGCGGTAGGTGCCGGCCAGGCCGGTGCGTCCGGCGTTGAGGGCCAGCGCCCGCTCGCCGACCAGCAGGTCCTGGGCCACCCGCACGTCGCGCGCCCCGGCCGCGACCGCGCCGAGGGTGAGCGCGCCGTACGCGTCGTCGACGACGACCACCCGCTGCCCCGGCAGGTCCTCCGCGGTGTCGAGCAGCAGCCGGTCGGTGGCGTCGACGGCGACCAGGTCGGGCGCCTCGACGTCGGGCTCCCGCCGCAGCTGCGCGAGCACCTCGTCGGGGGTCACGTGGCGGCGACGAAGGAGGCGACCACGCGGCCGAGTTCCGGGCCGACGTCCTCCTGCAGGAAGTGCCCGCCGCCGCGCAGGGTCGTGTGCGGCATGCCCCGGGCGCCGGGCACCAGCCGCTGGAAGACGCGGTCACCGCCGCCGGTGATCGGGTCGGAGTCGGAGAACGCGGTGAGCAGCGGCTTCTCCCAGCGGGTGAGGACCTCCCACGCCGCCCGGTTGGCGGCCGCGGCGGGGTCGTCGGGCGCCGTCGGCACCAGGCTCGGGAAGACCCGGGCGCCGGCCTTGGACGCCTCGTCGGGGAACGGCGCGTCGTAGGCGGCGACCACCTCGGGCGGCAGGTCGGTGACCGTGCCGTTGGCGACGACCCGGCCGACGTCGAAGGCCCGGGCGGTGGCGGCGAACCGCTGCCAGGCGAGGAACGCCTCGCTCATCGGGGCGTCGCCGGTGGGCAGGCCGGTGTTGGCGACGACGAGCCGGGCGAACCGGTCGGGGTGCTCGGCCGCCAGGCGCAGGCCGACCAGCCCGCCCCAGTCCTGGCCGACCAGCGTGACCCCGACCAGGCCGAGGCCCTCGAACAGCGTCCGGCGCATCCACTCGACGTGCGCCGCGTAGCTGTAGGCGGCCGGGTCGGTGGGCTTGTCCGAGCGGCCGAAGCCGACCAGGTCGGGGGCGACGACGCGCAGGCCGGCAGCGGTGAGGTCCGGGATCACGCGCCGCCAGAGGAAGGACCAGGACGGCTCGCCGTGCAGCAGGACGACGACCTCGCCGGAGGCCGGGCCGACGTCGACGACCGCGACCCGCAGCGGCGTGCCGTCCCCGCCGTCGAAGGTGACGTACGTGGGCGGGTACGGGAAGTCCGGCAGCGCGGCGAACCGCTCCTCCGGCGTGCGGATGACGTCCATGGGTCCCCCTGAGGTCACACGCCGGGGAGGCCGACCGGGCAGCTCACGCCGGTCGAGTGCACCGGGCAGTGGCCGTTCGGCACCTCGTGCAGGTACTGCTGGTGGTGGTCCTCGGCGTAGGAGAAGGACGTCGAGAAGTCGCCGTAGCCGGCCGCCCTCAGCCGCTCCTGGTACCGGTCGCGGCTGGCGCACGCGGCGGCCTCCTGCTCCGGCGTCTGGAAGTAGACGGCCGAGCGGTACTGCGTGCCGACGTCGTTGCCCTGCCGCATGCCCTGGGTGGGGTCGTGGTCCTCCCAGAAGACCTTGAGCAGCTCGCCGTAGGTGACGGCGGCGGGGTCGAAGACCACGAGCACGACCTCGGCGTGGCCGGTCCGCGCGGAGCAGACCTCCTCGTACGTCGGGTTCGGCGTGTACCCGCCCGCGTGGCCGGCGGCCGTGGAGTACACGCCGGGCACCTGCCAGAACACCTTCTCGACGCCCCAGGAGCAGCCCGCGCCGAACACGGCGGTCCGCATCCCCTCGGGGAACGGCGGCTGGATGCGGTTGCCGTTCACCGCGTGGGTCTCCGGGACGTGCGGCAGCGGGTCGGGACGACCCGGCAGCGCGTCCTCCGGCGACACCGGCTGGGTCCTGGACCGGGAGAACAACACGATCCGAGCCTAGGACGGCCGCACCACCCGGCGGCGCGGCCGCGTCGGGACGGCGGCAGGATCACCCGCGGACCCGGATCGACGACGCAGGGAGCGACCGTGACCGTCACCGCCCGCGAGTGGCACCTGGCCGCCCGTCCCCACGGCGAGCCCACCCCCGACGACTTCCGGCTGGTCGAGGTCGAGCACCCGGACCCGGCCGACGGCCAGGTGGTGGTGCGGATGGTCGCCATGTCGGTGGACCCCTACATGCGCGGGCGGATGCGGCTGGGCCCCTCCTACGCGGCGCCGTGGGAGGTCGGCGAGGTGATGAAGGGCGGCGCGGTCGGCCGCGTCGTCGAGTCCCGCTCCCCCGACGTCCCCGAGGGCGCGCTGGTGCTCACCGACGCCGCCTGGCGCGACGTCGCCGTCCTCGACGCCCGGCACGTCCGGCAGCTCCCGGCCACCGAGGACCTGCCGCTCACCTACTCCCTCGGCGTCCTCGGGATGCCGGGCCTGACCGCCTGGGCGGGGCTGTTCCGGGTGGCCGCCTTCCGCGAGGGGGACGCCGTGTTCGTCTCCGGCGCGGCCGGGGCGGTGGGCAGCGCGGTCGGCCAGTTCGCGCGGCTGCGCGGCGCCTCGGCGGTGGTCGGCAGCGCGGGCAGCCCGGACAAGGTGGCCTGGCTGCGCGAGATCGGCTTCACCGGCGCCTTCGACTACCACGACGGGCGGGTCAAGGACCTGCTGGCGCAGGCCGCGCCCGACGGCATCGACGTCTACTTCGACAACGTCGGCGGCGAGCACCTGGACGCCGCACTGGGTGCGCTGCACGTGCACGGCCGGGTGGCGATCTGCGGCGCCATCTCGGGCTACAACGCCACCGAGGCGGTGCCCGGGCCGAAGAACTTCAGCTCGCTGATGATCGCCAAGCGGCTCGCGGTCACCGGGCTGCTCGTCGGGGACCACACCGACCTGCACGGCGAGTTCACCGAGACGGTGTCCGGGTGGATCCGGTCGGGGCAGCTCGCCGTCCGCGAGACCGTCTACGAGGGGCTGGAGAACGCCGTCCCGGCCTTCCTCGACCTCCTCAAGGGGGCCAACACCGGGAAGATGGTCGTCCGGCTGGCGCCCGACCCGGATTGAGGCGGGACGGCACCGGGAAGGGGCCGGGGATGTGGCTGCTCCTCACCCGCCGGCTGCGGGTCTGGTTCATCGTGACCGTCCTCGTCCCCCTGGGCACCGGGCTGCTCCGGCGCGCGGGGCTCGCCCTCGAACGGCGGACCGGGCCGACCCAGCTCAGCCGTGGGCTGCTCCGGGCCGGTGACCTCGGCGACCGTGCGCGGGCCCGGCTGCGCGGCGGTGGCCGACGGCGCCGGTGACCACCGCCGAACGGGTCCCGGCCCTCGACCACACCCCGGCGACCGCGCCCACCCGCGCGGTCGCCGTGTTCGCGCACGGCGGCACGGTGGCCAGCGTCGAGCCGCCGCGGGAGCGGGCGCTGTCGCTGGTGCGGATGCGGGCGATCCAGGAAGCGGTGTCCCGCGCCGCGGCCGGGCGGGGCGTGGAGACCTACCTGGTCCGCTACCGCATGGCCGGCTGGAACGGGGTCGCCGCCGACGCGCACGCCGACGTCCGCTGGGCCCTGGACCGCGTGCGCGAGCGGCACGGCGACGTCCCGGTGGTGCTGGTCGGGCACTCGATGGGCGGCCGGGCGGTGCTGCGCGCGGGCGACGACCCGTCGGTGACCGCCGTCTGCGGGCTCGCGCCGTGGACGCCGCCGGGCGAGCCCGTCGGCCACCTGCGCGGCCGCACCGTCGTCCTCGCCCACGGCCGCGGCGACCGCTGGGTGCCGGCGCGGCTGTCGGCGGACTTCGCCGTCCGCGCGCACCGGGCCGGCGCGCGGGTCGCGCGGTTCACGCTGCCCGGCGGGCACGGCATGGTGCGCCGGGTCGGGCGGTGGCACGCGCTGGTCCGCGACGTCGTCCTGGCCGGGGCCGGGCTGGCCCCGTGGCGCGCCGACCTGGGGGACGCTCTGGGCGCCCCGGACGGGGAGGGGCTCGCCGTCCCGCTGTGAGGCGGCGCTTCGGGAACGGGAGTGCGCGTGGAGGAAGTGCTCGCCGACGTCGTCGGCGTCATGGTCACGGTCGTCGAGGCGTGCGGGGCCGTGGTCATCTTCGCCGGCGCGCTGTGGGCCTTCGCCCGTTTCCTGTGGGTGGGGCTGCGCCGCGGCGGGACGTCTGCCTTCGTGCCGGTCCGGCTCACCCTGGGCCGGTTCCTCGCCCTGGGCCTCGAGTTCCAGCTCGCCAGCGACGTGTTGCGGACGGCGGTCGCGCCGAGCTTCCGCGAGCTCGGCCAGCTCGCCGCGGTCGCCGCGATCCGCACGGCGCTGAACTACTTCCTGTCGAAGGAGATCGCCGAGGAGCGGCGGCAGGTCGCCGAGGAGTCCGGTGCGCCGGCGCCCGACCCGGCGTCGGCGGAGCACCGCGGGCGCGGGGTGTGACCTCGCTCGGCCCCGCCCCCGGGCTGCTCGCCGTCGCCGTCAGCGGGCTCGCCCTGGTCGCCGGGGCGGTGACCCTCGCGAGCACCCGGCGGCCCCGGCTCGCGCTGGCGGTGTTCCTGGACCTCCTGCTCGCGGCCGGGCTGCTGCGCCTGGCCGTCGAGCCGACGTGGTCGTCGGTGGGCACGGCGGCCGCCGTCGTCGCGCTGCGCCGGGTGATCGGCGCGGGCCTGCGGGCGGGGGGGCCGGGCCCTGTCCCCGCCGGCGGTGACACGGCCCGGTCCCGGCCGCTGGCCTCCCCGCCCGTGACTGCCGGGTCGGCCTCGCGCCGCGCACGGATCGGGTCCCCGGCCGCCGGGTGAGCCGGGCACCGCCGCCGGCCTGCTCGGGGTCGGGGTCCGCCTCTCGCGCGCGGGAGGCGGACCCGGGCGTCAGGAGAAGAGCGCGCTGTAGCCGTTGAGCGCGGGCTGGCCGCCGAGGTGGGCGTAGAGCACGGTCGACGACGGGTCGATCTCGCGGCGGCCGACCAGGTCGATGGTCGCGGCCATCGACTTCCCCTCGTACACGGGGTCGGTGACCATGCCCTCGGTGCGGGCGGCGGTCTCCATCGCGCGGATCGTCGTCGCGTCGGGGATGCCGTAGACGCCGGCGTGGTACCGCTCGTCGAGCTCGACGTCGTCGAGGGTCAGCTCGCGCCGCACGCCGATCGCCCGCGCGGTCCGCTGGGCGATGCGCAGCACCTGGTCGCGGGTCTCGGCGGGCTTGGCCGAGGCGTCGACGCCGAGCACCCGCCGCGGCCGGCCGCCCTGCTCCTCGAGCAGCGCGAACCCGGCGACCATCCCGGCCTGCGTGGAGCCGGTGACCGAGCAGACGACCACGGTGTCGAAGAAGACGCCGAGCTCGGCCTCCTGCTGCGCCACCTCCAGCGCCCAGTTGGCGAACCCGTGCCCGCCGAGCGGGTGGTCGCTGGCGCCGGCCGGGATGGCGTAGGGCTTGCCGCCGCGCGCCTCGATCTCGGCGAGCGCGGCCTCCCAGCTCTCCTTGAACCCGATGCCGAACCCGGCCTTGACCAGCCGCACGTCCGCACCGGCCAGCCGGCTGACCAGGATGTTGCCGACCTTGTCGTAGACGGCGTCGGGCCAGTCCACCCAGCTCTCCTGCACGAGCACGCAGGACAGCCCGACGTGGGCGGCGACGGCGGCCACCTGCCGGGTGTGGTTGCTCTGCACGCCGCCGATGGAGACGAGGGTGTCGCAGCCCTGGGCGAGCGCGTCGGCGACGAGGTACTCGAGCTTGCGGGTCTTGTTGCCGCCGTAGGCGATGCCCGAGTTGCAGTCCTCCCGCTTGGCCCAGACCTCGGCGCCGCCGAGGTGCGCGGTGAGCCGGTCCAGCCGGTGCACCGGCGAGGGGCCGAACAGCAGCGGGGTGCGGGGGAAGTCAGCCAGCGTCGTCATGGGTCTCCTCCAGTTCGGACAGCAGCGCGGTCCAGATCTCGGTGGTGGTCGCGACGGCGGCGTCGACGTCGGCCGCCTCGCAGGCGGCGATCAGGCGGTCGTGCAGGGCGACCGACCCCCGGCCGTGCGCCGCGGCGAACCGGGCCCGCTCCAGGCGGCGGATGGCGGGGGTGAGCCGCTCGACGGTCGCGGTCAGCGCGGTGTTGCCGGCGCGGTCGAGCAGCACGCCGTGCAGCTCGTCGTCGGCGGCGAGCGCGGCGTCGAGGTCGCCGGCGGCCACGGCCGCGGCGAAGCGCTCGTTGGCGGCGCGCATCGCGGCGACGTCGTCACCGGTCACCCGGCCGGCCGCCTCCCGGGCCGCCAGCTCGTGCATCGCCCGGACGACGACGGCGGCGTCGCGCACCTGCCGCGGCCGCAGCGGGGTGACCCGCGTGTGGCTCTGCGGCTTGGCCTCGACCAGCCCCTCGTCGACCAGCTTGGCCAGCGCGGCGCGCACCGGCGCCACCGACAGGCCGAGGCGGCCGGCCAGCTCGGTGTCCTTGACGACGGCGCCGGGCGCCAGCTCGCCGCTGACGATCGCCGACCGGATGCGGGCCAGCGCCTGGTCGCGCAGCAGCACCCGGCCGACGGGGACGAGCGGGGCGGACACAACTGACATCTCAGATGTCAGAGACGGCGCCGTCAACCCCTGCTCCGCCTTCCGCGCGCGGAAGGCGGGAAACCGACGCTCCGTGGCAGGCGGGGGCCTCGTCGGGGCGGGGACCGCGCCTCACGATCACCGGCATGGACTGGAGCACCGCCCCCGCCGACGCCGCCGCCCACTTCGCCCGCCGGCTGGCCGTGGAGACCGACGTGTCCGACGTGCACGCCGCGCTGGAGTCCGGCGAGCCGGGCTTCGTGCTGCTCGACAGCCGCAGCCGGGAGGCGTGGGACCAGGGGCACGTGCCCGGCGCGCTGCACCTGCCCGGCCCGGAGGTCGCGGCGCGCGCGGAGGCCGAGCTGGACCGGTCCGTCCCGGTGGTGACCTACTGCTGGGGGCCGGGCTGCAACGGGGCCACCCGCGCGGCGCTGGCGCTGGCCCTGCTCGGGTACCGGGTGCGGGAGATGATCGGCGGCTTCGAGTACTGGGCGCGGGAGGGGCTGCCGGTGGCGACCGCGGACGGCCTCACCCGCCCGGACGTCGACCCGCTGACCGCGCCGGTCAGCTGCGGGTGCTGAGGTCGGGGACGTCGTCGTCGGCCAGGCGCGCCCACAGCAGCTCGTCGTGCTTGGCGCCGTCGCCGTAGCGGAAGGAGCGGCGCAGCCGGCCCTCGAAGGTGAACCCGGCCTTCTCCGCCACCCGGCCCGACGCCGGGTTCTCCACTGCGTGCACCAGTTCGACCCGGTCGACCGGCAGCGCGGCGAAGCCCCAGCGCAGCGCGGCGTCGACGGCGCGCGGCGCCACCCCACGGCCGCGCGCGGCGGGCACCGTCCAGTAGCCGACCTCGGCGTCGCCCTGGTCGAGGTCGATGGAGTGCAGGTTCACCGAGCCGAGCAGCTCGCCGCCGGCGGAGTCGACGACGGCCCAGGCGGCGATCCGCCCGCTGCTCCAGTCGGCGCGGCGGGCCACCCAGACCCGCGCGTCCTCGAGCGTGGCCACCCGGCCCGGGTTGCTCCACGCGGCCGTGGCCGGGTCGGTGAGGGCGGCGTGCACAGCCGGGGCGTCGCCGGCCCGCCACGGGCGCAGCCGCACCGGGCCGGCGGGCACCTCGACGGGGGCGGGGACGACGTCGGTCACGCCCCCGATCGTGCCGGAGGGCTCAGTCCTCCCCGGAGCCCGGCTCGGCCATCTTCCGGTTGAGCTTGGCCGCCACGTTGCCCGGCGTGATCGCCGACAGCCGGCCCATCGCCTTGCTGGCCAGCGACCCGGCGAACACCGACGCCTCGCCCTTCATCAGGCCCTCGAAGCCCTGCCGGGCGACCTGCGCCGGGTCGTCCTTGGCGTCGGTGGCGCCGAGCCGGGTGTCGGTGAGGTCACCGCGGTCGAAGAACTCGGTGTCGGTGGGCCCGGGCAGCAGGGCGGTCACGCTGACGCCGCGGTCGGACAGCTCCTCGCGCAGCGACAGCGCCAGGTGCTGGGTGAACGCCTTGCTCGCGCCGTAGACGGCCTGGAAGGGCTGCGGCGCCTGCGAGGCCACCGACGAGGTGATGAGGATCCGGCCCTCGCCGCGCGCCGCCATGTCCTGGGCGACGGCCTTGCCGACGTGCACGGTCGAGCCGCAGTTGAGCGCGACGATCTCCAGCTCCCGCGACAGGTCGGTGTCGGTGAACGCCCCACCGACGCCCACCCCGGCGTTCAGCGCGGCGGCGGCCAGCGGGCGCCCGGCGCCGCGGACGGCCTCCACCAGCAGCTCGCAGCCGTCGTACGTCGACAGGTCGGCGCGGACCGGCGAGACGTGTGCGCCCGCCTCCCGCAGCGTCTCGGCGGCGGCGTCCAGCTCGTCGTCCTCGGCCGCGACGACCAGGTCGAAGCCGTTCTCGGCGAACTGCCTGGCCAGCTCCAGGCCGATGCCGCTGGAGGCTCCGGTGACGAGGGCGAGGGGACGGTCGGTGGGCAGGGTCACGGGGACTCCCGGGGGGTCGGTCGCGGCTGCGGTCGCCCGCGGTCATGCCCGATCCGGCGGGGGCCGACCCATCCGCTCAGACCGGGCTGGAGACCCCGATGCCGCCGCGGGTGTCGCCGCCGTGGTGGGCGATCTCGGCGTCGAGGTCCAGCGGGCGGATCGTCATGGCCTGCGCGCGGACGTCGTCGGTGATCCGGTCGGCCGGGAGCAGCCAGGAGACCTCGAACTCCAGGCCGTCGGGGTCCTGGGCGTAGAGGGCCTTGGTGGTGGCGTGGTCGGAGGCGCCGACCAGCGCCCCGGCGGCGGTGAGCGCGTCGCGGACCCGGGCCAGCTCGGCGAGGGTGTCCACCTCCCAGGCCAGGTGGTACAGCCCGACGGTCGCGTGGCCGGCCTGCGAGGGGCCTGCGCCGGCCCCGGCGGAGAACAGGCCGAGGTCGTGGTCGTTGGCCGACCCCTCGGCCTGCAGGAACACCGCCCGGCCGGGGATCTCCGCCTTCACCCGGAAGCCGAGCACGTCGCGGTAGAAGGCGGTGCTGCGCGCGACGTCGCGGACGTAGAGGACGGCGTGGTTGAGGCGCTGGACCGGCATCCCCCGAGTGTGCGCGCCGCTGCATGAACGCTCAAGCAGTTGCCTCCGGTGACCTCGGGGTAGGGGGAGCCCGTGGACCACTCACGCGCCCCCGTCCTCGAGGCCCTGCAGGAGTTCCGCCGCCGCGGCGACGTCGTCTACGGCCCGCCGGGGCACAAGCAGGGCCGCGGGGTGGACCCGCGGGTGCTGGAGGTCGTCGGCGCCGACGTCTTCCGCAGCGACGTCCTGTCGCTCAACGGGCTCGACGACCGGCGCGAGTCGCAGGGCGTGGTCACCCAGGCCGAGGACCTCATGGCCGACGCCGTCGACGCCGACCGGGCGTTCTTCTCCACCTGCGGCAGCTCGCTGTCGGTCAAGAGCGCGATGATCTCCGTGGCCGGGCCGGGCGAGACCATGCTGGTCAGCCGCAACGCGCACAAGTCGGTGGTCGCCGGCCTGATCATCAGCGGCATCCGGCCGGTCTGGGTGCACCCGCACTTCGACGCCGAGCGGCAGCTGGCCCACCCGCCGGAGCCCGACGACGTCCGCCGCGCGCTCGAGGCGCACCCCGAGGCCAAGGGCATGCTGCTGATCACCCCGACCGACTGGGGCACCTGCGCCGACGTCGCCGGCGTCGCCGAGGTGCTGCACGAGCGGGACCTGCCGCTGATCGTGGACGAGGCCTGGGGCGCCCACCTGCCCTTCCACCCCGACCTGCCGGCCTGGGGCATGGACGCCGGCGCCGACGTCGTCGTCACGAGCGTGCACAAGATGGGCGGGGCGGTCGAGCAGTCGTCGGTCTTCCACCTCCGCGGCGACCGGGTGGACCCGGACGTGCTGGAGCAGCGCGAGGACCTGCTGGGGACGACGAGCTCCTCGGCGCTGGTCTACCTGACCCTCGACGGCTGGCGGCGGCAGATGGTCGAGCACGGCCGCGAGCTGCTGGGCGCGGCGATCGAGCGGGCCGGCCGGGTCGCCGGGCGGATCCGGGAGCTGCCCGGGGTACAGCTGATGGGCCGCGAGGTGGTCGGCCCCGGCATGGCCTTCGACCTGGACCCGCTGGTGCTCACGATCGACGTCCGGGAACTGGGGATCACCGGCTACCAGGCCGGCGACTGGCTGCGCGCCGAGCGGCACGTCGACATCGGCTCCGCCGACGCCTGCCGGATCAGCGCCCGCCTCACCCACGCCGACGACGACGAGACCGAGGCGACGCTGGTCGAGGCGCTGCGCGCGCTGGTCGACGGCGCGCGCTCCATGGAGCGACCGCCCCGGGTGGACCTGCCCGAGCCGCGCGCGCTGGAACTGGAGAACGCGATGACCCCGCGGGACGCCTTCTTCGGCCGCGTCGAGCAGGTGCCGATCGCCGAGGCCGCCGGCCGCGTCGTCGCGGAGATGGTCAGCCCCTACCCGCCGGGCGTGCCGGTGCTGGCACCCGGCGAGCGGGTCAGCCAGGAGGCGCTGGACTACCTGACCAGCGGGGTGGAGGCCGGGATGCTCGTCCCGGACGCGGCCGACCCGACGATGAAGAGCCTGCGGGTCGTCATCGAGTGACGGTCACGGTCGCGGTCGACGACGCCCTGCGGCCGCTGCTGCCGGCGCGGGACCGGGCGTCGGGCCGGCGCGTGCTCGCCGCCGACCCGGACGCGACCGCGGGCCACCTGGTGCAGGCCGCCGGCGTCCCGCTGACCGAGGTGGGCGCGCTGCTGGTCGACGGCGTCCCCCTGCCCCGGGACGCCCGGCCGCCGCCTGGCGCGACCGTCGTCGTCCGGCCCGTCCCCCGGCCGCAGCCGGCGCCGCCCGGGGGCTTCCTGCTCGACGTCGGGCTCGGCGCCCTGGCCCGGCGGATGCGGCTGCTGGGCCTGGACGCCGCGTGGTCGCCGGAGGCCCGCGCCCCCGACGCCGACGACGCCGAGCTGGTCGCGGCCGCCGTCGCCGAGGACCGGGTGCTGCTCACCCAGGACCGCGGGCTGCTCATGCGCCGCGCGCTGCCGGCGGGCGCGTGGGTGCGCGGCGCCGCGCCCGACGAGCAGCTCGCCGACGTCCTCGACCGCTTCCGCCCGCCGCTGGCGCCGCTCACCCGCTGCCCGGCCTGCAACGGCGTGCCGGTCGCCGTCGACGCCGCCGAGGTGGCCGGCGAGCTGGAGCCGGGCACCCGGCGGACCGCGACCGACTTCTCCCGCTGCCCGGACTGCGGCCGCGTCTACTGGCGCGGGGCGCACGCCCGCCGGATCGACGCCCTCGTCGAGCGGGCGCAGCGGCTCACCGCGGGCTGACGCAGGACAGCCTCACCTCGGCCCGCGGGGGCCACGTCCTGGCCCCACCGTGACACCCCGGGCGGGCAGTGCGGGGGGCAGGAACCCCGTCCCGTCCCCTGCGAGGCCCCCGTGTACCTGTCGAAGACCGAGGCCGCCGTCCTGCCGACGACGCTCGTCGGCACCCCGAAGACGCCCCCGCCGGCCGCCACCGGGCGCCGGCGGGTCTGGCCGCTGCTCGGCCCGGCCTTCATCGCCGCCGTCGCCTACGTCGACCCCGGCAACTTCGCCACCAACTTCTCCGGCGGCGCCTCGTTCGGCTACACGCTGCTGTGGGTGATCGTCGCGGCCAACCTCATGGCGATGCTCATCCAGAGCCTCACCGCCAAGCTCGGTCTGGCCACCGGCCGCGACCTCGCCACCAACTGCCGGGAGCGGCTGCCGCGGCCGGTCACCTGGGGGCTGTGGCTGCAGGCCGAGGCGGTCGCCATCGCCACCGACCTCGCCGAGATCGTCGGCGGCGCGGTGGCGCTGAACCTGCTGTTCGGGGTGCCGCTGCCGATCGGCGGGGTCATCACCGCCGTCGTCGCCTTCGTCCTGCTCGGCGCCCAGTCGCGGGGGCACCGGCCGTTCGAGCGGGTCATCACCGGGCTGCTGCTGGTGATCGGGCTGGGCTTCGGCTACACGCTGGTCGGGTCGGGGGTCGACGTCGGCGGGCTGGCCGGCGGCATGGTGCCCTCCTTCGACGGCCCGGGGAGCCTGGTGCTGGCCGCCGGCATCCTCGGCGCCACGGTCATGCCGCACGTCATCTACGTGCACTCCGCGCTGACCCCGGGCCGCTACGGCGACGTCGTCACCGCGGGGCGGACCGAGCAGGGACGGCGCCGGCTGCTGCGGGCCCAGCGGATCGACGTCCTGGTCGCGATGGGGCTGGCCGGGCTGGTCAACGCGGCCATGCTGGTCATCGCCGCGCAGCTGTTCACCGCGGACGACGGCATCGCCTCGCTGGAGAGCGTGCACGCGGGCCTGGGCGACCAGCTCGGCGCCGGCGCGGCGCTGGCCTTCGCCGTCGCGCTGCTGGCCAGCGGGTTCGCCTCCTCCTCGGTGGGCACCCACGCCGGCCAGGTCGTGATGGCCGGGTTCCTCAAGCGGCACGTCCCGGTGCTGGTCCGCCGGCTGGTCACCCTGGCCCCGGCGCTCGCGGTGCTCGTCCTCGGCGGCGACCCGACGACGGCGCTGGTCTGGTCGCAGGTCGTGCTGAGCTTCGGCATCCCGTTCGCGCTGGTGCCGCTGCTGTGGCTGACCAGCCGCCGCGACCTCATGGGCGGCTGGGTGAACCGGCGGGTGACCACGGCGGCGGGCTCGGTGGTCGCGCTGCTGATCATCGGCCTCAACGCCCACCTGCTGGTGGGCCTGATCCTCTGACCGGCCGCGGCCCTCAGGCGGGTTCGGGGACGCCGCCGGGGTCACCGCCCGGGTCGTCCGGCGTCGGCTCGACCGGCGCGGGCGGCAGGGGTTCCGGCGCGTCGGGGAGCAGCTCGCCCGGGTCGTCGGGGACCGGCTCGGTCGGGTCGAGGGGCGGGTCCGGCTCGGGGATGGGCGCGACCATCCCCCGAGTCAACCAGCGGCTCCCCGTTCCGCGCGACGGGCGGCGGCGAGGTCGGCGGTGCCCGGACGCCGTCGGCCCAGGACCGTGCGCCTCCTGCGGCGCCCCGGGTGGTCCTGCGGTGCTGCCACACCGCACGAGCGTCGGGGACACCGCGAGAGCACCCCTCGCCGTGGGACTGATCAGGCGACCGCCGTCCCCAGCACGTGCGGGCTCGGGGGCAGGCGCAGGCGCATCGGCGGGAAGTCGAAGCGCCGCACCCGCCGCACGGTGAAGCCCGCCCGCTCGATGTCGGCGACCTGGTCGGTCGCGGTGTGGCAACCCGCGGCGAGCAGCGGCCAGACGGTGGCGTCGACCAGGCGCTGCACCCGCCGCAGCCGGCGGTCCTGCGCGACGGTGTGCTCGAGGAACCGCAGCTCCCCGCCGGGACCCAGCACCCGGCGCAGCTCGCCCAGCGCCTGCGCCCGCTCCCGGATGCTGCACAGGACCAGGCACAGCACGCCGGCGTCGGCGGCGCCGTCGGGCAGCGGCAGCGCGTCGGCCGTGCCGGCGTGCACCTCGACGGGGACGCCGGCCGTCTCCGCCTCCCGCTCGGCCGCGGCCCGCAGGCGCGGCTCGGGCTCGACCGCGACGACGCGGGTGACCGCCGGCGGGTAGTGGCGGAAGTTCAGCCCGTTGCCGCAGCCGACCTCGACCACCACGCCGGCCAGCCCGCCGAGCAGCTCGCGGCGGAGGTCGGCCATGCCGGCGTCCTCGATCCGCCGGCTCATCCGCTCGTAGAACCGGCTGAAGACGGGGTGCGGGCGGTCGGTCGCCATGCGGCACGGTCCCGGCACGGCCGGGACCGCGTCAAGCGGGCAGGCGGGTCGACCAGGTGGACAGCCCGCCCGCGCGCACGAAGCCGAGCGCCTCGTTGACCGCGACCATCGGCCGGTTGGTGTCGGCGTTGTACGTGCTGATCCGCCGCACCTCCGGCAGCGTCGCGGCGAGCTCGCGCAGGACCGCGACCTTGACCCGGGCGCCGAGGCGGTGCCCGCGGTGCTCCCGCAGCACCAGCGTGGCGCCCTGGTTGGCCCGCTCCGGCTGCTCGAGGGGGACGTGCAGGTCGGTGAAGGCGACCAGCCGGCCGTTCCGCAGCGCGCCGGCCGACAGGACGGTGCGGCCGCGGTCCAGGACGACGGTCTCCTGCTCGCGGACCCGGGCGGCGTCCCAGTCCTCCTCGCCGACCGGCACGTCCCCGCTCGGCGCGTCCGTCGACATCCGGCGGCCGAGCAGCGCCCGGTCCTCGAGCAGCTCGTCCGGCGTCCGGTCCCGCCAGGTGCGCACCTCGTAACCCGCGCTCGCGGCGGCCGCCACGGCCTCCAGGGCCGCCAGCCGGTCCTCGTCCACGGGCAGCAGCAGGTCGCGGCGGGTCTCCTGCAGGCCGCAGGTCCACCCGTGCGCCTGCGCGAAGGCGCGGCCGGCCGTGCCCGGCCCGGGTTCGTCGACCTCGGCCACCAGCGACGAGCGCCCGGCCGCCGCGGCCAGCCGCGTCGCCTCCGCCAGCAGCGCGGTGCCGACGCCGCGCCGGCGGGCGGCGGGGTGCACGGCGACGTCGACGTGCGCGACCGAGGTGTTGTCGCGCACCGGCAGCAGCAGGCGCAGCGCGCCGACGACGGCGCCGCCGGCGACCGCGGCCCGGTGGGTGCCCTGCACGGCGCCGCCCGGGGTGGTCAGCCGCCGGCCCAGCGCGACGTGGTCGCTCGCCGGCCGCGGGGCCTCGCCGGGGCGGTCGGCGCGCTGGGCCGCCGCCCACACCGCGCACCAGGCGGCGAACCGGGCGTCGTCCGGGCCGGTCCGCACGATCTCCACCCGTCCGTTCTAGCCGCCGCCGCAACGCGATTCCGGGGCCCCGATCCCGGGATGAGGTGCTGCGCCGGCCCGTCAGCGGGTAGCCGACGCGGGGTGACGTACTCGATCGTCGCCCGCGACCGGGACACCGGCGAGATGGGCGTGGCCACCCAGTCGCAGGCCCTCGCCGTCGGCAGCAGCGTGCCCTTCGCCCGCCCCGGCCAGGGCGTCATCGCGACCCAGTCTATGGGCGAGCCCATGTACGGGGAGGTCGGGCTGGACCTGCTCCGCGGCGGCCTGAGCGCCCGGGAGTCGCTCACCGCGCTGCAGAGCGTCGACCCGCACCCCGAGCGGCGGCAGGTGGCCCTGCTCGACGCGTCCGGGGACGTCGCCGTCTCCACCGGGGACGCGTGCGTGGCCGCCGCGGGACACCGGGTGGGGACCGACTGCGCGGCGCTGGCCAACCTGGTCACCGGCCCGCGGGTGTGGGAGGCGATGGTCGAGGACGTCGAGCGCACGCCCGGGCCGCTGGCGCAGCGGCTGCTGCACTCCCTGCACGCGGCCGAGGACGCCGGCGGTGACCTCCGGGGACGGCGGTCGGCCTCGGTCACGGTCGTGCGGTTGCGGACGACCGGCCGCCCGTGGCACGACCGGGTCGTCGACCTGCGGGTCGACGACCACGCCGACCCGGTCGCCGAGCTGGACCGGCTCGTGGCCCGGCTGCTGCGCTACCAGCGGGTGGTCGGGGCCTTCCAGCTCGCCCTGGACGGGGACCCGCACACCGCCGACCGGCAGCTGGGGGAGCTGCGCCCGCAGGACCCGGGGACCGAGCCGGACCAGGTGCTCTGGCGGGCGGTCGTCGCCGCCCTGGCCGGGCGGGAGGAGGCGGCGCGCGGGCTGCTCGCCGGTCTCGCGGCCACCGCGCCGGAGTTCGTCGAGGCGGCCCGCCGCTTCGGCCCGGCCGGCCTGCTGCCCCGGGACCTGCTCGACCGGCTCCTGCCCGCCCCGTGACCCCCGCGGTCGCGGGAGGGGCTCAGGCGGGCCAGGTGCCGGCGAAGTGGTGCACCGGGCCGTGGCCGGAGCCGATGCCCAGCGACTCCCCCGCCCGCAGCGCCTGCTGCAGGTAGTCGCGGGCCTGCTCGACCACCGGCTCCCACCGCCCCGGGCCGCCGACCCCGCGGGCCACCAGCGCCGCGATCGCCGAGGACAGCGTGCAGCCGGTGCCGTGGGTGGCGGTGGTGTCGACCCGCGGCCGCCGGGTGACCTCGACGCCGTCGGCGGTGGCCAGGACGTCGACGCTCTCCGCCCCGCCGAGGTGCCCGCCCTTGGCGAGCACCGCGCCGGGCCCGAGCTCCAGCAGCGCCTCCGCCTGCGCGGCGAGCTCGTCGACCGACGTCGCGGGCGCGGTGTCCAGCAGCGCGGCCGCCTCGGGCACGTTCGGGGTGACCAGCTCGGCCACCGGCAGCAGCTCCGTGCGGACGGCGGCGATCGCGTCGTCGTCGACCAGCCGGTCGCCGCTGGTGGCGACCATGACCGGGTCGACGACGAGCGGCCCGGCGGCGCGGCCGGCCAGCACCGCGGCGACCTCCCGCACGACGTCGGCGGTGCCGAGCATGCCGGTCTTGGCCGCGTGCACGGTCACGTCGTCGAGCAGGGTGCGGACCTGCTCGCCCACGAACGCCCCGGGCACGGGCTGCACGCCGGTGACGCCGCGGGTGTTCTGCGCGGTCAGCGCGGTGAGGACGGCGGTGCCGTAGACGCCGAGCGCGCTGAACGTCTTGAGGTCGGCCTGGATGCCGGCGCCGCCGCTGGGGTCGCTGCCGGCGACGGTCAGCGCGACGGGCACCCCCGCCCGCCCGGTCACCGGGCCGCCCGCAGCGCCCGGGCCGCGGCGGCGGGGTCGGGCGCCGCGCACACCGCCGAGACCACGCAGATCCCGTCCACGCCGGTGACCAGCGGGGCCCGCTCGACGTCGATGCCGCCGATCGCCACCGACCGCAGCCCGCCGGCCGCCGCCTTCGCCGCCAGCGCGGCCACCCCCTCGGGCCCGAGGCCGGTGCCGGCGTCGGGCTTGGTGGGGGTGGACCAGACCGGCCCGATGCCGACGACGTCGACGGTGCCCGGCGGCAGCGCCAGCGCGACGGCCAGCTCGTCGTCGGACCCGGCCGACAGGCCCAGCAGCCGGTCGGGGCCGATCCGCGCGCGGACCTCGGCGGCCGGGGTGTCGTCCTGGCCCACGTGCACGCCGTCGGCGCCGGCCATCAGGGCGACCTCGACGTCGTCGTTGACGAACAGCGCCACGCCCGTGCCGGCCAGGACCTCCTCGACCGACAGCGTCAGCGCGTACAGCTGCCGGCACGACGCCGTCTTGTCCCGGACCTGCACCGCGGTCACCCCGCCGGCCACCGCCGCCCGGACGACGTCGGGCACGCCGCGGGGCCCGGCCAGCGCGGTGTCGGTGACCAGGTAGAGCGTCGGGTCGAACGCCGGCCTCACCGGGTCACCTCCGCGGCGGACAGGTCGGGGACCGCGTCGAGCGCGTCGAGCCACAGCGGCGCGAAGGTGCCCGGCCCGGCAGCGGCGGCGGCCGCGGCCTCGGCGGCCAGCGCGACGTGGGCGTGCGCGGCGACCGCGCCGGTCAGCGGGTCGTCGGTGACGGCGACGTAGGCCGCGACCAGGGCGCCGAGGGCGCAGCCGGCGCCGGTGGTGCGGGTGAGCAGCACCGAGCCGCCGCCCACCCGGACGGTGCGGGTCCCGTCGGTGACGACGTCGACCTCCCCGCTGACGGCGACCACTCCCCCGGTGCGCCCGGCCAGCGCGACGGCGGCGTCGAGCGCCTCGTCCGCCTTGTTCGTCGAGTCGACGCCGCGGCCGCCGGTCCCGGCGCCGGCCAGCGCCATGACCTCGGAGGCGTTGCCGCGGACGACGGCCGGGCGCGACTCCAGCAGCTCGGCGGCGAGACCGGTGCGGTAGGGCAGCGCGCCGACGGCGACCGGGTCGAGCACCCACGGCGTGCCGGCGGCCGCGGCCGAGCGGGCGGCCAGCCGCATCGCCTCGGCGGTGCGCTGGTTGACGGTGCCGACGTTCACCAGCACCGCCGAGGCCACCGCGGCGAAGCCCTCGGCCTCCAGCGGCTCGTCGACCATCGCCGGGGCCGCGCCGACGGCGAGCAGCGCGTTCGCCGTCAGCGTCTGCACGACGGTGTTGGTCAGGCAGTGCACCAGCGGTGCGGCGCCCGTCAGGGCCTGACGGGCAGCGGTCAGAGCAGCGGCATCCACGCCGTGACATCCCTTCGCCAGCATGACCTGGACAGGTTCGACGGGTGTGTTCTCAGCCCACCGGACGGCGGACACCCCGAGTCACTGCCCGCCGACGCTACCCCCGGTCCGCCAGGCGCCGTCGAAGAAGGCCAGCTCCAGCTCCATCGCCCGCCGGTAGGCCCGGCGCACGGCCGGGGTGTCGGCGGCCAGCCGGTCCAGCAGCGCCTCGAGTGTTGCGGCGAGCTCCTCGAAGCCCGGGTCGGCGTAGGTGTCGACCCACTCGCGGTACGGCCCGGTTGCACGTGGAACCAGGGCCCGGCCGAGGTGCGCGTAGAGCCGCATGCACGGCGTCATCGCCGCACACACCTCCCCGGCGTCACCGAGCGCGGCCGTGGCCAGCAGGAACTCGGTGTAGGCGAGCGTCGCGGGGGACGGGACGACGTCGGCCAGGTCGATGCCCCAGCGGGCGGCGTAGCCGTCGTGCAGCCGCAGCTCCTCGCGGACGCCGGCCAGCAGGTCGGCGAAGGCCTCCAGCGTCGCCCGGTCGCGGCTGTGCGCCACCCCGAGCGCGTAGGCGCGGGCGAAGGCCTCGAGGAAGAACGCGTCCTGGGCGACGTAGCCGGCGAACCGCTCGCGCGGCAGCGTGCCGTCGGCGATCCCGGTGACGAACGGGTGCTCCCGCGCGGCGGCGGCGAGGTCGGCGCTGCCCGCCCAGAGGTCCGCCGCGAGGGTCACGCGTCCAGCGCCATCTGCCAGAACGCGGTCTCCGCGGCGACCACCTCGAGGAAGACGGAGTCGGGCGCCCCGCCGGCCACCGCCTCCAGCCCGGCCACGTACCCGGCGAAGCCCGGCGCCGTCCAGTGCTCGACGAACTCCCGGTACGGCTCCGCGCCGGGCCGGGCGGCCGACCACGCGTCGAGGTAGGTCCGCTCGATCGTCCACAGCGCGGTGAGCGCGGTGGGCAGGTCGGCGGCGTCGAGCCGGTACAGCAGGTCCCCGTAGGCGATGGTGGCCGGCAGCTGCGGGGCGTCGAGGTCCAGCCCGCGGGCGGCGGCCTGCTCGGTGAACCAGTCCAGCTCCGCGACCAGCGAGACGCAGCCGGCGGCGAGCACCCCCTGCGCCGCGCGGGGCGCCCGGGCCAGCAGCCGCGCCTGGAAGCGCAGCAGGTCGGCGACGAAGTACGCGTCCTGCACCAGCCAGGTGTCGAAGGCAGCGGGCGGCAGCGTGCCGTCGCGGACGGCGTCGAGGAACGGGTGGCGGGTGGCTCGGCCCCAGGCGTCGGCGTGGCGGGCGAGCAGGTCGGCGACCGGCACGGCGCCCGACCCTACGGGGTGGCTATGGTGGCGCCGCCATGTGCGGGAGCTCGGGGCAACCGGGCTGAGAGGGCGGCTGAGCGCGCCGCCGACCGCTGGAACCTGACCGGGTAATGCCGGCGTAGGGAGCAGCCATGAGCACGGCGGATGACGTCCGCACCCCCGACGCACCCCTGACGCTCGACCAGGCGCCGCCGCGCACGCTGGGCCTGGCCGCCAACCTCGGCCTGTGGGCCGACCTCGGCGTCAGCCTGCTGCTGCCGGTGGCGGCGGTGTTCGTCGTCCTGCCGGGGCGGTCGCTGGCGGTCACGCTCGCCGCGGTCGTCGTCGGCGCCGTGCTCGGGTCGGCGCTGCTCGGGCTGGTGGCCGCCGCCGGCGCGCGCGAGGGCGTGCCCGGGATGGTGCTGCTGCGCGGGCTGCTCGGCCGGCGCACGTCCTGGCTGCCCACGGCGTTCAACCTCGTGCAGTGCATCGGGTGGGCGACGTTCGAGATCGTCGTCATCGCCGAGGCCGCCGCCCGGGTGCTGGACGCGCCGCGCTGGCCGTTCGTCGTCGCCGCCGGGGTGCTGGCGACCGCGATGGCGCTGCGGCCCCTCGGCGTGGTGCGGGTGCTCGCCCGGTACGCCGTCTGGGCCGCGCTGGCCGCCGTCGCCTACCTGTTCGTGCAGGTCCTGGCCGAGCCGCTGCCGCCGCTGGAGGGCGGCGGGGCGACGTCGTTCTGGACCGCCGCCGACATCGTCATCGCACTGCCGGTGTCCTGGCTGCCGCTGGCCGCCGACTACACCCGCCACGCCCGCAGCGCCCGCGCCGCCGGCGTCGGGTCGGCGGTGGGCTACGGCGCCGCCACCGTCGTGATGTTCACCCTCGGCGTGCTGGCGCTGGCCGCCTACGGCAGCGCGGGCATCGACGTCATCGGCGCGCTGCTGGCCGTCCCGCTGGGCGCCGTCGCGGTGCTCGTGCTGGTGGCCGTCGAGCTCGACGAGGCCTTCGCCAACCTCTACTCGACGGCGGTGTCGGCGCAGAACGTCGTGGCGCGGCTGGACCGGCGGGTGCTCGCCGTGGGCGTGGGCGCCGTCGCGACGCTGCTCGCGCTGACCTTCGACGTCGCCGCCTACGAGCCGTTCCTCTTCCTCATCGGCGCGGTGTTCGTGCCGCTGGCCGGGGTGCTGATCGTGGCCTACCGGCTGACCCCGCGCGGGCGCTGGGACACCTCCGACACCGCGCCCGCCCGGCCGCTGTACCTGCTGCCGTGGGCGGCCGGGTTCGTCGCCTACCAGCTGACCCTGCCCACGTACTTCCCCGGCCCGGGAGCGGGCTGGACGGCGTGGTGGGGCGCCCGGCAGGCCGACCTCGGCATCGACCCGGCCAACGGCTGGTCGGCGTCGCTGGTGGGGCTGGCCGTGGCCGTCGTGCTCACCGTGCCGCTCGTGCTGGCCGGCCGCCGGCGGTGACCGACGTCGCCGTCGCGGGAGGCGGCCTGGTCGGGCTCGCGGTGGCCTGGCGGGCCGCCCGCCGCGGGCTGTCGGTGACCGTCGTCGACGACGCCCCCGGCAGCGGCGCCTCCGCCGCGGCGGCCGGGATGCTCGCGCCGGTCACCGAGGCCGGCTACCGCGAGGAGCCGCTGCTGCGGCTGGGCCTGGACTCCCTCGCCCGCTGGCCGGCCTTCGCCGCGGAGCTCGAGGCCGCCGCCGGGACGCCGGTCGGGCTGCGCACCGCCGGCACGCTGGTGGTCGGGTTCGACGAGGACGACGTCCGTGAGCTCGACGCGCTGCACGCCTTCCAGGGCGAGCTCGGCCTGGCGGCGCGGCGGCTGACCCCGCGCGAGGCCCGCCGCCGCGAGCCGGCGCTGGCCACCCGGGTGCGCGGCGGGCTGCTGGTCGAGGGCGACCACTCGGTGGACGGGCGGGCGGTGCACGCCGCGCTGCTGGCCGCGGCGGCGTCGGCCGGGGTGACCCTGGTGCGCGACCGGGTGGCGGGGGTCGTCGTCGACGGCGGCCGCGCCGCCGGCCTGGGGCTGGCGTCCGGGGACGTGCTCCCCGCCGGCGCCACGGTGCTCGCGCTCGGCGCGCGCAGCGGGCAGCTGCCCGGCGTCCCGCCGCTGCCGGTGCGCCCGGTCAAGGGCCAGGTCCTGCGGCTGGCCGGTGCGGCCGGGCTGCTCGAGGGCACCGTGCGGGCGCTGGTCCGCGGCCGGCCCGTCTACCTCGTCCCCCACGCCGGCGACCGGCTGGTCGTGGGCGCCACCAGCGAGGACCGCGGCTTCGACGCCCGGGTCACCGCCGGCGGCGTGCACGACCTGCTGCACGACGCGATCGACGTCGTCCCGGAGGTCTCGGAGCTCGAGCTGACCGAGACGCTGGCCCGCTGGCGGCCGGGGACGCCGGACAACGCGCCGCTGCTGGGGCCCTCGTCGCTGCCCGGGCTGGTGCTGGCCACCGGCCACCACCGCAACGGAGTCCTGCTCACCCCCGTGACCGCCGAGGCCACCGCCGAGCTGCTCGCCACCGGCGCGCTGCCCGCGGTCGCCGCCCCGTTCACCGCCGACCGCTTCCGGGTCGGACCTCCGAGGAGGACGCAGTGCAGCTGACCGTCAACGGCTCCCCGGCCGACCTGGCCGACGGCGCCACCGTGGCCGACCTCGTGGCCCAGCGCGCCGCGGGCCACGACCGCGTGGCCGTCGCCCGCAACGGCGACGTCGTCCCGCGCAGCAGCTGGGCGCAGACCCCGCTGGCCCCCGGCGACGCCGTCGAGGTGCTCGCCCCGACCGCAGGAGGCTGACCGTGGTGGACGACCCCTTCGAGCTGGGCGGCGAGACGTTCGGCTCCCGGCTGCTGCTCGGCACCGGCGGCGTGCCCAGCCTGGAGGCGCTGGAGGCCGCGGTGCGCGCCTCGGGCACCGAGGTTGTCACCGTGGCGCTGCGGCGGGTCGAGGCGTCGGCGGCCGGCTCGATGATGCAGGTGCTGGACCGGGCCGGCGTCCGGCTGCTGCCCAACACCGCCGGGTGCAGAACCGCCCGGGAGGCGGTGCGCACCGCCCGGCTGGGCCGCGAGGCGTTCGGCACCGACTGGGTCAAGCTCGAGGTCATCGGCGACGACGTCACCCTGCTCCCCGACGCCGTGGAGCTGCTCGACGCCGCCGAGCAGCTGGTCGCCGAGGGCTTCACCGTGCTCGCCTACACCACCGACGACCCGGTGCTCGGCCGCCGCCTGGCCGACGCCGGCTGCGCCGCGGTGATGCCGCTGGGCTCGCCGATCGGCAGCGGGCTGGGCGTCCGCAACCCGCACGCCATCGCGCTGCTGCGGGAGGCCGTCGACGTGCCGCTGGTCCTCGACGCCGGCATCGGTACCGCCTCGGACGCCGCGCTGGCCATGGAGCTGGGCTGCGACGCGGTGCTGCTGGCCACCGCGGTCACCCGCGCCCGCGACCCCGAGCGGATGGCGCTGGCGATGCGGCAGGCGGTGGAGGCCGGCCGCCTGGCGAAGCTGGCCGGGCGCATCCCGCGCCGCTGGCACGCCGAGGCGTCGACGCCGTTCGAGGGGCTGCCCGCGCTGTGACCGTCCCCCGCCTGCTCGTCGTCACCGACCGGACGCAGGCGCGCGGCCCGCTCCCGGAGGTGGTCGCGGACGCCGTCGCGGCGGGCGCCCGGGCGGTGCTGCTGCGGGACAAGGACCTGCCGCTGCCCGAGCGGGCGGCGCTGGCCCGCGAGCTGCGGGCGGTGCTCGACCCGGTGGGCGGGCTGCTGGTGTGGGGCGGCGCGGCCGGGGCGCCGGCGGGGACGGCAGTGCACCTGTCCGCCACCGACCCGGTCCCCGCCGTGCGCCCGCCGCTGCTGGGCCGCTCCTGCCACTCCGCGGCGGAGCTGGCGCGGGCGGCGGCCGAGGGCTGCGACTGGGTGACCCTGTCCCCCGTCGCCCCCACCGCCTCCAAGCCCGGCTACGGCCCGGCGCTGGGCGCGGCCGGCCTCGCCGCCCACGTCGCCGCGCTCGGCGACGGTGCCCCGCCGGTGCTCGCGCTCGGCGGCGTGTGGCCCGGGGACGTGGCCGGGTGCCTGGCCGCCGGGGCGCACGGGGTCGCCGTCATGGGGCCGGTGATGCGCGACCCGGCGGTCGTCGCGGCCTACCGCGCGGCCCTCCCCACCTGCTGATCCGGTCCCCTGCCGTGTGACGCTGGTCGCACCGGGGTTTACGGAACCGGTCCGCGAGCCATACGCAGGTGTTCGACTTCGCGTCCACGACGGGACGCCGACACGAGGAGTCCACGGGGTGACACGCGGAACGGCCGGTCCTGGCTGGCCGTCGGCGTCGCCACCGCCCGCCTGGGACGGGCTGTCCTGGGAGCTGTCCGACGTCGCCGAGCTGCCCCGGGTGCGCGAGGAGCTGCGGCGGTCGCACGTCGCGCCCGGCTCCCCGGACGTGCGCGACCGGCTGGTCCTCGTGCTCGACGAGATGGCCTCCAACGCGCTGCGCCACGGCGGCGGCGCGGTCGAGGCGGTGGTCCGCCGCACCGCGGACGCCATCCTGGTCGCGGTGTCCGACGGCGCCGCCGGCACCCCGCCCACCCCGGCGGTCGACCGCGACCCCTCCGAGGGCGGGCTGGGGCTCTACCTCATCGCCGAGCTGTCGACGGCGCACGGCTGGTACGCGGACGACGGCCACAAGACCGTCTGGGCGGTGCTCCCCCCGCGCTGAGCTTCAGCCCTGCGGGTGGAGGCGCATGGCGACCAGGGCGACGTCGTCCTGGAGGCCCTCGGGGCGCAGCCGGGCGAGCAACGCGTCGCCGAGCCGCTCGAGCGGGAGGTCCGCGAGGCGGGCCAGCGCGGTCCCCAGCAGGCCGATCCCGTCGTCGAGCAGCAGGTCGCGGCCCTCGACCAGCCCGTCGGTGTAGAGCAGCAGCGTCGAGCCGCGGGGGACCTCCACCGCGGCCGAGCTGCGCCGGGCGCCGGCGTCGACGCCGAGCATGAGCTGGCCGCGCTCGGTGCCCAGCGTGTGCACCTCGCCGTCGGGGGTGAGCAGCAGCGGCGGCGGGTGCCCGGCGTTGGACCAGCGCAGCGTCGTCGTCCCGGCGGCGCGCTGCTCCGGCGTCTGCTCGACGCGGGCGACCACCGCGGTGGCCATCGTGCGCATGCCGAGCGCGTCGACGGCGGCGTCGAGCTCGGCCAGGACGGCGTCGGGCGGGACGTCGCCGCGGTAGGCGATGCCGCGCAGCATGCCGCGCAGCTGGCCCATGCTCGCCGCGGCCTCGGTGTCGTGGCCGACGACGTCGCCGATGACCAGCACGGTCGCGCCGTCGGGCTGGAGGAACGCGTCGTACCAGTCGCCGCCGACCTGGGCGACCTCCACCGCCGGCTGGTAGCGGACGACGATCTCGGCGTGGTCGGGCTGCGGCGGCGCGGTGAGCATGCTGCGCTGCAGCGCCTCGGCCAGCCGCCGCTGCTGGTCGAACAGCCGGGCGTTGTCCAGGGCCAGGGCGACGCGGTCGGCCACCTCGCGGGCGGCGGCGACCTCCTCCGCGTTCGCGGCCGGCCGGTCGGCGCCGCGGTAGACGCTGAGCGCGCCGAGCGTCCGCCCGCGGGCCATCAGCGGCAGGGTGACCGCCGTCCGCGGCGCGAGGGCGTCGAAGACCTCGCGGACCTGGTCCGGGAGTGTCGGGCGGATGGCCGCCGGGACGTCGTCGACGGTGAGCAGCCGGCCGGACTGCAGCGCCTGCAGCACGGGCGCGTCGGCGGGGACCGACGCCAGCCGCAGGTCGGCGTAGGCCGCCGCGGCCGCCCGCATCGCCGGGTCGCGGTGCCAGCTCGCGACGTCGCGCATCCGGCCGTCCTCGCCGGCGGACAGCGTGAGGATCACCCAGTCGCCGAGCACGGGGACGACGGCCTCGGCGACCCGCTGCAGCGCCGGCTCCTCGGCGCCCCCGGAGCCCAGCGACGCCGACATGAGCGCGCTGACCTCGGCGACCAGCGACAGCCGGGCGGCGCTGTCCCGGGCCCGCTGCTCGGCGGCGCGGCGCTCGGTGACCTCGAGGAAGTAGACCGACAGCCCGTCGGGACCCGGCCACGCGCGGACCTCGTACCAGGCGTCCAGCGGCGGGGGGTAGTGGGCCTCGAAGACCCGCTCCTCGCCGCCCGTCATGGCCGCGCGGTAGTTGACCTCGAAGTCGCTGCCGACGGCGGCCGGGAACAGCTCCCAGATGTCCCCGCCGAGCAGCTCGTCGCGGCCGCGGCGCAGCACACGCTCGGCCTCGGCGTTGACGTAGGTGAAGCGCCACTCGCGGTCCAGGGCGAAGAACGCCGACCGCATGGTCTCGAGGACCCGGGACACCCGGGCGTCGCCCTCGTGCCGGCCGGTGGTGTCGATGCCGGCGCCGAGCAGCCGCACCGCCCGCCCCCGGTCGTCGGCCAGCGCCCGCCCGCGGCCCTGCATCCACCGGGTCTCACCGGAGGGCAGCACGACGCGGAACTCGGCGTCGTAGGCGCCGACGGTGTCGATCGCCTCCTGAAGCGCGGCGAGGGTGCGGCCGCGGTCGTCGGGGTGCAGGCGCTCGGCGAAGGACTCGATCGTCCCGCCGAAGCCGTCGGGCTCGATCCCGAAGATCGCCATCAGCTGGTCGTCCCAGGCGAGCCGGCCGGTCTCCAGGTCCCAGTCGAAGCTGCCGATGCCGGCGGCGTCGATCGCCAGCTCGAAGCGGAGCCGGGCGACCTCGGGATCGTCGGGCAGCACGGACAGCGGGCGGGCTGCCGCTCCCCGTGGCCCCGGACGTTGCTCGGGGACGGTCACGGGCAGCAGGAGTCCATTCAGGAGAGAGCGGTGGTCCGCCGTCCTTTGTCCCATGCCCGGCCCCGGGACGACAACCGGTGTGCCCGAGTCGACACCGCGTCCCGACGAGCGGAAGCCCCGGCCCGCGTCGCGGACCGGGGCTCCCGGCGGGCGGTGCGGCGTCAGGCGGCCGTGACCCCGAACCCGGCCAGCCAGTCCTGGACCACGGGGACGTCCACCCGCTGCAGGCCGTCGATGTAGCGGCAGTTGGAGGTGTAGCCGTAGCTGGTCACCGTGACGACGTGCCCGGTCTCCGGGTTGAAGCTCGGACCGCCGGAGTCGCCGAAGCAGGTGCCCCCGCCGCCACGGTTGTCGTGCTCGTTGCCGTTGACCTGCAGGATCTGCGGGGTCAGCTTATGGCCGACGACGTCGGTGTAGCGGCGCAGGATCGGGAAGCTCTGCGGGGTCGGCTTCTGCGGGCCGGAGTCGGCCTGCCGGACCTCGGTGCCGTAGCCGACGGCGGTGAACGTCGTGCGGTTCAGCCGCGGCTGGGCGTACCGGTCCAGCTCGTTCGGCGCGGCGAGCTGGGCCGGCTCGATGCCGGTGACCGGCGCGTCGAGGACGACGACGCCGACGTCGTTCCAGTTGTCCGTGTCGGTGAAGTCCGAGTACTCCGGGTGGGTGTACGCCGTACCCGGGTACCAGCCGTCGGGGAGGTCCTCCCCCGACCCGAAGCCCTCGGCCGGGACACCGGCGGTCGGCAGGTCGGAGGGCGCCTCCTCGTCGACCACCGGTTCGAAGGTGACGATCGTGTCGCCCACGGTGCCGGCCGTGCAGTGCGCCGCGGTGAGGACCACGGTCTCCGACACGAGCGTCCCCGAGCAGCGGTAGCGGCCGGTCGCGTCGTAGAAGACCAGCAGGCCCACGTCGTCGTAGACGTTCGCCCGGTCCTCGATGCCCCCGGTGACCGCCCCGGCGGGTGCGGGTGCCACCAGGCCGACCGTGAGCAGGGCCGCGGCGCCGGTGAGCACCGCCTTCGTGCGTGTGTGCATCTCGTCCCCTCGTCCGGTGGAGGAACCTCCACGGAGGGGAACGAACCGTGCACGGGTGGGATGCGCAACTCGTCGGGACCGGTGCCCGCCCGTCGTGTCGTCTCGTCGCAGCGCGCCCCAGAGCGGGGGCGGCGTCCGTCGTCCTCCTCGCGGCGCCGGGCCGGGGACCGCGGCCGGGTCCCGCGGGCGTCCACCTCCTCCGGCGGGCCGGGCGCCTGCCTGGCCGGGTTCCGCGCGGTCAGAGACCCGGGGGGACGACGGGGCGGGTCGTCCCCCGCCGGGCACCGGCGGGACCCGGTCCTCCTCGCCGCGGCGACCGTCGCCGGACAGGCCGCGCCGCGCTCGTCCGGGCCTCCCTGGAGGGTCCGCGCGCTGCACCTCGGGGGTGAGTCGGCGGGGGGTCGAGGCCGGATCGTCGTGCGGGAGCGTCTGTCGGGCGGCGGGGGGACTCCCGCTGCCGGGCGCCGCTCCGCGGTGCGGTCCGGGGCCTCCCTGGAGGGTCCGCGCGCTGCACCCGGGGGTGAGTCGGCGGGGGGTCGAGGCCGGATCGTCGTGCGGAGGGGTCTGCCCGGCGGCGGCGTGCCGCGGGTGGAGGCCCAGGGGCGGCCGTGGTCGGCCGGGAGGTGGATCTGCTCGGGGAGCGGGCCGGCGGTCCGGCCACCCGCGGGGGGAAGGGGGCGGCCGGGCCCGTCGAGCACGTCGACGAGGGGCGGACGCGCGTCCCCGGGGAGGGGGCGCGCTGCGGATCAGCCGGGAGCCGGCGGCGGTGGCCGGGGCGAACCCCGCGCCGGGTGCCCGCCCGGGTCGCCCCGGGTGCGCACCGCCCCGGCGGTGCGCGGCGGGTCGGGCGCCCGCGCCGTCGGCCGCCCGGCGGCGGGCCGCGCCGGCCAGCCGGCCGGGGCCAGCGCCGGGCCCGCGGAGCGGGGGGCGGCGGGACGGGGCGGGACCGGCCGGCCGGAGCCGGCCGGGGGCGACGCCGCGGCGGGGGAAGACGCCACGGGCCGGATCGTGGGGGTGCTCGGCAGCTCGGTGAGCACCACGGGGTCGTTCGGGACGCGGGGCCGCGGGGCGGCCGGTGCCGCCGGGCGGGGCCGGCCCCAGGCCAGGTGCGCGCCGTCGGGGCCGGCGCCCCAGAGCGCCAGCCGCCGGACCAGGCCCGGCCCGGCCGGCGGGACGACGACCGGCGCGGTCGGCCACGCGGCGTGGGCGCCGCCGGGGCCGGCGCCCCACATCGCCAGCCGCCGGACCGAGGCCCGCAGCCGCGCGCGCCAGCGCGGGCCGGTCGCCGGGGCGGGAGCCGGCACGGGGGCCGGCGCCGCCGGAACTGCCGGGACCGGGGTCGCGGGGACCGGAGCCACTGCCGGCGGCACCGGGCGCGGCCGCGGCACGGGCACCGGGCGGGCCAGCGGCAGCGGGCGCAGCGCGCGGGCGGCGCCCGGCGAGCGGGTCGCCACCGCGCGGCGCGGCCGGGGTCGCCGCGGCAGCTCGTGCGCCCGGTCGAGCAGGCCGAGCAGGCCGGCCAGGGACAGGTCGTCCGGCAGGGTCGCCGACGACGGGGCGGGTGCCCGGTCGATCGCCATGCCGTCCTCCTGAGGGGTCCTGGTCCGCAGCCGGGGAAGGTGCTGCGGACAGGGGGAACGGTAGGGACGACGGGCCTCGCGGACGGCCGATCGGGACACGTCCTGGAGACCCCGTGACGCAACCGTTGTGACGCCCTGACCAGCGCGTTGGTCACCCGGCGCTGCCGGCGATCACTTGTCGACCCGTCGACGGCCCGCGAGCGTGGGAGGCCCCCGCGGGGCCTCCGGTCATCCCGGGACACGCCCCGCCGCGCCCGGCGTGTCGAGCCGTGTCCGGTGGCCCGTCCCGGCGGCCCGTCCCCGTGTCCCGTCCCGGCGGCCCGTCCCGTGTCCCGGAACGGTGCGGTCCGGTTGCCGGGTGTTCCGGCCCTGCCGAGACTCGACCGGTGAGAGAGCAGCCCGCAACCGCGGCCCCCGACCGGATCCCGGGCGGCCCGGCCGAGCCGGACACGAAGCTGCGCCGCGCCGTCACCGGCCCGCTGCTCTACCTGTTCATCCTCGGCGACGTCCTGGGTGCCGGTGTCTACGCGCTGGTGGGCGAGGTGTCCGCGGAGGTCGGCGGGGCGATCTGGGTGCCGCTGCTGGTCGCACTGCTGCTGGCGCTGCTCACCGCGGGCTCCTACGCCGAGCTGGTCACGAAGTACCCGCGCGCCGGCGCTCGGCGGTGTTCGCCGAGCGGGCGTTCCGCTCGCCGGTGGTCGCCTTCCTCGTCGGCTTCTGCATGCTCGCCGCCGGCGTCACCAGCGCCGCGGGCCTGGCGCTGGCCTTCGCCGGCGACTACCTCACCGTCTTCCTCGACGTGCCCGCCGCACCGGCCGCCCTGGTCTTCCTGCTGGCCGTGGCGCTGCTCAACGCCCGCGGCATCCGGGAGTCGCTGCGCGCCAACCTGGTCATGACGCTGGTGGAGACCTCGGGCCTGGTGCTCGTCGTCGTCCTGGGGGCGGTGGTCCTGGGGCGGGGCGACGGCGACCCTGGCCGGGTGGTGGAGTTCCCGCCCGGGGTGTCCGCGGGGACGGCGGTGCTGTCGGCGGCGCTGCTGGCCTACTACTCGTTCGTCGGGTTCGAGACCTCTGCCAACGTCGCCGAGGAGGTCCGCGACGTGCGCCGGGTCTACCCGCGGGCGCTGTTCGGGGCGCTGCTCACCGCTGGCGTCGTCTACGTGCTGGTCGGGCTGGCCGCCGCGGTCGTCCTCCCGCCCGAGGAGCTCGCCGGCTCCACCGGGCCGCTGCTCGAGGTGGTCCGCGCCGCCGACGCCGGCGTCCCCGACGAGCTGTTCAGCGTCGTCGCGCTGGTCGCCGTCGCCAACGGCGCGCTGCTCACGATGATCATGGCCAGCCGGATGGCCTACGGGCTGGCCGAGCAGGGCCTGCTGCCGGCGGTCCTCGGCCGGGTGCTGCCGCGCCGCCGGACGCCGTGGGTGGCCATCGCCGTCACCACGCTCGTGGCGATGGGCCTGAGCCTGGCCGGGGACCTGGCCACGCTGGCCAACACGGTCGTCCTCCTCCTGCTGTTCGTCTTCCTCAGCACCAACGCCGCGGTGCTGGTGCTGCGCCGCGACCGCGTCGACGCCCCGCACTTCCGGGTGCCGCCGGTGGTCCCGGTGCTCGGCATCGCCTCGTGCCTGGTGCTGCTGTGGCCCCAGGAGGCCCGGACGTGGGCGTTCGCCGGCGTCCTGCTCGCCGTCGGGGTGGTGCTGTACCTGGTGACCGCGCTGCCGCGGCGCCGGGCCGCGGGCTGACCGCGGCGCAGGCGCCCCCCGGCCGGGTTGCGAGGATGGCCGGGTGCCTCCTCCCGCACCGCGGCCCCTGGTGATCGACACCGACCCCGGCATCGACGACGCGCTGGCGATCCTGCTGGCGCTGGCCAGCCCCGAGGTCGACCTCCGCCTGGTCACCACCACGCACGGCAACGTCGACCTCGCGCAGACCACCGAGAACGCGCTGCGGGTGCTGCACCTGGCCGACCGCTCCGACGTCCCGGTGGCCGCGGGCGCCGCCGAGTCGCTGGTGTTCCCCCAGCCCGAGCGGGCCGGGCACGTCCACGGCGCCGCGGGCCTCGGCGGCGTCGAGCTGCCGCCCTCCCCGGCCGCCGTCGACCCCCGCCCGGCCGTCGTCGCGCTGGCCGAGCTGCTCCTGGCGTCGGAGGAGCCGGTGACGGTGGCCGCGATCGGGCCGTGGACCAACATCGCGCTGCTGCTGGCCACCTACCCCGGGGCGGCGGAGCGGATCGACCGGCTGGTGCTCATGGGCGGCTCTGCCGGCCGCGGCGGCAACGTCACCGCCGCCGCGGAATTCAACGTGTGGTCCGACCCGGAGGCCGCGGCCCGGGTGCTCGGCTCGACGGTGCCCACCGTGCTCGTCGGCCTCGACGTCACCCTGCCCACGGTCCTCGACGAGGACGGCGTCGCCCGGTTCGCCGCGGCCGGGCCGGTCGGGAAGACGGCGGCGGCGATCCTGCAGCAGTACCTGGACCACGCCCGCACCTCCTACGGCACGACCGGCGTGGTGGTGCACGACGCGCTGGCGCTCACCGAGGCGATCGTGCCGGGCACGCTGGGCACCGTCCGCCGCGACGTCGTCGTCGACACCACCGCGGGGCCGGCCCGCGGGCACACGCTGGTCGACCGCCGGACGGTGTCGGCCTCCCCCACCGCGGTCGACGTCGCCGAGACCGTGGACAGCCCGGCCGCCGTGGAGTTCCTGGTCAGCCGGCTGGCCGACCTCGCCGCCAGGGTGGGCTGAGCGGCGCGGGCGGGCCGATCCGGCTCAGCGCGTGCCCTGGGTCGAGGCCACGATCCCGGCGGCGATGTCGCGCAGCTTGCGGTTGTACCGCTGGGACGCCTCGCGCAGCAGCTCGAAGGCGGCGTCGGCGTCGACGTGCCGCTGCGCCATCAGCACGCCCTTGGCCTGCTCGATGACCGCGCGGGACTGCATCGCCAGCTCCATGTTGCGGGCGTGCTCGCCGAGCTGGGCGTGCGCGTCGGCGTTGGCGACGGCGACGGCGACCGCCTCGGCGACCTCCCGGGCCGCCTCGGCCGACCGGTCGGAGGCGAACGCGGCGGGCCGCGTGGAGTAGTTGTTCAGCGCCCCGATCGTGGTGCCCTGGTAGGGCAGCGGCATCGACAGCGAGCTGCGGACGCCGACCTCCACCACCCGCGCGACGTAGTCCGGCCAGCGGGTCTCGGTGTGCGTGTCGTCGATGCGCAGCACCACGCCGCCGCGGCCGGCGTCCAGGCAGGGCCCGTGGCCCCGCTCGTACTGCAGCTCGTCGGCCGCCAGGGCCATGTCCCCGTGGTGGGCGGCGGTGGTGGCCACGTCGCCGCGGACGAGGGTGATCGACGTCGACTCGGCGCCGGGGATGTTCTCGGCGGCGATCCGGGTGACCTCGTGGAGCACGTCGTCCAGGCCCCGGTCGGCCAGCTGCAGGCGGCTCAGCGCGCGCCAGAGGTCCTCCACGGGCCCATCCTGCCCGTACCGGCGGCTCCCGGGGACCCGGGTGACCACCCCCGTGCGGGGGACGCGCGGGCCCGCCGCTGCGGGCCAGGGCGCTTTCGGTCAGGATGGACGCCGGTCGGCGGAGCAGACGCGAGGGGTGGGACATGGGCCAGGAGGCGTGGCCGTGCACTCCGGTGCCCTCCGTGGCCGGCGACGTCTGGCACTGGCAGCTGGAGGCCATGCACGTCGTCTCCCGGGTCCGCGCGGACCTGCGGGCGCGCATCGCCCACCCGTCGGTGAGCACGTCGTCGACCGAGGACGCCCGCGACGGGCTGCTGCTGGTGTTCGAGGAGCTGGCCTCCAACGCCCTGCGGCACGGCGGCGGCGACGTCCGCGCGCTGGTGGTGGCCAGCCCCGCCGGCTGGCTGCTGGACCTCAGCGACGAGGCGCCCGAGCGGCCGCCGGTGCCCGCCGTCGACCGCGACCCGTCCCTGGGCGGGATGGGCCTGCACCTGGTCGCGCAGCTGTCGGTCGACTACGGCTGGGAGAAGCGCCCCGGCCGCAAGCACGTGTGGGCGCGGCTGCCCTCGGGCCTGGAGCCGGTCGAGGGGTTCGGCAGCCAGGTCCCCGAGCCGCGCGCGCCGGAGATCCCGCGCGACTGACCCCGGCTCAGGCCGAGTCGGCCACCGCCGCGCCGTCGTGCTCGGCGCGGGCGCAGTGGGCGCAGCAGTAGAACTGCCCCTCCACGACGACGCCGTGCCCGACCACCTTGACGCCGCAGTGCTCGCAGATGGGCGCCATGCGGTGGATGGCGCACTCGAAGCTGTCGAAGGTGTGCCGGGCCCCCTGGGCCACCACCTCGAAGCTCATGTCGTAGTCGTTGCCGCAGACCTCGCAGACCGCCATGGCCCCTCCCTTCCCCGGACGGGACCGCGGGACACGGCGCGGTTCAGCTGCTGCGGCGGGCGGTCCAGTTCGAGACGAAGTCCCGCAGGCTGCGGGTGGGCCGCAGCCACGCGCCGTCCGGCGGCAGGGCGTCGAGCCGGACGCGGTCCAGCGGAGCGGCGAAGGCGCCGGGGACGTCCTCGATGTCGATGAACTCCAGCAGGTCCGAGCCGATGGCGTAGCCCGCGACCTCGCTGAAGGCCACGACGACGACCTGGGTGCCGGTCCGCGCCAGTTCCTCGAGCGGCTCGGCGAAGTTGCGCCCGTCGCCGGAGAACACGACCAGCCGCCGCAGCCGGTGGCTGTGCGCGCGGACCTCGATGTGGTCGAGCATCGCCTGGTCGATGTCGTCGTCGGGCTGGCTCTTGGGCCGGGCGAAGACGGCGTACCCGAAGCCGCGCAGCGCCTCCACCCAGCGCTGCAGGGAGCCGACGACCGGCGGGATGTTGGCGAACACGCAGGCCTCGACCTCGGGGGCGTCCGGCGCGGCGGCGTCGCCGGCGCCGTCGACGAACCAGGCGGCGATCGCGTCGAAGCGCGGCCGGGAGGCGGCGGTGGGGCGGGCGCCGATGACCGTCGACAGGGTCATGTCGATGTTCGGCGCGTCCCAGATGAGCAGGTCCAGCGCGGGCCGCCCGCGGCCGCCGTCGGTCCGGGGCTCGGCCAGGGGCGTCTCGTCGCTGGTCGCGGTCACGGGGGCAGTCTGCCCGGTCGCCGTCGCGTCCGGACCGGGGCCACCCGACGTGTCCGGCACCGGCGGGGCGGCGGGCGGTTCGACGGCGGGCGGTTCGACGGCGGGCGGGGCTGTGACGGGCGGGACGACGGGCGGGACGACGGCGGGCGGCGGGCCGGCCGGGGCGGTGGCCCGGCGGACGGCGCGCCGGCGGACGGGACCGGTCACCGCCGGCGCGCTCCCGTCCGTCCGCTCAGGGCAGCCCCCTCAGCGCAGCCGGCCGGCGAGGGCCAGCGCGCAGGAGTCGCCGCCGCCGGCCCGCACCCGGTCCGCCCAGCGCTCGACGTCCTCGGCGCTCATGGGGTGGGCGAGCAGGTAGCCCTGCGCGGAGTCGCAGCCGGCCTCGCGGACCATCCGCAGGTGCTCGGCGGTCTCCACGCCCTCGGCGACCGACCGGATGCCCAGGGTGTGCGCGAGCTCGACGATCGCCCCGAGCACCGCGCCGGTGCCGCCGGAGGCCAGCCGCTCGGCGGCATTGATCAGCGAGCGGTCGATCTTCAGCGTCCCGATGGGCAGCGCCATGAGCTGGGCCAGCGAGGACCAGCCGGTGCCGAAGTCGTCGATGGCCACCCGGACGCCGAAGCCGCGCAGGACGGCGAGCTGGTCCTCGGCGCGGGTGGGGTCCTCGGCGACGCTGGTCTCGGTCAGCTCGAGCATCAGCTGCTCGGGCGCCAGGCCCGACTCGTGCAGCGCCGTCCGGACGTCGCGGACCAGCGTCTCGGCGGAGAAGTGGCGGGCGCTGATGTTGACCGCCATCCGCAGCGACAGGCCCTGCTCGGCCCACTCGGCGGCCTGGCGGGTGGTCTCGTGCAGCAGCCAGCGGGTGATCGGGATGAGCTGGCCGGTCTCCTCGGCCACGGAGAGGAAGGCGTCGGGCGAGAGCAGGCCGCGCTCGGGGTGCTGCCAGCGCAGCAGCGCCTCGACCCCCTCGACCTCGCCGGTGTCCAGGCGCACCACTGGTTGGTAGTGGACGACGAACTGGTCGAGCGCGCCGTCGCGGAGCCGGGTGGCGACGTCCATCCGCCAGCGGGCGGCGTCGCGCAGGCCCGGGGAGAACAGGTGGACGCGGTCGCGGCCGGCCGCCTTCGCCGCGTAGCTGGCAGCGTCGGCGTCGCTGAGCAGCTGGTGGGCGTGCCGCAGCCCGGGCTGGGCCACGGCGACCCCGATGCTCGCCGAGACGGGCACCGAGACCCCCAGGGCGACGAACGGGCGGGCGAAGGAGCGCTGCAGCCGGAACGCCAGCGACGCCGCCTCCGGGGTGTCGCACGAGCGGGCCAGGACGACGAACTGGTCGCCGCCCAGCCGGCCGACGGCGTCGCCGGGCCGGATCTGGGCGACCAGCCGGGCGCCGACCTGGCGCAGCAGCTCGTCGCCGACCTCGGAGCCGAGCGAGTCGTTGATGGTCTTGAAGCCGTCGATGTCGAGGAAGAGCACCGCGGTGCGGCTGCGGTCGTCGGTCAGCGCCTCGCCGACCAGCTCGAGCAGCCGGGCGCGGTTGGCCAGCCCGGTGAGGTCGTCGTGGGTGGCCTGCCAGGCCAGCCGCTCCTGGTCGCGGACGCGCTCGGTGATGTCGATGTGGGTGGCGACGAGCTGGCCGTCCTCCTCCACCCGCGCCGCCTGCATGCGCCACCAGGTGCGACCGCTGGGGGACTCGATGGAGTACTCGCAGGAGAAGGTGCGCGTCGGTCCCCCGGGCGGCGCCGCCCGCAGCTCGGCGAGCCCGCCGGCGATGCGGGCCAGGTCGTCCGGGGTCAGGCCCTGGCCGATCCGCGCGAGGTAGTCGTCGCCCACCTCGGCCGGTTCCCAGCCCCCCGCGCGCACGAGGTCCGCGGTGTCGGCCCAGCTGCGGTTGACGCTGCGGACCCGGCCGGCGCGGTCGACCAGCACGGTCGGGGTGGGGTAGGCGTCGAGGACGGCGGTGGTCTGCCGCAGGGCGTGCGCCTGGGCGGCGTGCGCGCGGTGCCGCGAGTCGACGTCGCGGATGAACACGACCAGGCCGGCGCTGTCGCCCGAGGCGCGCACCTCGAACCAGCGGTCCCGCGGCTTGTGCAGGTACTCGAAGACGCGCGGGTGGCCGTCGTCGAGGGCGCCGCCGAGCTCGGCCACGAACTCGGTGTCGCGCAGGTCGGGGATGCAGTCGAGGACTGTCTGCCCCAGGAGGCTGTCGGCCGGCCGCCCCAGCAGCTCCTCCATCGCGGCGTTGAGCCAGGTGAAGCGCCACTCCCGGTCGAGGTGACAGACCGCGTCCGGGACGCTGGCCAGCAGGTTCGGCGGTGCCGCCGCGCCTGCACGGTCGGATGGGTGCACGCCTTCTCTCTCCCCCTGCCGCACGCCGGACCCCGTGGTGCGGGTCACCGGTACCGGACCGGGACGGGATGGGAAGTCGGTCCGTGCGCGACGCGTACCCGAGGGTAGTGGAGCGGCGCACGCTCAGGCAGGGGCAACGGTTGACCGTTCCACGATCCGCGCGGCGGGCACCGTCGACGGCAGCGTGCCCAGCACCGGGCCCCAGTCCCCGCCGAGGCGGGTGGCGCAGAACGCGTCGGCGACCTCGGGCGGGGCGTACCGCAGCAGCAGCGAGCCCTGCAGGCACTGGCCGAGCAGGCCGGCGACGCGGCGGGCGCGCAGCGGCAGCGCGTCCGGGTCGCCGAGCTCGGCGGCCAGCCGCTTCACCGCGTCGTCGAAGCGGGCGTCGGCGCCGCGGGCCAGCTCGATCTCGTCGGTGACGGCGGCCAGCGACTCGCTGCTGCGGCCCAGGGCCCGCAGCACGTCGAGCGCGATGACGTTGCCGGAGCCCTCCCAGATCGAGTTGAGCGGCGCCTGCCGGTAGAGCCGCGGCATGCCCGACTCCTCGACGTAGCCGTTGCCGCCGAGCACCTCGAGCGCCTCGCCGACGACGGCCGGCGTCCGCTTGCAGACGAGGAACTTGGCGGCGGCGCCGGCCAGCCGCAGGAACGCGGTCTCGCCGGCGTCGACCGCGGCGGCCAGCCGGATCGCCAGGGCCGTCGCGGCCTCGCTCTCCACGGCGAGGTCGGCCAGCACGTTCTGCATGAGCGGCTGGTCGGCCAGGAGCGCGCCGAAGGCGGAGCGGTGCCGGGCGTGGTGGACCGCCTGGGTGAGCGCCGCCCGGACCGTCGCGGCCGAGCCGATGACGCAGTCCAGCCGGGTGGTGTTGACCATCTCGATGATCGTCGGGACGCCGCGGCCGGGCGGGCCGACCAGCCAGCCGGTGGTGCCGTCGAACTCGACCTCGCTGGAGGCGTTGGCTCGGTCGCCGAGCTTGTCCTTGAGGCGCTGCAGGCGGAAGACGTTGCGGCTGCCGTCCGGGAGCACCCGCGGGACGAGGAAGCAGGAGACGCCCTCGTCGAGCTGGGCCAGCACCAGGAACAGGTCGCTCATCGGGGCGCTGGTGAACCACTTGTGCCCGGTGAGCACGTAGCTGCCGTCGGCGTCCGCGACCGCGCGCGTGGTGTTGGCCCGGACGTCGGAGCCGCCCTGCTTCTCGGTCATCCCCATGCCCGCGACCAGGCCCGGCTTGGCGACGGGGTCGGTGAGGCTGAACCGGTAGCCGGTCGCGGTGAGGCCGGGCTCGTAGCGGGCGGCGAGGTCGGGAGCCGCCCGCAGCGCCGGCACGGCCGCGTAGGTCATGGTCACCGGGCAGCCGTGGCCGGCCTCGACCTGCGTCCAGCCGAGGTAGCCGACGGCGCGGCGCACGTGGGCGTGCCGGTAGCCGGCGTCGGCCGCGGCCCACGGCGCGCCGGCCAGGCCGTGCTCGAACGCCGTCCGCATGAGCTCGTGCCAGGCCGGGTGGAACTCCACCTCGTCGACCCGGTGGCCGTAGCGGTCGTGGGTGCGCAACACCGGGCGGTTCTCGTCGGCCAGCCGGCCCCACTCGCGCGCCTGCTCGCTCCCGGCCAGCGCGCCGAGCTCGGCCAGCGAGGCGAGCGTCGCCTCGTCGGCGTGCCGGAGGCAGGCCTCCCGCAGCGCCGCGTCTCCGGCGATCGGGTCGTACCCGACCAGCGGCGGGGCCTGGTTCAGGACCTCGTGCGTCGCACCCACGCCGCGCACCGTACGACCTCGCTGTCACCGTGGTCACACCCCTCCCGCGCGCCGTTCCACGTGGAACGGCGGCGGTCAGAAGGGCGGCGGGTCGTCGGCCGGGTCGACCGGTGGCGGTGGTCCGGGATCCACCGGTGGCGGATCAGGTCTCGCCGGTGGTGGTCGCGTCCCGGGTGGCCGGGTCGTGCGGGTGATGCCGGACGGGGTCGTCACCGCCAGGACGCCGTCGGCGCTCATCCGGAAGCGCCAGCCGCGGGTGAAGGTCTTGAGCCGGTGGTGGCTGCGGCACAGGCAGCACAGGTCGGCGCAGTCGGTGGTGCCGCCGTGGGCGTGCGGGACGACGTGGTCGGCGTCGGCCCAGCCGACGCGCTGGCCGCAGGTGGGGAAGCGGCAGGTGCGGTCGCGGGTGTGCACGAACCGTTGCTGCGCCGCGGAGGGTTGGTAGGCGTCGGTCGGCTCGGGCCGGTCGAGCACCGCGCACTCGCAAGCGGTGTCGGTATCGGTGTCAGGGTGGTCGGGGCAGCCGCGGCCGGCCAACCGGCCCAGCTGGTCCAGCGTGCTCGTCGCGCGCAGGGTGCCGTCGTCGTCGACCAGCGTCAGCGTCACCGTGCCGCCGTCGGGCGCTCGCAGCCCCAGGGCGTCGAGCTGGGTGAGCAGCTCCCGCAGGTGGGCGGCGGTGATCGGCAGCCCGTCCACCGCACCGGCCTCGGTGCTGCGGCCGGTCAGGGCGCCGAGGGGGGCGATGACCTGCAGGTGCGCGGTCACCGGCGGCCGGCCGGTCTCCCAGGGGCGCTGCAGCAGGTCGGCGTAGACCAGGGTGCGCAGCTGCCCGATCGGGCGGGGATCGCCGTCGGCC
>NZ_JBJGZH010000013.1:0-134032 GCF_054050415.1 Geodermatophilus sp. SYSU D01180 | reverse complement strand
CCCGCCCCCCCCCCCCCCACACCACCCCACCCCCCCCCCCCCCCCCCCCCACCCCCCCCCCCCCCCCCCCCCCCCCCCCCCCCCCCCCCCCCCCCCCCCCCCGCGGACGGGTGGTCGGCACGAACGGCCCGGGAGGGGCGTCCGCCCGCTGGTCGGTCACCGGTGCGCCTCCTCCCGTCCCGCCGCCGCGGCGGGGCGACAGAAGCGTAGGCGTGCGGGCTCGCGGCCCCCGTGCCACGCTGCCGGGGAGGCCCCGTCGGGTGGCAACCGAGGAGGACGCCGTGGCCGCAGACTCGCGCCGGGTGAAGTCGGTCGAGGACTCCATCCGCGACACCGAGGAACCCGAACACCGGCTCAAGAAGAACCTGTCCGGGCTCGACCTCGCCGTCTTCGGCGTCGGGGTGATCATCGGCACCGGGATCTTCGTGCTCACCGGCGAGGTGGCCAGGACCACGGCGGGCCCGGCGGTGGCGATCTCCTTCGTCATCGCCGGCGTCGTCTGCGGGCTGGCGGCGATCTGCTACGCGGAGTTCGCCTCCACCGTCCCGGTCGCGGGCTCGGCCTACACGTTCTCCTACGCCACGATGGGCGAGCTGGTCGCCTGGATCATCGGCTGGGACCTGGTGCTCGAGCTCGCGCTCGGCGCGGCCACGGTCTCGGTCGGCTGGTCGGGCTACCTCAACCAGCTGCTCGGTGACATCGGCATCCCGCTGCCGACGTCGATCGCCGGCGAGGCCGCGACGGTGAACATCCCGGCGATCGTCATCGCGCTGCTGATGACCGGCGTCCTCGTGCTCGGCATCAAGCTGTCGTCGCGGGTGACCAGCGTGATCGTCGCGATCAAGGTCGCGATCGTCCTGCTCATCATCGTGCTCGGGCTCTTCTACCTGACGGCCGACAACTACACGCCGTTCGTCCCGCCCGCCGAGCCGGCCGGCGAGGGGGAGGGCGGCTGGCACGCCCCGCTGATCCAGCTGTTCGGCTTCGACCAGGGCACGTTCGGCTGGGGCGGGGTCATCGCCGGCGCCTCGATCGTGTTCTTCGCCTTCATCGGCTTCGACATCGTCGCGACGGCGGCGGAGGAGACCCGCAACCCCAAGCGCGACCTGCCGCGCGGCATCCTCGGCTCGCTGTTCGTCTGCACGCTGCTCTACGTCGCCGTCTCGCTGGTCGTCGTCGGCATGCAGCCCTACTCGGAGCTGTCCACCGAGGCGCCGCTGGCCGAGGCGTTCGCCAGCGTCGGGCTGTCGTTCGTCTCCAGCATCATCTCCGTGGGCGCCCTGGCCGGCCTCACCTCGGTCGTGATGATCCTGATGCTGGGCCAGTCGCGGGTGCTGTTCGCCATGAGCCGCGACCACCTGCTCCCGCCGGCCATGGCCGCGGTGCACCCGCGCTACGGCACGCCGTACCGCATCACCATCGGCACCGGGATCGTCGTCGCCCTGCTCGCCGGGTTCCTGCCGCTCGGCACGCTGGCGGAGCTGGTCAACATCGGCACGCTGTTCGCCTTCGTGCTCGTGTCGATCGCCGTCATCGTGCTGCGCCGCACCCGCCCGGACCTGCACCGGTCCTTCCGCGTGCCGCTGGTGCCGCTGGTGCCGATCCTGTCCGCGCTGGCCTGCTTCTACCTGATGCTCAACCTGCCGGCCGACACCTGGCTGCGCTTCGCGATCTGGATGGCGCTGGGCTTCGTCCTCTACTTCGCCTACGGCCGCCGCCACAGCCGGCTGGCCCGCGAGGGGGACCGGGTCCGGGCCGGCTGACCCACCCGGGAGGGTGAGACCCGCCCTCCCGGGCCTCCTGCGCCGCCCCGCGCGGGACGACCTGACCGGTGACCGACGTCCCCGGCCAGGAGCAGACCCGTGGCGACCAGCGTCCTCGACGCCCCCCTCCCCGCACCCGCACCGTCCACGCCCCGGCGGTGGCCGGTGGCCGTGCTCGCGCTGGCCGCGGTCTGCGGGCTGGAGGCCGCGGCGCTGCTCGCGGCCGGGCTGACCGGGCTCGACGGGCTGTTCGCCGCCGCGTCGCGGCCGCCGGCGCCGGTCGTCGTCGCGGTGCTCGGCGGGCTGGCCGGCTGGATCGTGCTGTGCGCGGGCGGCGGCCTGGCGGCCCTCGAGGGCGGACGGCGGCTCGCCAACGGCCTGGCCTGCGCGGAGATCGTGGGCGTGGCGGCCCTGTTCGCCGTCAGCCTGGTCACCCCGTTGGTCGGCGACCTGCCCACGACGCTGCCGCTGCCGGCCGTCGCGCTGCTGGCGCTGGCGGTGCCGGTCGGCAAGCTGCTGCTCACCTCGGCGCCGGCCACCCTCGCCTGGTCCGCCGCGGTCCCGCCGCGCCCCCGCCCGGCCGCCCCGACCCGGCACCCGCGGACGCGCCTGGCCACCGTCGCGGTGATCGGGGTCGCCCTCGGGGCCGTCGCGCTGACCACGCCCGTCGCCGGCGAGCTCCCGCCCGCGAGCACCGTCGCCGGTCACTGAACGGACCGGTGACCGCCGCTCACTACCCTCGGTGTCGTGAGTGATCGGCACATCCTGACCGCCGTGGCCTGGCCCTACGCCAACGGCCCGCGGCACATCGGCCACGTCTCCGGCTTCGGCGTCCCCTCCGACGTCTTCAGCCGCTACCACCGCATGGCCGGGGACCGCGTCCTCATGGTCAGCGGCACCGACGAGCACGGCACGCCGATCACCGTCGCCGCCGACGCGGAGGGGGTGAGCCCGCGGGAGATCGCCGACCGGAACAACCGGCTGATCGTGAACGACCTGCAGGCCCTCGGCCTGTCCTACGACCTGTTCACCCGCACCACCACGGTCAACCACGCCCAGGTCAGCCAGGAGATCTTCCTCGGCCTGCTCAAGAACGGGTACGTCTTCCCGCAGACGACGCTCGGCGCGATCAGCCCGTCCACCGGCCGCACGCTGCCCGACCGCTACATCGAGGGCACCTGCCCGATCTGCGGCTACGACGGCGCCCGCGGCGACCAGTGCGACAACTGCGGCAACCAGCTCGACCCCACCGACCTGATCAACCCGGTCAGCCGGATCAACGGCGAGACGCCGCGCTTCGTCGAGAGCGAGCACTACTTCCTCGACCTGCCCGCCTTCACCCGCTCCCTCGGCGACTGGCTGGACAGCCGCCGGGGCTGGCGGCCCAACGTGCTCAACTTCGCGAAGAACCTGCTCGACGACCTCAAGCCGCGCAGCTACACCCGCGACATCGACTGGGGCGTGCCGATCCCGCTCGACGGCTGGCGGGACCGGCCCGACAAGCGCATCTACGTCTGGTTCGACGCCGTCGTCGGCTACCTGTCGGCGTCCATCGAGTGGGCCCGCCGCTCCGGCGACGCCGACGCCTGGCGCCAGTGGTGGCAGTCGCCCGACGCCGACGCCTACTACTTCATGGGCAAGGACAACATCGTCTTCCACGCCGAGATCTGGCCCGCGCAGCTGCAGGGCTACAACGGCGAGGGCGACAAGGGCGGCAGCCCCGGCTCGCTCGGCCGGCTGGCCCTGCCCACCGAGGTGGTCTCCAGCGAGTTCCTCACCATGGAGGGCCGCAAGTTCTCCTCGTCGCGCCAGGTGGTCATCTACGTCCGCGACTTCCTCGCCCGCTACGACGCCGACGCGCTGCGCTACTTCGTCGCGGTCGCGGGCCCGGAGACCCAGGACACCGACTTCACCTGGGCGGAGTTCCTCCGGCGCAACAACGACGAGCTCGTCGCCGGCTGGGGCAACCTGGTCAACCGGACGGTGTCGATGGCGGCGAAGAACGTCGGCGCCGTCCCGACGCCGGGGGAGCTGACCGACGCCGACCGCGCGCTGCTGGCCTCGACGTCGTCGGCGTTCGGGCCGATCGGCGACCTGCTGGCCCGCAACCGGCAGAAGGCGGCGGCCACCGAGGCGATGCGGGTGGTCGGCGAGGCGAACAAGTACCTGTCCGACCAGGCGCCGTGGAAGCTCAAGGAGGACCCGGCCCGCCGGGACACCGTGCTGCACACCGCGCTGCAGGCGGTCAGCGACTGCAACGCGCTGCTCACGCCGTTCCTCCCGCACTCGGCGCAGAAGGTGCACGAGCTGCTCGGTGGCACCGGCGTCTGGTCGCCGGCGCCGCGCATCGAGGAGGTCACCGACCTCGACGACGGCTCGCCCTACCCGGTCATCACCGGCGACTACGGCGACGCGCAGGCGGTGTGGGCCTCCCGCCCGCTCCCGTCGGGCACGCCGCTGTCCCCGCCCACCCCGGTGTTCCGCAAGCTCGACGAGTCCGTCGTCGCGGAGGAGCTGGCCCGGCTGGAGGGCGACGCCTCGTGACGGCAGAAATGGCCATTTCTGCCGCACGGGTCGGGCAGTGAGCCGCTCGGCCGCGTCCCGCGCCAACCGGCGGGGCGAGCCGCCGCCGTCCCCGGAGCCGCTGCCGGCCCCGGCGGTCGACAGCCACACCCACCTCGACATCGTCCTGAACGGCTTCCGCACCGACGAGCCCGCGGACGACGACGCGGTGGACGCCGAGATCGCCGCCGCGGCCGCGGTGGGCGTCCTGCGGCTGGTGCAGGTCGGCGTCGACGTGCCCTCCTCGCGGTGGTCGGCGGAGCTGGCGGCCCGGCACCCGGGCGTGCTGGCCGCCGTCGCCGTCCACCCCAACGAGGCCGGGGAGGGCGCGGCCGACGACGACGCGCTGGCCGAGATCGACCGGCTGGCGGCGCTGCCGCGGGTGCGCGCGGTGGGGGAGACCGGGCTGGACCGCTTCCGCACCGGACCCGGGGGCTGGGCGGCGCAGGAGGCCTCCTTCCGGGCGCACATCCGGATCGCGAAGGAGCACGGCGTCGCGCTGGTCGTCCACGACCGGGACGCGCACGAGGAGGTGCTGCGGGTCGTCGACGACGAGGGCGCGCCGGAGCACGTGGTCATGCACTGCTTCTCCGGCGACGCCGCGTTCGCCGAGGCCTGCGTCGAGCGCGGCTTCGTGCTGTCCTTCGCCGGGACGCTGACCTTCGGCAACGCCGGCTACCTCCGGGAGGCCGCCGCGCTCACGCCGCTGGAGCAGCTGCTCGTGGAGACCGACTCGCCCTTCCTCACGCCGGTGCCGCACCGCGGTCGGCCCAACGCCTCGCGCCTCGTGCCGCACACCGTCCGGGCGCTGGCCGAGGTCACCGGCGTGGAGGTCGCGCAGCTATGCGACGCCCTGACCAGGAACGCCGAGCGGGTCTTCGGACGATGGGAGACCGACCGGACCGGCTGAGCGCCGAGGCGATGCACACTGGTCTGCGTGGGTCGCCTCATCGCCGTCGTGCTGTTCATCGCCGTCCTGGTGCCCGGCGTGCTGCTCGCCCGTGCGTGGGCCCTGGCCGCCGGCCGCCGCGCCGTCGCGTCGGCGGCGATCGACTTCGCCACGCCCACCCCGGAGGGTGTGGTCACGCTGCAGCGGCAGGCGCAGCACGGCCGCCGCGTGCGCCGGCTCGGGCTGCTGCTCGGCGTCGTGGGGATCGTCGCCAGCGTCGTGATGTTCGCCGAGGCGTCGGTGTTCCTCTGGCTGCCCGCTCTCGTCGTCGGCCTGCTCGCCGGCGTGGTGCTCGCCGAGGCGACCCGCCCGCGGCCGCGCTGGCGGCTGTCCGACCCCGCCCGCCGGCCCCGGCGCGGCGAACAGGTCTCCCCGTGGCTGCTGTGGACCACGCGCGCCGTCGTGCTCGCGGAGGTCCTCGTGACCGTCCTGATGTGGCAGCGCGGCGAGCTCGCCGACACCGTCGCCTGGGTCGCGCTGCTGGTCCCGCTCGTGGCGTGGCTGCTGGCCGAGACGGCGCTGCTGCGCGTCCTCGTCCGCCCGCTGCCGGCCGAGGGCGCCGACGTGCCGGTCGACGAGGCGCTGCGCACCTGGACCGCGCACCTGGTCACCGCCGCGACCAGCGTGCTCGCGCTGCTGCCGCTGGGCACGCTCCTGCTCGTCGCCGGCATCGACCTCGGCGACCGGGTAACCGAGAACGTCGACCTGCTGCCGGTCGCGCTGGTCGCCGGCGGCTTCGCGAGCCTGGCCGCGGGCCTCGCCGTCGCCGGCTTCCTGCTCACGTGGCTGCGCCCCGTGCGGGCGAGCGAGCGGGCGCTGGCCGGCTGAGGCCCGCTCCGTTGCCCGGCCGGGGCGCCGGTCACACCGTGACGTCGGTCACCGCCTGATCTCACGCACCGCATCCGTCACCGCTGTCACATGCGGCGCGTCCCTAACCCTTCGTGTCGGCGCGCCTCCATGTCGACGTATCGTCCTCTGGTTCACTTCCTGCGCACCGTTGCTAGACGTGGCGCACTCGTTATCGTGTCGTGACTGACAGCCGGGGTGGGATCGCCGGACGGCATCCGACGGTCCCGGGAACCCCGTGCTGTCGGCTGCCGCTCGGGTGTGCGACCCCCTGCCCGGTCCCTCGACCCCGTGGAAGTGTCGTGCCCCGAACGCTGAAGCTCGCCCTGTTCGCCCTGGTCCTGCTCGGGCTGGTCGGCGGGTCCGTGGCCTGGTTCGCCGCGCAGAAGTCGCTCACGCTCACCGTCGACGGGCAGGCCCGCGAGGTCAGCACCTATGCCGACACCGTCGGGGAGGTCCTCGAGGAGGAGGGGCTGCGGACGCAGTCGCACGACGTCGTCCTCCCGCGCCCCGCGGCCGCGGTGGCCGACGGCGACACGGTCGTGGTCAACCGCGCCCGCCCGCTGCAGCTCACCGTCGACGGCGTCACCCGCGAGGTCTACGTGACCGCCCTGTCGGTGGACGAGGCGCTCGACCAGCTCGGCTACCGCGCCGAGGACATGGTCCTGTCGGCCAGCCGCAGCGAGCGGCTCCCGCTCGACGGCATGGCGCTGTCGATCACCACCCCGAAGGCCGTCACGCTCGTCGTCGACGGCGCCACCCGCGTGGTGACCACCACCGCGGCCACCGCCGGCGACCTGCTCGCCGAGCAGGGCGTGACCGTCGGCGCGCACGACCGGACCAGCCTGTTCGCGACCCAGCCGCTGCTCAACGCCATGCGGCTGCAGGTCTACCGTGTGCAGGTGACCGAGCAGGTGGTCACCACCCCGATCCCGCACCAGACGGTCCGCACCGACGACCCGAACGCCTTCGAGGGCGACGAGACCGTCACCCAGCCCGGCGTCGACGGCGAGCAGGCCACCACCTTCCGCGTGACCGTCACCGACGGCGTCGAGACCGGCCGCGAGCAGCTGGGCACCGCGGTCACCCGCCCGGCGGTCGACGAGCTGGTCAGCGTCGGCACGAAGGAGCGCCCGGCGCCGGAGCCCCCCACCAGCGGGCTGGACTGGGACGCGCTGGCGCGGTGCGAGGCCGGCGGCAACTGGTCCATCAACACCGGCAACGGCTACTACGGCGGCCTGCAGTTCAACCAGAGCACCTGGCTGGCCAACGGCGGCGGCGAGTACGCCCAGTACCCGCACCAGGCCACCCGGGAGCAGCAGATCGACATCGGGGAGCGGCTCTACGCCGCCCGCGGCGCCTCGCCGTGGCCGCACTGCGGTCGCCACCTCTGAACCACCCGGAGAACACTCCGCTGAGCACACCTCCCGAGCAGGCCGACGGGCTGCTGGGCCCGGCCGCGATCCGCGAGCTGGCCCAGCAGCTCGACCTGCGCCCGACCAAGACCCTCGGGCAGAACTTCCTGCACGACGCCAACACCATCCGCCGGATCGTGCGCACCGCCGGGCTGCGACCCGACGACGTCGTCCTCGAGGTCGGGCCGGGCCTGGGCTCGCTGACCCTGGGCCTGCTGCCGGCCGCCGCCGCGGTCACCGCCGTCGAGATCGACCCGCGGCTGGCCGCCCTGCTGCCGGCCACGGTGGCCGCCCGCCGGCCCGACCTGGCCGACCGGCTGACCGTCGTCGAGGCCGACGCCCTGCGGGTGACCGAGCTGCCCGGGCCGCCCCCGACGGCGCTGGTGGCCAACCTGCCGTACAACGTGGCGGTGCCCGTCCTGCTGCACCTGCTCGAGCTGCTGCCCTCCCTGCGCCGGGCGCTGGTGCTCGTCCAGGCGGAGGTGGCCGAGCGGCTGGCCGCCCCGCCGGGCGGCGCCGCCTACGGCGTGCCGTCGGTGAAGGCCGCCTGGTACGGCACCGCCCGGCGGGCCGGCAACGTCGGCCGCCGCGTCTTCTGGCCCGAGCCCAACGTGGACTCCGGGCTGGTCGCGCTCGACCGGCACGACCCGCCGCCCGGCGACCGCGCCGCCACCTTCGCCGTCGTCGACGCCGCGTTCGCGATGCGCCGCAAGGGCCTGCGCGCGGCGCTGGCCCGCTGGGCCGGAAGCCCGGCCGCGGCCGAGGCCCGGCTGCGGGCGGCGGGCATCGACCCCGCCACCCGCGGCGAGCAGCTGTCGGTGGCCGACTTCGCCCGGCTGGCGGCGACCGCGCCGTGAGCTGGTCCTCCCCGGGCGGTCCCGGCCACACCCGCGGCGACGGCTCCGTGGCCGCGCACGCCCCCGCCAAGGTCAACGTGTCGCTGGCGGTCGGCCCGCTGCGCGAGGACGGCTTCCACGACCTGCAGACGGTCTACCTCGCCGTCTCGCTGCTGGACACGGTGACCGTGCGCCCCGGCGACGGGCTGTCGGTGACGGTGACCGGCGAGGGCGCCGGCGGCCCCGACCCGGTGCCCACCGACCGGCGCAACCTCGTCTGGCGGGCCGCCGAGCTGCTCGCCGAGCACGCCGGGGTCGCCGCCGACGCCGCCATCGCCGTCGACAAGGCCATCCCGGCCGCCGCGGGGCTGGCCGGCGGCAGCGCCGACGCCGCGGCCGCGCTGGTCGCCCTCGACGCGCTGTGGGGCACCCGCGCCACCCGCGGCGACCTCACCGCGCTGGCCGCGCAGCTGGGTAGCGACGTGCCGTTCTCGCTGGCCGGCGGGGTCGCACTGGGCAGCGGCCGGGGTGAGCGGCTCACCCCCGTCCTCGCCCGGAGGCCGACGCACTGGGTGCTCGGCATCGCCGAGGGCGGGCTGTCGACGCCGGCCGTCTACGCCGAGCTCGACCGGCTGCGCGCCGAGGGCCGGGTGCCCGGCGGAGTCGCGTTCCCCTCGCCCGAGCCGGTGGTCGCCGCACTGCGCAGCGGCCCGGTGGACGTCCTGGCCGCGGCCCTGGCCAACGACCTGCAGGCGCCCGCCGTCTCGCTGCGCCCGGCGCTGCGCCGCGCCCTGCGGGGGGCCGTCGACGCCGGCGCCGCCGCCGCGGTGGTCAGCGGGTCGGGCCCGACCGTGGCCGCGCTGGCCGCCGACGAGGACGCGGCGGTGCGGCTGGCCGCCGTCCTGGCGGGGGAGGGCCTGTTCCGCACCGTCCGGGTGGTGCACGGGCCGGTGCCGGGGGCCCGCCTGGTCGGCTGAGCCTCAGCCGTCCCGGTGCCGCAGCGCGGGGTCGGGGTCCAGGTGCGCGAGCCCGTTGTAGGCGAGGTCCACCAGCCGGGCGGCCACCTCGGCCTTCCCCGGCGAGCGGGTCTCCAGCCACCAGTGGCCCACCTGCGCGACCATCCCGACCAGCGCCTGGCTGTAGAGCGCGGCCAGCCGCGGGTCGTGGCCGCGCACGCCGAACTGCTCGGCGAGCAGGTGCTCGACCCGGCGGGCCAGCTCCCCGATCAGCGACGAGTACGAGCCGGGGGCGTCGCGGGAGAGCACGCGGAACCCGTCGGTGTCCTCCTCGACGTAGTCCAGCAGCGCCAGTGCCGCCCGCTCCAGCAGCGCCCGCGGGCTGCCGCCGGCGGCCAGGGCGGAGGTGAACCGCTCGAGCACCCGCACCATCTCCCGGTCGACGACGGCGGTGTAGAGCCCCTCCTTGCCGCCGAAGTGCTCGTAGAGGACCGGCTTGCTCACGTCCGCGCGGGCGGCCAGCTCCTCGATCGAGGTGGCCGCGTAGCCGCGCTGCGCGAACACCTCCCGGCCGACCGCCACCAGCTGCTCGCGCCGCTGGGAGCGGCCCATCCGCGCCCGTCGCCGGGGCGCGCCGGCGGTCAGGACGCCACGGCGCCGACGGCCGGGACCCGCCGCTTGGCCGCCAGCCGGACCGGGTCGGGCCACTTCACCGAGTGCGCCCACCCGAGCTTCTCGAACACCCAGATGACCCGGGCGCTGATGTCGATCTGCCCGCGCAGCACGCCGTGCCGGGCGCAGGTCGGGTCGGCGTGGTGCAGGTTGTGCCACGACTCGCCGGCGCTGAGGACCGCCAGCGGCCAGAAGTTGGTGGCGCGGTCCCGGGAGGCGAAGGGCCGGCTGCCCACCACGTGGCAGATCGAGTTGATCGACCAGGTCACGTGGTGCAGCAGCGCGACGCGCACCAGCCCGGCCCAGAAGAACGCCGTCCAGGCGCCGGTCCAGCTGCCGGTCACCAGGCCGCCGACCGCCGTCGGGACGGCCAGGCTCAGGAAGGCCCACAGGATGAACAGCCGGCTGGTGACCCGCAGGCCGCGGTCCTTGAGCAGGTCGGGGGCGTAGCGCTCGGCGTTGGTCTGGCGCCGGTCGAACAGCCAGCCGAGGTGGGCGTGCCACATGCCCTTGAGCAGCGCGCGGGTGTCGGTGCCGTACCGCCACGGCGAGTGCGGGTCGCCCTCGCGGTCGGAGAAGGCGTGGTGGCGGCGGTGGTCGGCGACCCACTGCACCACCGGGCCCTGCACGGCCATGCAGCCGACGACCGCCAGCGCGATCCGCAGCGGGCGGCGGGCCTTGAACGAGCCGTGCGTGAAGTACCGGTGGTAGCCGACGGTCACCCCGAGCAGGGTGAGGAAGTAGAAGCCGACCGCCAGGCCGACGTCCAGCCAGGACAGCCCCCAGCCCCACACCGCCGGCACGACGGCCGCCAGCGCGATGAACGGCACGACGACGAACACGTAGAGCGTGAGCTGCTCCAGGTGCCCCTTCTCCTTGCCCAGCGCGTTGGGCGGCAGGCCCTTGTCCGGGTCTGCGGGACGGAAGGCCGTCGGCCGGGTGAGGGAAGGGGCGGACACGTGGCCTCCAGGGGTCGTCCGGCGCGGGCCCCGGGTCGGCGTCCGGCGGCTCCGGGGCCGTAACCTACGTCACCGTAGGGAGGGCCGCTCCCCGAGGGGACGACGCCGTCCGGACCGCTCCCGTGCCCGCCTCCGGCGCGCCCCCTAGGCTCGTCCCACGCGGCGTCGTGCGGGGACGGCGCGCGGTGGGGGATGGGGTAATCGGCAGCCCGCCGGCCTTTGGAGCCGGGAAGTCTCGGTTCGAGTCCGAGTCCCCCAGCAACGTCCCACCCGGTCGCACCCGTCGTCGAGGAGATCCGTGAGCCCGCAGCAGCCCGTCGCCGCCGTCGTCGTCCTCGCTGCCGGTCAGGGGACCCGGATGCGGTCGACCACCCCGAAGGTGCTGCACGAGCTCGGCGGGCGCAGCATGCTCGGCCACGTCCTCGCCGCGACCGCGCCGCTGGCGGCGGGCACCACCCTGGTCGTCGTCGGGTCCGGCCGCGCGATGGTCGAGGAGCACATGGCAGCCGTCGCCCCGGACGCCCGCGCCGTCGTCCAGGAGGAGCAGCGCGGGTCGGGGCACGCGGCGCAGGTGGCGCTGGAGGCGGTGCCCGGCCTCGAGGGCCCGGTGCTCGTCGTCAACGGCGACTCGCCGCTGCTCACCACCGGCACCCTGGCCGCGCTCGTGGCGGCCCACCACGAGGCCGGCAGCGTCTTCACCGTGCTGACCGCCGAGGTCGGGGACCCCACCGGCCTCGGCCGGATCGTGCGGGGGGAGGACGGCGCGCCGCGGGCCATCGTCGAGGAGAAGGACGCGACCGCGCAGCAGCGGGCGATCCGCGAGGTCAACGCCGGCGTGTACGTCGCGAACGCCGCCACGCTGCGCCGGGTCCTCGCCGGGCTGTCGACCGACAACGCCCAGGGCGAGCAGTACCTGACCGACGCGCTGGCGCCGCTGGTCGAGGGCGGTGCCCCGGTGGCCGCCGTCGCGGCGCAGGACCCGGTCGACGTCCTCGGCTGCAACGACCAGCGGGAGCTGGCCGCGCGGCGGCGCACCCTCAACGACCGCGTCCTCGACGCGCTCATGGTCGCGGGCGTCACCGTCGTCGACCCGGCCACCACCTGGGTCGACGTCACCGCCTCCGTCCTGCCCGGGGCCCGGCTGCTGCCCGGCGTCCAGCTGCACGGGACGACGACGGTCGCGGCCGGCGCCGCCGTCGGCCCGGACACCACGCTGACCGACTGCACGGTGGGGGAGGGCGCCACCGTGGTGCGCACGCACGCCACCGGGGCCGAGGTCGGGCCCGGGGCGGCGGTCGGGCCGTTCAGCTACCTGCGGCCGGGCACCCGGCTGGCGGCGCGGTCCAAGGTGGGCGCCTTCGTCGAGACGAAGAACGCCGTGGTCGGCGAGGGGTCGAAGGTGCCGCACCTGTCCTACGTCGGCGACGCCACGATCGGCCGCGGGGCGAACATCGGTGCGGCGACCGTCTTCGTCAACTACGACGGCGTGGCCAAGCACCACACGACGATCGGCGACGCCGTCCGTGTGGGATCGGACACGATGCTGGTCGCGCCGGTCACCGTCGGGGACGGCGCCTACACGGCCGCGGGTTCGGTGATCACCCAGGACGTCCCGCCGGGGGCCATGGGTGTGGCGCGGGCCAAGCAGCGCAATGTGGCAGGCTGGGTGGGACGCCGTCGCCCGGGCACCTCCGCCGCGCAGGCCGCGGCGGCAGCGACAGCAGCAGCGGCCGAGGACCCGGCCGGGGGCCGGCCCGCGGGTGACGCACCGGACCGGCCGGCGGACCCCGAGGCCACCCACGAGCAGTGAGGCAGTGAGCCGATGAGTGCGATCCGGCAGACCACCAGCAAGAGCCTGATGCTCTTCTCCGGCCGGGCGTACCCCGAGCTGGCCTCCGAGATCGCCGGGCACCTCGGCGTCACGCCGACCCCCACGGCCGCCTACGAGTTCGCCAACGGCGAGCTGTTCGTCCGCTTCGAGGAGTCCGTCCGCGGCTGCGACGCCTTCGTCGTGCAGAGCCACACCGCGCCGATCAACACCTGGCTCATGGAGCAGCTGATCATGGTCGACGCGCTCAAGCGCGCCTCGGCCAAGCGCATCACCGTCGTCGCGCCGTTCTTCCCCTACGCCCGGCAGGACAAGAAGCACCGCGGCCGCGAGCCCATCTCCGCCCGGCTGGTCGCGGACATGTTCAAGACCGCCGGCGCCGACCGGCTCATGGCCGTCGACCTGCACACCGCGCAGATCCAGGGCTTCTTCGACGGCCCGGTCGACCACCTGTTCGCCCTCGACCTGCTGGTCGGGCACGTGCGCGAGCGCTGGGGCGACCGCGACATCACCGTCGTCTCGCCGGACTCCGGCCGGGTGCGGGTCTCGGAGCGGTGGAGCGACAAGCTCGGCGGCGTCCCGCTGGCCTTCATCCACAAGACCCGCGACCCGATGCGGCCCAACGAGGTGGTCGCCAACCGCGTCGTCGGTGAGGTCGCCGGGCGGGTCTGCATCCTGGTCGACGACATGATCGACACCGGCGGCACGATCGTGAAGGCCGCCGAGACGCTGTTCGAGGCCGGCGCGGCCGACGTCATCGTCACCGCCACCCACGGCGTCCTGTCCGGCCCCGCGGTCGACCGGCTGAAGAACAGCAAGATCAGCGAGGTCGTCATCACGAACACGCTGCCGATCGAGCCGGCCCGCCAGTTCGACAAGCTCACCGTCCTCTCCATCGCCCCGCTGCTCGCCCGGGCGATCAAGGAGGTCTTCGAGGACGGCTCGGTCACCAGCCTCTTCGGCGGCGCCAGCTGACGTCGGAGCTGGGGACCGCCTGGAGGGCCCTCCGGCTCTCCTCGTAGGGACCTCCCCGACAGGTCAGCGGGTGAAGGCGCGCGGCAGACAGGCGCGCTGCCGGTCGTCGAGGCCGCGCGTGGCGAGCTCCCGCTGGCGCTGGGTGACCGGCGGTACCGGCAGCGTGGTCATGGGGGTCCGGGACGTGTAGGAGAACGTCACCGAGTACCGGTCGCGTGCCCGGGGCGGCATGGCCCGGTGGAACACCGCCCGGGTGTCGGCGACGACAGCCGTCCACGTCGGTCCGGTGGCCTGGCGCCACTCCGACTCGGGGACGCGCTCCCGCAGCGAGTCGTCGGTGACAAAGCCGGTGACGTACCCCAGCTCCCGTGCGAGCCGGTCGGTGTGGCGCCGCGACACGTATTCGAACGGCCCCCCGTCGAGGTCGACGTCGTTGAGCCACACCAGGATCTTGAACATCCGGTGGTCCTCCTGGTCGCGGTGCCACTGCCGGACGCCGATCGCCCGGGCGGTCGCGTCCTCGCGGCGGAGGTCGGCGCCGTAGTAGCGGGCCGGCAGGCCGAGGTGGCACTCGACGAGGTCGAGCAGCTCCGGGCTCAGGCCCCACTGCCAGACCCCGTTGGCGGCGAGGACCTCGTCGAGGGGTGGCCGGCTGTTGTCAGGGCCCGTCCGCGGACGGGCGGCGAGGCGGGCGGTGAGGTCCTGCAGCCCCGCCTTCAACCGGTCCGTACCGAGAAGGGCCAGCCGGTCCAGCGAGGTCACGCAGACCCCCTCGTCGCGCAGCGTCGAGACGACACCTTCGCGCTCGGGAGTCAGGACCGGCAGGAAGGACTCGTGCCGGCGCAAGCGCTGCCGATGTCGCCGATCGGCCAGGTCCCGGACGGGGGGAACCCGTCCGATGACCTCGCGCTTGACGCGGTTCCCGGCACGCACGGCGACGTCCAGCACGGTGCTCCTCACGAGAAGGGTGGTGACTCCGTCGGTGGTCGTGGACGGAGGCCTCGGTCCTCGGCGCCGCGGACGCTAGCGACGGAGCGGTGTGCGGCGGAACCACCGTCGCTGCTCCGAGGAGGACGTCCTCGTTCCGCATCGGAGTCCCCAGCCGAGGCGAGCTGCGCGGTGCGGGTAGACTCTCCGGAAGCCCGGCGAGGGAGGCGGCCGTCCGTACTCCGTGATCGACGTGCGTGTGCTCCTGCGAGGTGTGCCGCGCCCGGCCGCCGGCACCAGGCCCACCCGCTGTTGAGGAGCACACCACCGTGGCTGACTTCCGCCTCGTCGCCGAGGCCCGCACCGAGTTCGGCAAGGGCAGCGCCCGCCGGACCCGTCGCGCGGGCCGCGTCCCGGCCGTCCTGTACGGGCACGGCCAGGACGTCGTCCACCTGTCGCTGCCGGCCCGCGAGTTCGCCGCGGTGCTGCGCAACGGCGGCACCAACGCCCTGATCACCGTCGTCCTCGACGGCCAGGAGCAGCTGGCGCTCACCAAGTCGGTGCAGCGCGACCCGCTGACCCGCCAGCACGAGCACGTCGACCTGCTGGTCGTCCGCCGGGGCGAGCGCGTCACCGTCGACGTCCCCGTCGTCACCGTCGGCGAGTCCGGCCCCGAGACCCTGCTCAGCGTCGAGCTGAACACCGTCTCCCTCGAGGCCGAGGCCACCGCCATCCCCGAGACCATCGAGGTCGACGTCACCGGCCGCGGCGCCGGCGAGGGGGTGACCGCCGGCGACCTCCCGCTGCCGTCCGGTGCCACCCTGCTGACCGACCCCGAGGCCCTGGTCGTCAACGTCATGGGCGCCCCGACCGCCGAGCAGCTCGACGCCGAGCTCGCCGAGGCCGAGGCCGAGGCCGGCATCGAGCGCGAGGAGTCCGCGCCGGCCGAGGAGGCCGCCGGCGAGGGCGACGTCGTACCCGAGCCGTTCGAGCAGGGCAGCGGCGAGTCGATCGAGTCGACCGAGAACAGCTGAGGTCCCCGCTGACCGAGAGCACGACCCGCAGGGGCGCCGGCACCGCCGGCGCCCCTGCGGCGTCCGCCCCCTCCGAGGGCCCCTTCCTCGTCGTGGGGCTGGGCAACCCCGGCCCCTCCTACGCCGGCAACCGGCACAACGTCGGCGCGATGGTGCTCGACGAGCTGGCCGCCCGGGCCGGCGTGAAGCTCGCCGCCGGCAAGGGCGCCCGCGCCCGCGCGGTGGCCGGTGAGGGCCGCCTGGCCGGCCGCCGCGTCGTCCTGGCCCGGCCGACGGCGTACATGAACGAGTCCGGCGGCCCGGTGCGCGCCCTGCTCGACTACCACAAGCTGCCGGTGGCCGACCTCGTCGTCGTGCACGACGAGCTCGACATCCCCTTCGCCGCGGTGCGCCTCAAGCGCGGCGGCGGCGAGGGCGGGCACAACGGGCTGCGCTCGATCAGCCGCTCCGCCGGGACCAGGGAGTACCTGCGCGTGCGGGTCGGCATCGGCCGGCCGCCGGGCCGCCAGGACCCCGCGGACTTCGTGCTGAAGGACTTCTCGGCCACCGAGCGCAAGGAGCTCGACCTGCTGGTCGCCGAGGCGGCCGACGCCACCGAGGAGCTGCTCGCCCTCGGCCTCGAGGCAGCGCAGAACGTGGTCCACCCGCGCACCTGAACCCTCCCCTTCGGGTGAATCGTCACTCTCCGCGTCGCCCCGTCCATGACGCTCTGTGAGCGCCTTTCGCTCCACAGCACCTCGCCGTCGGGGGTGCCGCAACGGTTTCGATGAAGTGCACGTCGCGGGCAGCGTCGACGGACCAGGCGGCACTCCTCTCGTGCGACCGCTCACGGAAGGGAGGCGCTGACACCGAGTCGCGAGACCTGCTGCGCCCACAACACGGTCTCGTTCCAGCGGCTACTGCGTGCTACCTCGGTCGCTGACGGACCCCCCGGACGTCGGGGCGGACATCTGATGCCCCCGCACCCTCACGGTTGTCCTGCGCCTGATCTGCCATCGTGCGTGACCCCATTGAGTGACGTCCACCGGCTACGGCCTGTCTCACGGTGCGCGCGCGGACAAACTGTTCATCGACCGTGACTACGAGTGAACTCGTCGGCACGACTCACTCGACGAAGGGGAGGCCCGTGACGACCCTGAAGGTGCTCGCCGCCATCCGCCGGCGGTGGACGTCCCTAGCGCTGGTCACGGTCTTGGCACTCATGGCCGCTATCGCGTACGCCGTGCTGACGCCGGACAGCTACCGCGCCCGGTCCGGCGTGTTCGTCTCCGTGACGACCGGCGACTCGGTGGCAGACCTCGTCCAGGGGTCCACGTACGCCCAGGAGCAGGCGAAGTCGTTCGCCCGGCTGGTGACTGCACCTGCCGTACTCGAGCCGGTGGTGGAGCGGCTGCAACTGGAAGGGGGCGTCGCCGACCTCGCTCCACGAGTCACCGCCGAGGTGCCGGTCGACACGGTCGTCGTCGAGGTCTCGGTCACCGACCCCTCCCCGGAGCAGGCGGCACTCCTGGCCGACACGGTGGCTGACGTCCTGTCCGATGTCGTCGAGGACTTCGCACCCAAGGACTCGGACGGGCAGGCGACGGTCCGGGTGACGATGGTGGCTCCCGCCGAGGTCCCGAGTGCCCCCATCTCGCCCGACGTGCCGCTGATCCTCGGGTTGGGCCTTCTCGTGGGCCTGGCCTCAGGATGTGCCGTGGCCTGGCTGCGGGAGGCCGTGGACACACGGGTGCGCGACGCGCGGAGCGTGCAGGAGCTGACGGATGCCCCCGTGCTCGGCCGCATCGCCGCCGGCCGCCCGGGGGCAGATGACCGGCTGATCGTAGCCACCGATCCGCGCAGCCGGCAGGCCGAGCTGTTCCGGCAACTGCGCACCAGTCTGGAGTCCCTCCGCAAGCCAGGTGTGCCGCTGGTCCTGACCGTCACGTCCGCGCTGCCCGGCGAGGGCAAGTCGACCGTCGCCCTCAACCTGGCGCTCGCCTGGGCCGAGGTGCACAAGCGGGTGGTGCTCGTCGACGCCGACCTGCGCGGGCCCACGGTCGCCGAGCAGCTTGGCTTGCGAGGTGACGCGGGGCTGTCGACCGTGCTCCTCGGTAGGGCCGAGGTCGACGACGTCATGCAGGAGTGGGGCGAGCGCGGGCTGCGCGTCCTCACAGCAGGTGAAGTCCCGTCCGACCCGGCGCGGCTGCTGGACTCCAACCGCATGCCCGACCTGGTCGCTGCGCTCGCCGCGGAGCACGACGTCGTCATCATCGACTCATCACCGGTCCTGACAGTCGCCGACGCCTTCGCGCTGTCCCGCTGCACCAGCGGCGCGCTCGTGGTCGCCGACACCCGGCGGGTCCGCCACCACCAGCTCGGCGAGGCGTTGCGCCAGTTGGGCACCATCGACGCCCCGGTGCTCGGGGTCGTCCTCAACCGCCTGGTCGCGGAGCGTCAGGTTCACGGCTACGGCGCATCTGCGGCCGAGGTCCCTGCGATCGCCGCGCGATCGCGGTGGTTGAGTCTGCCATTCCGCCGGACCCAGGGGACCGCCGCTCCGGAGCGGGGGGCCGCTCGTCACCCCATCCCGGAGACGCAGCCGGTCCACGACCGAGTCCCGGCCGGGCGGCCGCGGGCGTAAGACCGCTGCCTGGCTGCCAGGCAACGTCTGCTGTTCTTCGGCGGCGCAGGTACTTCCCCAGCTGCATGGGGCGTCGCACGGCGTTCTCTAGGGCATGGTCATGCTCGAGCGGCAGCCGGTTGCTCGCTAAGGGGGCATGATGCCACCGGTCCTAGGGAGTACGGATCGGATCGGTTGACCTGCGGTCGGCGGACATCGTCCCTGCTCAGGACCTCAGGGCAGCGGCTGGCCGTCGTCACTCTCAACCTGGCGCGCCGGACGCGATCGCACCGCCGAACTCTGCGGCCGGCTGGTGGCTGACCCGGTCGCCGACGAGGTGATCCTGGAGCCCGAGGGCCGGCTGCTCCTCGTGTCACTGGCCGAGCAGATGGAGATCGTCCGCAGCCTCCGCTTCGTCGACGACGTCCACGCCGAGGTCGTGCCGGACAAACTCGAAGCGTGGCGCGCGGTCCGCTTCGACGTCCTCTTCAAGGGCGACGACTGGCGGGGGACCCCACGGGCCACCGGCGGGAGCGCGACCTCGCCACTGTCGGCGCGACGGTGCACTACTTCCCCTACACGATGCACACCTCGAGCACTGCCCTGCGCATGCCGCTGACGGCGCTGACGGCCGGGGAGCACCACTCCCGCATGCTCACCTCTTGACGCACGGCCGGGCAGAGGCATCCTCCGGGAGGCCCCGGCCTCGGCCCGCGAGTGGCGGCGCCTGGCGCGGGACGACGAGGGCGCCGTGCTGGTCGTCACCGCCGGCCGTACGGAGGCCGCCGACCTGCGCGAGGCTCAGTCCCTGGCGCCGCCACGGGTGCCGACCTCTTCTCGGACAGCGGCCACCGCCACGGGCGCCCGGTGGTAGCGGCCTGGAGCAACGGCGGCGGTCCCCGACGCGGTCCAGGCTTCCTGCACGCTCGGCTCAGGAGCCCGTTCGCATCCGGGACCCTGCTGCTGCTCCACCGGCGTGAACAGGAAGAGCCGGACATCCTCGTCCGGTAGATCTCGTGACCGTCCGTCAATCTTCCTCCGGTATCGAATCTCGAGGGTGTCGTGACTCTGCGTAGAGGAATGACCACCTGATCTCGGTAAACTCTGCGCTGAGCTGGAGCAACGGCGCTGAAGGGCATTGCGCTGAGTCACCCTGCTCTGGTTCCTTGAGCCGCGCTTCGGTCAGCCGCCACCCGGACTCGGTCGCTGTCCGTGCGCAGGAGGAACGGGGGAGCGGGCCGTGCCGCCCTCTGCCCGGTGAGCGGAGGGCGGTGCCCGTGCTGCAGGACCTCAGCGAGCTCGGCCGTGCCAGATCAGCCGGCGGCGGGCGCCCGTCGCCGGCAGTCCCTCACCAGGCCCGGCGTCGTCCGCATGGACAGGTCGTACTCGCCAGCGGACGACGGCCGGCGCCGACGTGGCAGCACCGGTACCGCGTCGCGACCGTCGTGTCCGACCTCGCTGCCGCAGCAGTGGCGGGGACGCTGGCCCAGGTCGTGCGTTTCGGCACGGAGGTGGTCCCCTCGACGCTGCCGGTACTGGGGCTGTTCCCGCTCATCTGGGTCGCCGTGGTCACGCTCGCCGGTGGGCACCGCAGCGCCCACCTGGGCACCGGGACCGAGGAGTACCGGGCCGTCATCCGGGCCGGCGTGGGGTGCCTGGCGCTCGTCGCACTCCTGTCGTACGCGTTGGTGCTGGAGCTGTCGCGAGGGCTGGTCCTGGTGGCTCTGCCCGGAGCCCTCCTGTTCAGCGCGGTCGGACGCCACGCCCTCCGGCGGGTCGTGCACCGGCTCCGAGCCCGCGGCCGGTGCATGCGCACCGTCCTGGCCGTCGGCCGGACGAACGCCGTCGCAGACCTCGTACGGCAGCTCGACCGCGACCGGCACTGCGGGATGGTCGTGGTCTCCGCCTGCGTCCCCGAGCCCTCGGTGGGGACGACTCTGGCCGACACCGGAGTGGAGATCGGGGGGGACCTGAGCTCGGCGGCAGGGATGGCCCGGCGGCTCGACGTCGACGTCGTCGCGGTCACCAGTTCCAGCGAGACCGCGGCGGTCTACCTCCGGCGCCTGTCGTGGGAGCTCGAGCGCAGCGGCATCGAGCTGCTCGTCGCGCCTGGGTTGATGGAGGTCGCGGGCCCGCGGATCCACGTGCGTCCCTTCATCGGCCTGCCGTTGGTGCACGTCGAGGAGCCCGTCTTCACCGGCCCGAAGCGGCTGGTCAAGGAACTCATCGACCGGGTCGGCGCGGCCCTCGCTCTCGTCCTCGTGCTGCCGGTGCTGCTGGTGGTCGCGGTGGCGGTGCGGCTGGACAGCCCGGGACCCGTGCTGTTCCGCCAGGAGCGGGTCGGCCGGCAGGGGCGCACCTTCTCCATGCTCAAGTTCCGCACGATGGGCATCGACGCCGAGAAGCGTCGCGCCGCACTGGTCGCGCGCAACCAGAACAGCGACGGTCCACTGTTCAAGGTCGCGGACGACCCTCGGGTCACGCGCGTCGGCCGGGTGCTGCGTCGCTACTCCGTCGACGAGGTGCCGCAGCTGATCAACGTCCTGCGCGGTCAGATGTCACTGGTCGGCCCCCGGCCGCCGTTGCCCGCCGAGGTCGCGGTCTACGACGACTCGGTCGCCCGGCGTCTCCTGGTGAAGCCGGGGTTGACCGGCCTCTGGCAGGTCTCGGGACGCAGCGACCTCACCTGGGACGAGGCGGTGCGGCTGGACCTCCGCTACGTCGAGAACTGGTCGCTCGCCCTGGACCTGCAGATCCTCTGGAAGACCGTCGCCGCCGTGACCCGGCCCCTGGGGGCGTACTGATGGGCACCATCCTGACGGAGACCGGGCGCGTCGCGCCCGTCCTGACGACCTCGTCCGGACCCGAGGGCACGGCAGTGCCCGCGATGCGGCTCCGGAAGCCCACGCCGCCGGTCGCCAGGCCCGGGCGCGCACCCGTCGACGACGGGGACCACCTGGACGGTCACCGTCGCCGTCCCCAGGGACGCCGCCGACGAGGCCCTGACCGGTCCGGTGAGGTGGACGACCGACGGCCGGTGGCCGGAACCGCTCCCTCGCTGGTCCGGAACCGCCGCGACGCGACGAACTCCACGGCAGGCGGATGCACACGAGACTGGCGCGGCTCGCGACCAGTCGCGGAGGACACGGGGAGAAGGCAGTGACGACACCGATCGGCATCGCCGTCATCGGCGCGGGCTACTGGGGGCCCAACCTGGTGCGCAACGCTCAGGCGACCCCCGGGCTGCGCCTCGAGTACCTGTGCGACCTGGACGTGAACCGGGCGCACGCGGTCCTCGGGGACTACAGCACCGTCCGGGTCACCGCCGACCTCGACGCCGTGCTGGCCGACCCGGCGGTCGCCGCGGTGGCGGTCGCCACCCCGGCCGCCACGCACGCCGGCATCGCCATGGCCGCGCTCGCGGCGGGCAAGCACGTGCTGGTCGAGAAGCCGCTGGCGGCGAGCCTGACCGACGGCGCCAAGCTCGTGCGGACCGCCGAGGACGCCGGGCTGGTCCTCATGCTCGACCACACCTACTGCTACACGCCGGCCGTCTCCCACCTGCGCGAGCTGGTGCGCGGCGGCGACCTCGGCGTCCTGCAGTACCTGGACTCGGTGCGGATCAACCTCGGGCTGGTGCAGGCCGACGTCGACGTCGTCTGGGACCTCGCCCCGCACGACCTGTCGATCCTCGACTCGCTGCTGCCCGACGGCGTCACGCCGGTGAGCGTCGCCGCGCACGGCGCCGATCCCCTCGGCTGCGGGCAGGTCTGCGTCGCCCACCTGGCGATCGAGCTCAACTCGGGGGTGCTCGCGCACGTACACGTCAACTGGCTGTCGCCGACGAAGGTCCGCACGACGATCGTCGGGGGCTCACGACGCACCGTCGTCTGGGACGACCTCAACCCGACCCAGCGGCTGGCGGTCTACGACCGCTCCATCGAGACCCGCGACCCCACGGAACTGGGCGTCGAGGCCCGCAACCAGACGCGGGTGTCCTACCGGATCGGGGACATGGTCGCCCCGGCCCTGCCCGAGAGAGAGGCCCTGCGCACGATGATGAGCGAGTTCGCCGCGGCGATCAGCGAGGGGCGGCCCCCGCTCACCGACGGCCGCTCGGGCCTGCGGGTGCTGGCGATGCTGGAGGCGGCCAGCGCCAGCCTGCGCAGCGGCGGGGTCGCGGTCCCCGTCGAGCAGGTCACCGCGGAGGTGGCCGCGTGAGCGCGGGGGTCGAGCTCGCCGGCAGCCGGGCGCTGGTCACCGGCGGCGCGGGCACGATCGGGTCGCACGTCGTCGACCAGCTCGTCGACGCCGGTGCCGCGGAGGTCGTCGTCCTCGACAACCTGGTCCGCGGCCGGCTGGCCAACCTCGACCGGGCCCTGGAGCGCGGCGGCGACGTCGTCCGCGTGGTCGAGGGCGACATCCGCGACGTCGCGCTGGTGCACGAGCTGACCCGCGGGAGGGACCTGGTCTTCCACCTCGCCGCGCTGCGGATCACCCAGTGCGCCGAGCAGCCGCGGCTGGCGCTGGAGTCGCTGGTCGACGGCACGTTCACGGTGCTCGAGGCGGCCGCCGAGCACGGCGTCGCCAAGGTGGTCGCCTCCTCGTCGGCGTCGGTCTACGGCCTGGCGGAGGAGTTCCCGACCACCGAGCGGCACCACCCGTACAACAACGACACGTTCTACGGGGCGGCCAAGGCCTTCAACGAGGGCATGCTGCGCAGCTTCAAGGCCATGTACGACCTGGACTCGGTCGCGCTGCGCTACTTCAACGTCTACGGCCCGCGGATGGACGTGTACGGCGTCTACACCGAGGTGCTCATCCGCTGGATGGAGCGCATCGCTGCCGGTGAGCCGCCGCTGATCCTCGGCGACGGCCTGCAGACGATGGACTTCGTGCACGTCGAGGACATCGCCCGCGCCAACCTGCTGGCCGCGCGGGCCGACGTGACCGACACCGTCTTCAACATCGCCTCGGGCGCCGAGACCAGCCTGCGCGAGCTCGCCGACCGGCTGCTGGCGGCGATGGGGTCGGACCTGACGCCGGTGCACGGGGAGGCTCGGAAGGTCAACGCCGTCACCCGGCGGCTGGCCGACGTCACCGGGGCCCGGGAGCAGCTGGGCTGGACTGCGCAGATCGGTCTCGACGAGGGCCTGCGCGGACTGGTCGGGTGGTGGCGGGGCGAGCGGGCGCCGGCGCAGGAGTCGCTGGCATGAGCGTCGTCGACACGTCCGTTCCGGCGCTGCCGACCATCCCGGTGATGAAGCCGTGGCTGGGCGAGGAGGAGGCCGCGGCCGCCGCGGAGGCGGTGGCGTCGGGCTGGGTGGCGCAGGGGCCGCGGGTCAAGGCGTTCGAGGAGGCCTTCGCCCGCCGGGTCGGGGTCCCCGAGGCGGTCGCCGTCTCCAACTGCACGACGGCGCTGCACCTGGCGCTGCACCTGCTCGGCGTCGGGCCCGGCGACGAGGTCGTCGTCCCGTCGTTCTCCTTCATCGCCACCGCCAACGCCGCCCGCTACGTGGGCGCCGAGCCGGTCTTCGCCGACGTCGACGTGGTCACCGGCAACCTGACCGCGGCCACGGTGGAGGCCGTGCTGACGCCGCGCACCCGCGCGGTCGTCGTCGTCCACCAGGCGGGGGTCCCCGCCGACGTCCCGGCGCTGGAGGCGCTGCTCGCGCCGCGCAGGATCGCGGTGGTGGAGGACGCCGCCTGCGCCATCGGCAGCACCCTGCACGGCCGGCCGGTGGGCGCCGGCGCGCACCTCGCCGCCTTCTCCTTCCACCCGCGCAAGCTGGTGACCACCGGGGAGGGCGGCATGCTGACCACCACCTCGCCCGAGGTCGCCGCCCGCGCGCGGCGGCTGCGCGAGCACGGGATGAGCGTCAGCGCCGCCGACCGGCACGCCACCGGCCGGGTCGCGCCCGAGCAGTACCTCGAGCCCGGGTTCAACTTCCGGATGACCGACGTGCAGGCCGCGATCGGGCAGGTGCAGCTGACCCGGCTGGACGCGATGGTCGCGCGGCGGCGGGAGCTGGCATCTCGGTACCGCGAGCTGCTGGTCGACGTGCCGGGCCTGCGCATGGTCGCCGACCCGCCGTGGGGGACGACGAACTTCCAGTCCTGCTGGGTGCTGCTGCCCGAGGACGCCTCCGTCGGACGGGACACCGTCCTCGAGCGGATGAGTGCGGCCGGCGTCTCCTGTCGCCGCGGCATCATGGCCGCCCACCTCGAGCCGGCCTACGCCGACCGGCCGCGGACGACTCTGCCGGTCACCGAGCGGCTCACCGCCGACAGCCTGGTCCTGCCGCTGTTCCACCAGCTGACCGAGGCCGGCCAGGACCGTGTCGTCGACGCCCTCCTCACGGCGTTGCGGTGAGCACGGCGGCGCGGCCCCTGGTCGTCCTCGGCTCGGGCGGTGCCGCCCGCGAGGCCGTCCAGCTGCTGCGCGCCTGCCCGACGGCGGCGGGGGAGCCGGTCACTGTCGCCGGGTTCCTCGACGACGACCCGGCACGGGAGGGCACCGCGGTCGACGGCGTCCCGGTCCTCGGGCCGACCTCGGCCGCGGGCGAGCACGCCGCCCGGGGTGCGGCCCTCCTGGCCTGTGTCGGCAACCCCGGCGCCCCGGCCTCCCGGCAGCGGCTGGTCGACCGGCTGGGTCTGCCCGGCGAGGTCTGGGCCACCGTGGTGCACCCGCTGGCCAGCGTCTCGCCGGACAGCACGGTGGGCGCCGGCTCGGTGCTGCACGCCGGCGTGGTGCTGACCGCCGCGGTGACCCTCGGCCGGCACGTGTACGTCATGCCGCACGTCGTCCTCACCCACGACGACGAGGTCGGCGACGCGGCCACCTTCGGCGCCGGCGTCCGGCTCGCCGGCGGCGTCTCGGTCGGCGCCGCCGCGTACCTCGGCTCGGGCGCTCTCGTCCGCGAGAACCGCCGGGTCGGTGCCGGAGCGCTCGTCGGCATGGGCAGCGTCGTCGTCCGCGACGTCCCGCCCGGCCAGACCTGGGCCGGCAACCCGGCCCGCCCCCTGCCCATCCCCGCAGCGCTCCTGGAGGCCTCCCTGTGACGACCCTCGACGTCCCCGCGGTCACCGGGGCCGGTCCCGTGCCGCTCGTCGACCTCGGCATCCAGCGCGACCGCATCGCGGACGAGGTCGCCGAGGGCTTCGCACGCGTGCTGGCCGAGACCGCGTTCATCCAGGGCCCGGACGTGGCCGCCTTCGAGGAGGAGTTCGCCGCGTTCACCGGGCGCGCGCACTGCGTGGGCGTGGGCAACGGCACCGACGCGCTCGAGTTCGCGCTGCGCGCCTGCGGGCTCGGCGCCGGGGACGCCGTGGCGGTGCCGGCCAACACCTTCGTGGCCAGCGCGGAGGCGGTGCTGCGCGCCGGGGCGCGGCCGCTGCCGGTCGACGTGGACGAGGAGCACCTGCTGCTCGACCCGGCGGGGCTCGAGGCCGTCGCCCGCGAGGTGCGCGCGGTGCTCCCGGTGCACCTGTTCGGCCAGATGGCGCCGATGGCGGAGATCGCCGCGGTGGCCGAGCGGCACGGCCTAGTGGTGGTCGAGGACGCAGCCCAGGCGCAGGGCGCCACCCACCGCGGCGTGCCGATGGGCGGGTGGGGGAGCGCGGCGGGCACGAGTTTCTACCCGGGCAAGAACCTCGGCGCCTTCGGGGACGCCGGCGCGGTGACCACCGACGACGCCGGGATCGCCCGCGCGGTGCGGCTGCTGGCCAACCACGGCAGCGAGGTCAAGTACCAGCACCCCGTGCTGGGCTTCAATTCCCGCCTCGACACGCTGCAGGCGGTGGTCCTGCGGGCCAAGCTGCGGCGGCTGGCCGAGTGGAACGCCGAGCGCGTCGCCGCCGCGCAGCGCTACGCCGGCCTGCTCGACGGCGTCCCGGGCATCCGGCTGCCCCGCGTCGCACCCGGCAACGAGCACGTCTGGCACCTCTACGTCGTCCGGGTACCGGACCGCGACGCGGTCCTGGCGGACCTGAACGCGGACGGCATCGGCGCCGGGATCCACTACCCGGTCCCCGTGCACCTGACCGGCGCGCTCGCCCCTCACGGGTACGGGCCCGGTGACTTCCCGGTGGCCGAGCGGGCGGCCGGCGAGATCCTGTCGCTGCCGCTGTTCCCCGGCATCACCGCCGCCCAGCAGCAGCGGGTCGCCGACGCGCTCCGCCGATCGGTGGCCCTCCGTGGCTGAGCCGGCCGGGGTGCGCGTCCACCCGCTCGGGCTGTGCGAGAGCGACGACGTCGGTCCCGGCACCCGGATCTGGGCATGGGCGCACGTGCTGCCCGGCGCCCGGGTCGGCGCCGACTGCAACGTCTGCGACCACGCCTTCGTCGAGGGCGGCGCCCGGCTCGGGGACCGGGTCACCGTGAAGAACGGCGTCCTGGTCTTCGACGGCGTCGAGGTCGGCGACGACGTGTTCCTCGGCCCCGGCGTCGTCTTCACCAACGACCTGCGGCCCCGCGCGCACGTGAAGAAGGGCCCCGACGCGCTGTTGCCCACGGTGGTCGAGGACGGCGTCACCCTCGGCGCCGGCACGGTCGTCGTCTGCGGCACCCGCATCGGACGGCACGCCTTCGCCGCCGCCGGTTCGGTGGTGACCCGTGACGTCCCCGCGCACGCCTTCGTCGCCGGCAACCCCGCGCGGCAGCGCGGCTGGGTGTGCGCCTGCGGCGAGCGGCTCGACGACGACCTCACGTGCCCGGCCTGCGGGACCGCCCACGAGCGCGGCACGGACGGCGCGCTGACCACGACCGTCCCCGTGCCGGCGGAGACGGGCGCCTGACCATGGGGCTGCGCGTCAGCGAGGACGGCTCGCTCCTCTCCCGGGCGGGCCGTGCCCTCGGCTGGAGCGTGGCCAGCACGGCGATCGGCAAGCTGAGCACGCTGGCGATCGGGGTCGTCCTGGCGCGGATCCTCGGGCCGGAGGAGTTCGGCACGTTCGCGGTCGCCCTCGTGGCGCTGCTCGCTGTCCTGAGCTTCAACGAACTGGGTGTCAGCCTCGCCATCGTCCGGTGGCCCGGTGACCCCCGGGAGATCGCGCCGACCATCGCGACGCTGTCGGTGGCCTCGAGCGCGGTCGTCTACGCCGGCTGCTGGATGGCCGCGCCGGCGTTCAGCACGGTGATGGGCCAGCCCGAGGCCACGCCGGTGGTCCGGCTGCTGTGCGTCTGCGTCCTCGTCAACGGTCTGGTCGCTGTCCCCGCGGCGCTGCTGCAGCGCGGCTTCCGCCAGGACCGCAAGCTCGCCGCCGACCAGGTGACCACCTGGGGCGGCGCCCTCGTCTCGCTCGGCTGCGCCGTGGCCGGGATGGGGGCGATGAGCCTGGCCGTGGGGCAGCTGACGGGCTCGGTCGCCGGCGCCGTCCTGCTCGCGGCGTTCGCCCCGTCGGGTCTGCGGTTCGGCTTCGACCGCGCGCGGGTCCGCGCCCTGCTCGGCTTCGGACTGCCGCTCGCGGGCTCGAGCATCGTCGTCTTCGCGGTCACCAACGTCGACCGGCTGGTCGTCGGGGCCGTCCTCGGACCGGTGCCCCTGGGGTTCTACGTGCTCGCCGTGAACCTGTCGAACTGGCCCGTCAGCGTGTTCTCCCAGCCCGTCCGGGCGGTGGCGCCGGCCGCCCTGGCCCGACTGCACCACGACCCCGCGGCCATGCGGTCGGTCTTCCTCACCAGCGCGGGTCTGCTGGCCGCGGTGACGTTCCCGGTGTGCGCTCTGCTGGGCGGGGCCGCAGAGCCACTCGTGCGCCTGCTCTACGGCACGGTGTGGACGCCGGCCGCCGAGGTCCTGCCCTGGCTGGCCGCCCTGGCGGCGCTCCGCATCCTGTTCGAGCTGCACTACGACTTCCTCGTCGTGCTGGCCCGGACGCGGGTGGTCCTGGTCGCCCAGGTGCTGTGGCTGGCCATGCTGGTGCCCGCCACCATGCTCGGCGCACGCGCCGCCGGAGCGGAGGGCGCGGCCGCTGCTCAGGTCCTGGTCGCGGCCCTGATCGTGCTGCCGGCCTACCTCACCGCGGTCCGTCGCGAGGACGTGCGCCCGCGGGCCCTGCTGTCCCGGGTCGGCCCGGCCACCGGCGTCGCGGCCGTCCTCTTCGCCGCCGCCTGGCAGATCGGCCGCGTGGTCGGCGCGGAACTCCCTGCCCTCGCCGCCGCCGGCCTCCTGACGGCCGCTGTCGGTGTGCTGCTGCTGTACCGGTCCCGCGCCGGGCTGGCGATCCTGCGTACGGACCTGGGGCGGTCGCCCTCGACGCCGCCACCGGAGCGGGCCGAGCTGGCCGCCCCAGCAGCCGCCGCGACGGGGAGCCCCGTCCGATGAGGCCGCTGCGGATCGTGGTGTACCCCCACACGATGGAGGTCGGCGGCAGCCAGCTCAACGCACTGCAGATTGCGGCCGCCGTCCGCGACCTCGGGCACGACGTCCTGCTCTACGCGCCCGACGGCGACCTCCTGCCCCGGGCCCTCGCGATGGGCCTCGAGCACGTCCCCTCGACGACCGCGCCCTTCCACCCCTCACCCACGGTGACCCGGGATCTCGCCCGGCTCGTCCGCGCGCGCGGCATCGACGTCCTGCACGGCTACGAGTGGCCACCGGCGCTCGAGGCGGTCGCGGTCCGGGCGCTGCTCCCCGAGGTCGCCGCCGTCGCCACCGTCATGTCGATGGCCGTGCCGCCGTTCCTCCCGTCGTCCATGCCGCTCGTCGTGGGCACGCAGCGCTTGGCCGACCGCGCCGCGCGCACCCGCCGGGGACCGGTCCGGCTGATCGAGCCGCCCGTCGACACGCGGGCCGATCGGCCCGGCGTCGCCGCCGCGGAGTTCCGCGCCGCGTACCCGGTCCCGCCGGGCACCGCCCAGGTGGTGGTGGTCGGGCGGCTGGCCCACGAGCTCAAGCGGGAGGGCCTGCTCACCGCCGTCCGGGCCGTCGGCACGCTGGCCCGCAGCCGCGCCGTCCGCCTCGTCGTGGTCGGTGACGGGCCGGCGGCCGAGGAGGTCCGTGCCGCCGCCGAGGTGGCCAACCGGGTCGCGGGACGCGAGGCGGTCCTGCTGACCGGCCGGCTCGACGACCCCCGTGGCGCCTACGACGCCGCCGACGTCTGCCTCGGCATGGGCGGCTCGGCGCTGCGCGCCCTGGCTTTCGCCAAGCCGCTGGTCGTCCAGGGTGAGCGGGGGTTCTTCGAGCTGCTGACCCCGGACGCTGTCGGCCCGTTCCTCGAGCGCGGCTGGTACGGGGTCGGTGATCGCACGCCGGAGCAGGCCGCGGAGCACCTCGGGGCGGTGCTCGCAGCACTGCTCGACGATCCCGACCGCCGCGAGGTCCTCGGCCGGTACGGACGGGAACTGGTCGTCGGCCGGTTCGGTCTCGAGCGTGCCGCGGAGGTGCAGGTCGAGGTCTACCGGGAGGCGCTGAGGACCCCGGCCGGCCGCGGCCGCACCCTCGCCGAGGGGCTCCGGAGCACCGCCGCGGTGCTCGGGCACAAGGGGCGGCGCCGCGTGCAGCGGCTCCGCGGTGACGTCGCGCGGGACGACTTCAATGCCCAGCCGGCCTGACGGGCGGCAGGTCGACGGACCCGTCGGCTGCCGCGAACAGCACCCGGGCCCGCGCCGCCCAGCTGTTGTCCCGGGCGACGGCGAGGCTGCGGTCCAACCAGCCGGCCGGCGGTCCAGCGGTGGCCAGGTCCCGTGCGGCCGCGGCGAAGCCGGCCGGGTCGCCGGCGGTGGTCACCACACCCGCCGGGAGCAGGTCCAGCGCCGACAGCGGCGTACTCACCACCGGGACGCCGGCGGCGAGGTACTCCAGCGTCTTGAGCGGGATGCTCGCCTGGTTGAACTCGCTCAGCCGGTAGGGCGTCAGGCCGACGTCCATGAGACCGAGGTAGCCGGCGAGCTGGTCGGCCGGCCGACGTCCGACCCACTGCACGCCGTCTCGGGCCAGCAGCCGGCCCACCCGCTCCGGCTCGAAGGGGGGGTCCACCGGCCCGACCAGCAGCAGCGACAGCCCGGCATCGACCACGGCCTCCAGCAGCGCGAGGTCCAGACGGGCGGACAACTGGCCGACCACGCCGGCCACGGGACCGGTGATGTGCACCTCCGGCGGTCGAGGCGCCGCGGCCACGCGCCGGCGCAGGTCGGGGTCGCAGCCGTTGGCCAGGACCAGTCCCGCGTGCCCGGCCGCCGACCATCGTCGGGCGAGCACCGGCGAGATGGCCAGCCGCACCCGCGCGTCGGCGAGCTGGCGGCTCTCCCACCTCGTGAGCCGGGCGCGGTCGATGCCCATGAGCTCGGCTCCCGCGGCGAAGTCGTCGGTGGCGTAGTAGACCCGCGTACCGCCCAGACTGGGTCGGGGCTGCGGGGTGGCGACGACCTCCACCGCGGGGATCGTGCCGCTGCGCCGGACGGCGGCCCGCGCCGCCCGGCCGGCGCGCCAGGACGACAGGCGCCAGGTCAGACGTCGATTGGGCCACGGCGGGCCGACGGTGCGGACGGTGTGCAGGGACGGCGACCGGCGGGTGAGCTGGACCGGGCGGAGCAGGCCGCGCAGGCCGTGGGCCCGCAGCCATTGCTGCAGCGGCACGGGCGGGTCGATCCACAGCACCGGACGGCACCGTGCGAGCTCCCCGGCCAACTGTCGGTCGGTGCCGGCGACCTCGTCCCAGCCGACGCCCGGGAAGTAGACGACGGCCCTCTCGGCGGGCGGCGTCACGGTCCTCCGGGGGACGGGTTCACGGCGGCCATGGCGCAGGACAGTAACGGCGCACACCAGGGGGAGGGGACGTGAGCGCACCACGGACCGGACCAACAGGGACCGACACCGCGGAGCCGACGCCGGCCCGCGACCTCCGGCCATCCGGAGGAAGGCGCCGCCCGCGCCGACGGACGGTGTGGGCGGGCGTGGGCGCGCTGCTGGTCGTGGTCCTGGCCTTCATGGTGGTCGTCGTGCGGGACGGGAGCGCGCCGGTCGGCACGGGCAGGGACGCGACCGACGGCGCGGACGGTGCAGCTCCTCCGGGCGGGGCCGGCGGCACCGTCCCCCCGCGTGGCGACGTCGCCCTGCTCGACCTCCCGCGGATCCCCTGGGAGGGCGGCCCCGACTACTGGTCCCGCTTCCCCGCCGCGGCCGCCGCGGGCTGGACCGATCCCGCCTTCTTCCCGGTGGTCGCCTGGTACGACGGCATCTCCTCCGACGCGGAGGTGCAGTACGACAGGGGCGTCGGGATCAACACCTACATCGGGATGGACGCCGCGACGCCCTACAGCCTGTTCGCCGACAACGGCGTCTTCTGGATGGGGTCGCGGCTCAACGAGACCTTTCCCGAGGACGGCGCCCACTGGCCCGCGGCCTTTCTCGACGACGAGGTCGACGGCCGCTTCACCGCCGAGGAGGGCCGGGCGCACCTCGCGCAGCTGCGGGAGGATCTGCCCGCCGGCCGGCCGGCCTACGCCAACTTCACCCAGAGCGTCGTCAGCACCGACATGTCCGAGGCCGACGCCGAGGCCTACGTGAACGGCTACAGCGACATCGTCTCGGTGGACATGTACTGGTACTCGATCCCGTTCTGCGACCTGCAGCCCTTCCGTGGCTCGGTCTACCTGACGCCGGTCGGGGAGGACACCTGCCGGACCGCATCCAGCTATGGCGCGGTCGTCGACTCCCTGCGTCAGCGCGACGCCGCCGACGGCCGGCTGCAGGCGATCTGGCAGTTCGTGGAGCTGCTCAACGGCGGCCCGGGCGAGGGGCCGTTCACCGCGAACATCGAGCCCGGCCAGCTGCAGGGCGCGGTGATGAGCTCGCTGATCCACGAGGCCCGGGGCATCGTCTGGTTCAACCAGTCCCTGACCGGGCCCTGTCAGGGGAGCAACGTCATCCGCCTGTCCCAGGTGCAGGACGACTTCTGCGGCGCCGAGCAGGTCGCGGCCGCCGCCGAGGTCAACAGGGTCGTCCACCAGCTCGCCCCGGTGCTCAACACCCAGTCCTACGAGTGGGACGCGGGGCCGGCGACCGACACCATGCTCAAGGTCCACGACGGGTCGGCCTACCTGATCGCGATGGTCGACGGCAGTCAGGGGCCCGGGGAGCGCACCCTGCGTCTCCCGCCCGGCGTCGACGGCCGGCAGGCCGAGGTCCTGTTCGAGGACCGGTCGCTGCCGGTGACCGACGGCGTCCTCCAGGACACCTTCGCCGAGGAGTACAGCTGGCACGTCTACCGCATCCCCCTCGACGGGGACCGGCCGTGACGCCACCCGGCACCCACGTGCTGCTGACCCGCTTCAACCTCCCCTCCGCTGGCCACGAGAGCCTCGTCCGGGCCAAGGAGAACTGGCTACGCGACCGGGTAGGGCTCTTCGAGCGGCACTGCGTGCCCTCGGTGCTCGGCCAGACCTGCCGGGACTTCTCCTGGCTGGTGTACTTCGACCCGGCCAGCCCCGAGTGGCTGCTCGACTGGGTCCGCGACCACGAGCGGCAGGGGTCGTTCACCCCGCTGTTCCGGGAAGTGGTGCCCCGCGCGGACCTGCTGGCCGACCTCCGGGCGGCGGCCGGCGACCGGCCGGGGGACCTGCTGACCACCAACCTCGACAACGACGACGGTCTGGCGCGGGACTTCGTCGCCCGGTTGCACGACGCCGAGGTGCCGGCGGGGCGGGCGGCGCTGTACGTCGGTGACGGCCTCATCGTGCGCGGGGAGCGGCTCTACCGCCGCGTCGACCGCTACAACGCCTTCTGCTCGGTGCGCGAGACCTGGGACGACCCGGTGACCTGCTGGGCGGACTGGCACACCGGGCTGGCCGACCACATGCCCGCCGTCGTCCTCCGGGGCGCCCCGGGCTGGCTGCAGGTGGTGCACGGCGGCAACGTCAGCAACCGGGTGCGGGGCCGCCGCACGCGCCCCTCGGCGCACGTCGGCGCCTTCCCAGGACTGCCCGCCGGACTGCCCGACCCCGGCTGGCGTGCGCTCGCGGCGGACACGCTGGCCGGCGGCCCCGGCCGCGCCGTCCGGGAGGCGGGCCGGTCGACCGCCAAGACGGCGGTACGCGCGGTCCTGGGCCGGGAGGCGTTGGACCGCGCCAAGTTCCTCGCGGCCTCCGCACGGAGTCGTGCTCTTCGATCGGGAGGGCCGGGGGAGAACCTGGTGACGGAGCCCGACCGGGCCCGTAACTTACGCGAGGACGGGGCCGCCGGGCTCCCGTGCGGCACCGATGCCGCGGACCCGGTGGGAAGACCACGACAGGACGGCGGGAGCGGATGAGCGTGAGCGCGCTCTCGACCGCGGCGGTGGAGGGCGGCCCCGCACCGGTCTCCCGGCTCGACTGCGTCCTGGTCGTCGTCACCTACCGCAGCGCCCGCGACCTGCCGGGACTGCTGGACTCGGTCCCGGCTGCGCTGGCCGGCCTGCGGGCCGAGGTGCTCGTCGTGGACAACGCGTCCGACGACGACGTGGCCGGCGTCCTCGAGGGCCGGCCGGCCACACGTCTGCTGCGAACGGGAGCGAACCTCGGTTACGCCGGGGCCATCAACCTGGCCTTGGACTGCATGCCTCCCGCCCGCTGGGTGGCGGTCCTCAACCCCGACCTCACGCTGGCCCCGGGCTCGCTCGCCGAGCTGGCTGCGTGCGGCGAGCGCACCGGCGCCGCAGCGGTGGTGCCTCAGTTGCTCGACGACGACGGGCAGCGGTCGCCTTCGCTGCGACGGGAACCGACGGTGCGGCGGGCCCTGGGTGAGGCGCTGCTCGGCGACCTCCTGCCCGCGCGGCCCGCCTGGTCGGCCGAGCTGGTCCGCGATCCGGCCGCCTACACGACCGAGCACCCCGTCGAGTGGGCCACCGGCGCGGTCGTCCTCCTCCGCAGCGTGGCGGTGGCCCGGGTCGGGCACTGGGACAGCCGGTTCTTCCTCTACTCCGAGGAGGTCGACTACCTGCGCCGGCTCCGGGAGGTGGGGGCCTCGGTCTGGTTCACGCCGACGGCCGTTGCCCGTCACCGTGGCGGCGGGTCGGGACAGTCACCCGACCTCGTGGCGCTCCTCGTGGTCAACCGGGTCCGCTACGCCCACAAGTGGCACGGCCGGCGGGGCGCGGCTGCGCAGTGGGCGGTGTCGTTGCTGCACTGCACCCTGCGGCTGGGCGAGCCGGGCCACCGCCGGGCACTCGCCGCTCTGCTGTCCAGGCGGGTCCGGGGCCGGCTGCCGGGCGGCGGGCGCACGCCGCCCCCAACAGCCGTCCCTCGGAGGAGCACGTGAGCCGCCCGGTGGTCGCGCGCGCGATCTCGCGGTCCGCGTCCTCCACGGCAGCACTTCCGCGGCCAGGAGTGCGCGCCGGGATGTTCCGCGGACGGCGTGCTCACGTGACCGTGACGCGGTGGTCGCCGCTCGAGGTGCGGGAGCGGCAAGCCACGCTGCTGTTGGGCGCCTACGCTGTCACACTCTTCGTCTTCCCCTCGGACCTCGTCCTGCGGATCGTGGGCGGCCAGGGCTACGTGGCCGGGCTGATCGCCCTCGCGCTCTTCCTGCTGTGGGTCGCCTCGACGTTGATGGGCGCGCACGACCCGCTCCAGGTCCGCCATCCGACGCGAGGGGCGATTGCGTACTTCACCCTCACCGGTCTGGTGTGCTGGTCCCTGACGCCCTTCCGCGGCCTGGACGGCACGCAGCAGTTGGCCGCCGACCGTTGGATCATGATGCTCGCCGGCACCGCGGGTGTCGTCCTCGTGGCCGCCGAGGGGCTCGGACGCCTGGCCGACCTGCTGACCGTCCTCCGGATGACTGTCTACGGTGCCGCCTTCTGCGGCTTCGTCGCGCTACTGCAGTGGATACTGACCATCGACCTCAGTGGTCTGATCCGCAGCTCCCTGCCGGGTTTTACCGTCGACGGCTCGCTGAGCGTCTGGCAGGCCCGCGGAGCCCTCCAGAGGGTCTTCGGCACCGCGATGCACCCCATCGAGCTCGGCGTGGTCGCCGGCATGATGCTGCCCCTGGCCATCGTGCTCGCCGTCCACGACCGGCCGCGCAGCGGCCTAGCGCGCTGGCTCCCCGTCCTGCTGATCGGCCTGGCCATCCCCGCTTCGGTGTCACGGTCCGCGGTGCTGGCGGCACTCGTGTCGTCGGTGGTGCTGGTGCTCGGCCTACCGGCTCGGGCGCGGGTCACCGCGCTGGTGCTGCTGCCGGCGAGCGCCTTCGCGATCGGGATCGCCCGGCCGGGCTACCTGCGGACGCTCGCGGAGTTCATCGGCGCCGGCAGCGCCGACACGTCGGTCTCCAGCCGTCTCGATGACTACCCCAGGGTCGCGCGCCTGGTCGCCGAGCATCCCTGGTTCGGGTCCGGTGGTGGCACGTACCTGCCGGCCGACCTCCTGGCGGTCCTGGACAACCAGTTCCTGAAGAGCGCGATCGAGTTGGGTCTCATCGGGATCACCGGGCTGCTCGTCTACCTTGTCGTCCCGGTGCTGACGGCGCTCGGCGCGCGGCTGCGCTCGGAGGATCCCGTGCTGCGCGCCCTCGCCGGCGCGCTGGCTGGCGCCGCGCTGGCCGGCGCGGTCTGCGCAGCGACCTTCGACGCCTTCTCGTTCAACATGTTCGTCGGTCTGCAGGCGCTGGTCACCGGGTGCGCGGGTGCGTGCTGGGTGCTGTCCCGCCGAGAGCCGCACGGACACTCGCCCGCCGTCCACGAAGCGATCGGAGACTGACCGTGGACCTCTTCGCCATCCTGCGCTCCATCCGGAGGCACTGGCTCGTCACCGCCCTGGTGGTGACGCTCACCAGTGCCGCCGGCGCGTGGTTGCTGCTGGTCATGCCGCGCGACTACGAGGCGCACGCCTCCTACGTGCTGGTCAACCCGGCGCCCCCGCCGACGGACGCGCAGATCGAGCGCGACCCGTCCCTCGCCGCGGTCAACCGCAACAACCCCTACCTGCGGTTCGCCAACGAGGGCACCGTCGGACAGGTCCTGTCGGCCCGGATGAGCGGCGGTACCGTCCGTGATGCGCTGGTAGCCCAGGGGGCGGACGCGGACTACACGATCGGCCCGTCGCCGACCTCGGCGCAGATCGTCGACATCGTGGGAACCGGCACGAGCTCCGCCGAGGCGGAGCAGACGCTGGCCCTGGTGAGCGAGCGCATGGAGGCCGAACTCGTCGCGCTGCAGCGGGTCTACGGCGCCGACGACAGCGCCCTCATCACCCCACTGGCGGTGGCCGACCCAACTCCGGGGAGCGTCGTCCTCTCGGGGACCATCCGTTCGCTGGTCGGAGTCGTGGGCGCCGGCGTGATCCTGCTCTTCGCCGCTATCTCGATCGCGGAGGGCCGCGCCGCCCTGCGGCCCGACGAGGGCCGCGGCGGAGGTCGGGGCAGGGGCCGTCGGCAGGGCCGGCACCAGGCCGTCGGGGAAGGCGAGACCGTCCCGGTCGACGAGACGGCGGGACACACCACGGTCGAGGGCGTGGAACCGGCGTCTGCGCAGGTGGACGGGGCCCGGGCACCGGAGGGCGCCGGACCGGTGGGGCCGGGGGCTGTGCGCGACGGCGACCTGCCCATCCGGGCGGCCGGGCGCCTGCCCGAGCCGGCGGGGGCCCACCCCCGCCACTGAGCGGCCGGTCGTCCCGACGCCCGGCCGCCGGGACGACCGGGCGGTACGGGGGTCAGGCGGAGCTGGTGGCCTCGGCGCGGGCCACTAGCTCCGCGGCCCGCGCGTCCCACGAGTCGTCCAACACCGATTCGCGCAGCCGGTCCGGGGTCGCGGGACCGCGGTGGGCGAGGGTCTGCCGGACGGCGTCGACGAAGCCCTCCGCCGACGCGATCCGGACCCGGTCGCGGTAGTCGGCCAGCTCGGCGAAGTCGGTGCTCACCACCGGAAGCCCCAGGGCGAGGTACTCCTTGAGCTTCACCGGGTTCGCCGAGTGGATCCACCCGTTGTCCTGCCACGGCATGATCGCGACGTCGAACGCCGAGCCGTAGGCGGGGATCGACTCGTACGGCCGGCGGCCCAGCCAGTGGACGTTCGGGTACCGGTCGAAGCGGCCCATGGGGTGGTTGGCGTCCCCGATCAGCACGAGGGAGACGTCGGGCAGCTCGGCGGCCAACCGCTCGATCAGGTCGAAGTCGACGACGAAGTCGTCGAGCGCGCCGTAGAAGCCGACCCGCGGGCCCGGGATGTCCCGGATGTCGGCGGGCCACTCCGCGGACGGGCGCCGGCGGAAGTGGCCGACGTCGACCCCGTGGTCGAGGAAGAGCCCGCGCGCACCGGTGCGGACCGACTCCTCCTGCATGAGGGCGCGGCTGACGTACAGGACGTGGTCGGCCTCGTCGAGGAGATCGGTCTCCATCGCCTGGATCACCGCGGTGTCGGCCTCGGGGAAGGCGGAGTGCCGGTCTGACCGGTTGAAGACCAGGGACCGGCGGCGCATCGGCCGGACGACGTCCCACGCGGTCGGCACCGTCACCACCACCACCGGCTCGCGGATCCCCAGCCACCACATCGTCGCGCGCACCTGGGCCCGGACCACCCGGGCGCCCAGCCGCCGAGCCCATGGCGAGCCGTAGAACGGCAGCGGCAGCGGGGAGACCACGTGGAAGCCGGGCAGGTCGGGCAGCGGGCGGCGGACCAGCCGGGCCACGCTGCGCAGCTTGCGGACCAGTCGCCGGGTGACGTGGGTGCTCGCCCCGGGCCGCGGCATGCGCATGCCGATGCTGTTCACCACGAGCACCCGACGGTCCTGGGCCACCGAGCGCATGAGCTGGAAGTCCGAGTGGGCCTGGTTGTGGTACCACCAGTCCTGCGCTGCGAAGCATACGTAGTCGGCGCCACCGCCGGTGGCAGGTGCCGGCCGGCGCCTCACGTCCAGGCCATCCGCTTCTCCGCGACCGTCGCGACCGTCTGCACCGGGCGGGTGGCGAACCGGAACGCGACCGCGCGGCTGAGCAGGTCCAGGGCGAACGGCAGGTCGTCGACCAGGTATCTGCGGGCCAGCCTCCGGGGCTCCAAGACGAGGCGGTGCACCCATTCCCCGCCCATCCGCTGCACCGCGTCGGGCGCACGGCGGAACTGGCCGGCGGCAAAGGGGATGCCCGCCCCGCAGCCGAGCAGCCAGGCCTCAGGCAGCAGCGGCCGGAGCCGGTCGATGATCCGCTCCTGCTTGGGGAAGCCCAACCCCACCAGAACCAGGTCCGGGCGCGCCGCCGCGATCCGCTCGACGAGCCCGAGGACCTGGTGCTCGTCCCGGTCGAAGCCGTAGGGCGGGGAGGCGGTGCCCGCCACGACCAGTGCGGGGAACTGCTCGACGAGCGCGGCCGCGGCGGCCTCGGGCACTCCCGGATCGCCGCCGACCAGGAAGACCGAGCGCCCCGTCAGGGCGGCCGCCTCGGCCAGCGTCTCGACCAGCGACGCCCCGGTGACCCGCTCCGGCAGGGGGGCACCCGCGAGTCGTGAGGCCCACACCAGCGGCATGCCGTCGGCCACGGCGAGGTCGGCAGCCGCCACCAGCCGGCCCAGATCGGGGTCTCGGGCCGCCACGCGCAGGATGTCCACGTTGACGGTCACGATCCACCCGCCGTGTCCGTGGTCCCACGAGGCCACGACGTGCTCGGCCACGGCGGACTCGGTGAGGGCGGCGATCCTCGTGCCGAACACCGTGCAGCAGCGCACGGCCAGGCGGGTGGTCTCGGGGAGGACTTCCGGGGGGACGTCCAGGTCGTGCCGGGGTGGTGGGACGGACACGCTCGTCATGGCGCCGAAGACTGTCGCCCGGTCCACGGGTGGTGTCGTTCCACCTACACGGGCAGGACTCGCAATCGCGTGTCATTACATGGAGTGACGATCTGGGTCGGCGGTTGCGTCTCTGTGCCCCTGGCCAGGATCAATGGTCCTGCCCAATGTCACTGTGCGTGAACGAGTGCCGCGAGTTCCGTGTCACCGACGAGCCGTCTCCGCGAGGGCTAGCCTGGACGAGGCCTGCGCCGCATTCGGCGGCATCGCTGCGGGCCGACCGATCCCGGAGGAAGACCCACGTGAGTCTGCGCGGCGTGCTCGACGTCGTCCTCACCGATCCCGGCGTCGCGCGCGTGGTGGCCGCGGCCGGGTCCGCCGAGCTCGCCGTGACCGCGCCGCCGCCGGTGCAGCCGCTCGTCGCCGCCGCCCTGGCCGCGCGCGAGCCGGGCGCCGGCGTCCCGGTGCTGCTGGTCACCGCCGGCGAGCGGGACGCCGACGCCGCCGCGGACCTGCTGCGCTGTTTCCTGCCCGACCGCCGCGTCGAGACCTTCCCCTCCTGGGAGACGCTGCCGCACGAGCGGCTGTCCCCGCGGGCGGACACCGTCGGCCGCCGCCTCGCCGTGCTGCGCGAGCTGACCCACCCCGGCGAGACCGGCATCGACGTGCTGGTCGCCCCGGTGCGCAGCGTGCTGCAGCCGCTGGCCCCCGGCCTCGGCGACCTCGTGCCCGTGGAGCTGAAGGCGGGGGACACCGCCGAGCTCGACGACGTCGCCCGCGCGCTGGCCGACGCCGCCTACACCCGCGTGGAGCTGGTCGAGAAGCGCGGCGAGTTCGCCGTCCGCGGCGGCCTGCTCGACGTCTTCCCGCCCACCGAGCCGCACCCCGTCCGCGTGGAGTTCTGGGGCGACGAGGTCGACGAGCTGCGCTACTTCTCCGCCGCCGACCAGCGCTCTCTCGACGAGCGACCCGAGCGGCTGTGGGCCCCGCCGTGCCGCGAGCTGCTGCTCACCGACGCCGTCCGCGCCCGCGCCGCCGAGCTCGCCGCGGAGCACCCGGGCCTGGCCGAGCTGCTCGGCAAGCTCGCCGAGGGCATCGCCGTCGAGGGCATGGAGTCGCTGACCCCCGCGCTGGTCGAGGGCCGGCTGCAGCTGCTCACCGACCTGCTGCCCGCCGGCACGCACGTGCTCGTCGCCGACCCCGAGCGGGTCCGCAGCCGGGCCGCCGACCTGGTGCGCACCGCCGAGGAGTTCCTCGCCGCGTCCTGGGCCACCGCCGCGGAGGCCGGCGAGGCGCCGCTGGACCTGGGCGCGTCGTCGTTCCGCGAGCTGGCCGACGTCGAGGCCGCCGCCCGCGGCCGCGGCCTGCCGTGGTGGACCACCGGCGCGTTCACCCTCGACGTCGAGGACGAGTCGTCGGTGACCCTGCAGGCGGGCACCGTCGAGCGCTTCTCCGGCGACCTGGACCGCGCCGTCGAGACGCTGCGCGGCTGGAACCGCGACGGCTGGCGGGTCGTCGTCACCTTCGCCGGCCCCGGCCCGGCCCAGCGTGCGGCCGAGCAGCTGGGGGCCGCCGACCTCGGCGTGCGGCTGGTGCCCGGCATCGAGTCCGCGCCCGAGGAGAGCCTGACCTCGATCACCCAGGGCAACCTGGAGTCCGGCTTCGCGCTGCCCGGCGTGGGGCTGGCGCTGGTCACCGAGCACGACCTCACCGGTCAGCGCGGCACCACCATGCGCGACGCGGTGAAGATGCCCGCGCGCCGCCGCAACGCCGTCGACCTGGTGCAGCTGCAGCCCGGCGACCTCGTCGTCCACGAGCAGCACGGCATCGGCCGCTACGTCGAGATGGTCAGCCGCACCGTGCACGGCGGCCAGCGCGACTACCTGATCGTCGAGTACGCGCCGAGCAAGCGGAACCAGCCGCCGGACCGGCTGTTCGTGCCCACCGACTCCCTGGACCAGCTCACCCGCTACGTCGGTGGCGAGCAGCCGGCGCTGTCCAAGCTCGGCGGCGCCGACTGGCAGAAGACCAAGGGCCAGGCGCGCCGGGCGGTCAAGCAGATCGCCGCGGAGCTCATCCGGCTGTACTCGGCGCGCATGGCGACCTCGGGGCACGCCTTCGGCCCCGACACCGTCTGGCAGCGCGAGCTCGAGGACGCCTTCCCGTTCCAGGAGACCCCCGACCAGCTCGCCGCGATCGACGAGGTCAAGGCGGACATGCAGCACCCGGTCCCGATGGACCGGATCATCTGCGGCGACGTCGGCTACGGGAAGACCGAGATCGCCGTCCGCGCCGCGTTCAAGGCCGTGCAGGACGGCAAGCAGGTCGCCGTCCTGGTGCCGACGACGCTGCTGGCCAACCAGCACTTCAAGACCTTCTCCGAGCGGATGGCCCAGTTCCCGGTGACGGTGAAGGTGCTGTCCCGCTTCCAGTCCGACGCCGAGAGCGCGCAGACGCTGCGCCAGCTCGCGGCCGGCGAGGTCGACGTGCTGGTCGGCACCCACCGGCTGCTGCAGCCGACCACCCGGTTCAAGGACCTCGGGCTGGTCGTCGTCGACGAGGAGCAGCGCTTCGGCGTCGAGCACAAGGAGTACCTGAAGACGATGCGGACGGCGGTCGACGTCCTGTCGATGTCGGCCACCCCGATCCCGCGCACGCTGGAGATGAGCCTGACCGGCATCCGCGAGATGTCGACGATCCTCACGCCCCCGGAGGAGCGCCACCCGGTGCTCACCTACGTGGGCGCGTGGGACGACAAGCAGATGGCCGCCGCGATCCGCCGGGAGCTGCTGCGCGACGGCCAGGTCTTCGTCATCCACAACCGGGTGCAGTCGATCGACAAGGCCGCGGCGAAGATCCGCCGGCTGGTGCCCGAGGCCCGCGTGGCAGTCGGCCACGGCCAGATGAAGGAGCACGAGCTCGAGCGGATCATGGTCGGCTTCTGGGAGAAGGAGTACGACGTCCTGATCGCGACGACGATCGTCGAGTCGGGCCTGGACATCCCCAACGCCAACACCCTGATCGTCGACCGCGCCGACACCTTCGGCCTGTCCCAGCTGCACCAGATCCGCGGCCGCGTGGGCCGTGGCCGTGAGCGCGCCTACGCCTACTTCACCTACGACCCCTCGCGGCCGCTGACCGAGACCTCGGTCGACCGGCTGACGACGATCGCGCACAACACCGACCTCGGCGCCGGCATGGCCGTGGCGATGAAGGACCTGGAGATCCGCGGCGCGGGCAACCTGCTCGGCGGCGAGCAGTCCGGGCACATCGCCGGGGTCGGCTTCGACCTCTACGTGCGGCTGGTCGGCGAGGCGGTGGCCGACTACAAGGCGCAGGTCGGCGGCGAGGAGGCGCCGGCCGAGCCGCTCGAGGTGCGGGTGGACCTGCCGGTCGACGCGCACCTGCCGCACGACTACGTGCCCGGCGAGCGGCTGCGCATGGAGGCCTACCGCAAGGTCGCCTCGGTGCAGGACGACGACCAGGCGCAGGCGGTGCTCGACGAGCTCACCGACCGGTACGGCGCCCCGCCGGCGCCGGTGCTCAACCTGCTCGCGGTCGCCCGCTTCCGCGCCGCGATGCGGGCGCTGGGCATCACCGAGGTGTCGCTGCAGGGCCGCGCGATCCGGGTGTCGCCGGTGCCGCTGCGGGAGTCGCAGCAGATGCGGCTGGCCCGGCTGGCCGACGGCGCCACGTACAAGTCCGCCGTCCAGACGGTGTCGCTCAAGGTCCCGGTCGGCCCCGACCGGCGCACCCCCCTGCGCGACGTCGCGCTGCTCGAGCACCTGCACTCGCTGCTGAAGGCGGTCGTCGACCAGCCGGTCGCCGCCTGAGGCGCCGCCTGCGACGGGCGCCACACGTGTTGTGGCAGCCTGCCCGGGTGCGCACCCGCCGTCCCGCCGCCGTCGCCCTCGGGCTCGTGGCCGCCGCCGTCACGGTGACCGGCTGCCGGACCTCGCCGACCGTCGCCGCCTACGTCGGGGACGAGCAGGTGACCGTGGCCGAGCTGCAGTCCGCCGTCGACGAGCGGCTGGCCGACCCCGCGATCGCCGAGGCCGTCGGGGGCGGCGGCGCGGACTACACCCGCCAGGTGCTCACCCTGCTCGTGCGCGAGGAGCTCTACGCCGAGGCGGCCGGGCGCAGCGACGTCGAGGTCACCGACGCCCAGGTCGGCGAGTTCATCGAGACGGCACTGGCCGGCCGCGACGAGGAGGAGCTGTACGCGCAGGCCGCCTCGCAGGGCTACTCGCGCGAGGACATCCAGGAGAGCGCCCGCCAGCAGCTGCTGCGCCGGGAGCTCGGCGTCGCCGCCGGGGAGGACCCCGGGACCGACGAGGCCGCGCTGCGTGCCCGGTACGAGGAGGTCCGCGCCGGCCTGGAGCAGGTGGAGCTCGGCTATTTCGTCGTCCCGGACCAGGCCACCGCCGACGCCGTCGTCGCCGAGCTGGCCGCCGCGCCGGCCACGTACCCGGCGGTCGCGGCCCGGTACCCGGGCGAGATCACCCTGCCCGCGCTGCAGCCGACCGGCACCGCCGACGTCCCCGCGCCGCTGGCCGAGGGCGTGGCCGCCGCCCCGCCGAACACCGGCTTCAGCGTCACCGTCGGCGACGTGCCGGGCGTGGTGGTCGCCTTCGTCGGGCAGCGGACGACGCCGTCGTTCGAGGAGGTCCGCCCGCAGCTGGAGGACGAGGCCGCGCAGGGCGCCGAGGAGGCCGGGGCGGCGGTGGTCGACGAGGTCCGTGACGACGTCGGCGTCACCGTCAACCCGCGCTACGGCGAGTTCGGCGACCAGGACGTGGTGCAGGAGGCCGAGGGCGGCGTCGTCGACCTGCTCGACGACGCCGGCGCCGCCGCCCCCACCACCGGCGAGGGCTGACCCGGTGCCCCCGGCCGTCGTCGTCACGGTCAGCCCGCGGCTGCCCGGCCTGCTCGGGCCGGCCGGCTGGGCCGCGCTGGCCGGGCGCCGGATCGCGGCGCTGCCCGGCGCCGCGGCCACCGCGGACGCGCTGCGCGCCGCCGGGTGGCAGGTCGCCGACGCCGCCGACGCGGCCGGCCTGGACGGCGACGTCGCCTGCCTGGCAGCCCCGGGGGAGGAGGTGGCCGGGCGGCCGGTCGTCGACGGTGCCCCCGAGCCGCCCGGCGCCCACCTGCTCGACGTCGTCGCGGTGATGGACCGGCTGCGCTCGCCCGGCGGCTGCCCCTGGGACGCCGAGCAGACGCACTCCTCGCTGCGCGGCTACCTGCTCGAGGAGGCGCACGAGGCCTACGACGCCATCGTCGACGACGACCCGGTCGCCATGCGCGAGGAGCTCGGCGACGTGCTGCTGCAGGTCGTCTTCCACGCCCGCGTCGCCGCCGAGGCCGGCCCGGACCGGCGGTTCGACGTCGACGACGTGGCCCGCGAGCTGGTCGAGAAGCTGGTCCGCCGGCACCCGCACGTCTTCGGCGACGCCGGCCCCCGCGACGTCGCCGGCGTCGAGGCGGGCTGGGAGGAGATCAAGAAGGCGGAGAAGCAGCGGCGCTCGCCCACCGAGGGCGTCTCGCGCTCGCAGCCGGCCACCGCGTGGGCGACGGCGCTGGTGCGGCGGGCCGCGCGGGCCGGGCTCCCGACGCCGGAGCCGGCCGAGCTGGGCTCGACGTCGCCGGAGGAGCTGGGCGAGCGGCTGCTGGCCGTCGTCGCCGCGGCCGCGCAGCGCGGCTGGGACGCCGAGGACGCGCTGCGCGAGGCGGTCCGCCGCTACGCCGGCGAGCTCGACGCCGAAGCCGTGCGCCGGGAGCGGCACTGAGGTGCCGGGACCCGGTGTCGCCGTCGCCACCGGGTCCCGGGGATCACCTCTGCTTGCGCGGGACGATGCGCAGAAGCGCCGTGCCGACCGCGATCATCGCGAAGGCCGCGAGAGCCAGCCAGATGCTCCCGAAGCCGGTGTAGGCGAGCACCGAGCCGGTGCCGCCCGCTGCGAGTGGAGCTGCCGGGTTGTCGTAGATCTTCACCACCTCCTCTCACGCCGGAGTGCTGCGTCGAGGTAGGCCTTGGCGTGGACGAGCTGGAGGAAGACGTCGTAGAGGAGTTCGTACATCGTCGCCGCTGCCAGCATGTGTCTCCAACCGCGGTCGCGGACCGTGACGACCCGCTCGACGACGAAGATCCCGGTGACCGCGAGCCAGAACGGCTGCACGTTGAGGTGGCCGGTGCTGACCATCGCCGCGGCCACCGACCCGAGGTAGAGGAAGGTCACCACGACGCCAGCGAGGGTCAGTAGCTGCCGGCCCCAGTAGCGCCAGGTGACGCGGGTGACCCCGTACTGGACGCAGTTCTCGATCGCGCCGCGCTTCCATCGCAGCCGCTGGTTCCACAGCGCCCGCCAGGTCGGCATGACCTCGGTGGTGAGCGTGCACTCCTTCGGACTGAGCACCTGGTAACCCAGGTGCAGGATCGCGAAGGTCAGTTCGTTGTCCTCGGTGAGGACGGTGGTGTCGTAGATGCCGCCGCGGCCGTCGCCGCGCGGGACCCGGCCGTCCCGGCGCGCCTCGGAGATCCGGCGCAGCGTGGCCGCGCGGAACATCGCCGCGGTGCCGGTGACCACGAGGCACTTCCCCTGCAGTCGGCGCACGTCACGGGCGTAGCGGGCGTACTCGTTGCGCTGCAGGTGCCCGACGAGGCCGCCGCCGGGGTCGCCGCGGAACGTGCCGCCCACCGCGCCCATCCGGTCGTCCTTCAGCACGTGGTGCGCGGCCCCCTCGAGGAAGCCCCCGTCCAGTGAGGAGTCGGCGTCCTGGACGAGCACCAGATCGTCGTCGGCGGCGTCGGGCCGGCCGGTGGGTGCAGCGCGGCGGTCATCCACGCCGTTCCTGCGGTCGCCTGCTGCACGTCGGCTGCCCGTGCGACGCTCGGGCCCGGCGGTGTCGCTGGTGTGGGTCCGTCGGTCGGCCGCCCGGCGTTCCTCTCCGCGGCGCTCGCCCGCGGCCACCCGTCGGAAGCGCAGCGACCACGCCTGGTTGAGCGCGCCGGCCTTCTTGTCGGTGTTGCCGACGGTCTCGAACACCTCGGCACCCGCCGCCCGGGCGATCGCCACGGTCTCGTCGGAGCAGTTGTCCGCGACGACGACCACGCGCGCCGGTGGGAGCGTCTGCCGGCGCAGGCCATCGAGAGTGGCGGCGATCTGATCGGCCTCGTCGTGCGCGGGCACGAGGACGGTGACGTAGGGCTCGCGGGACAGGACGGTCCCCGGCGCGGTCACCGCGTCGAGCCTGACGGCGTGCACCTGAGGCTCGTCGGCCCGGACGTCAACAACGTCGAGCCGCTCGAGCGTCGGGCTGGCGGTCACGCAGGTCCCCCTCCTCGCGCACCCGCGGACCTGCGGGTGCTGGCCGAGTGTGCGGCGGGGCGGGCTCGGGGGACCCCGGTCCGGGATGACGCCTCACCCCATCGGGGCGTGCACCGTCTTCCACGGGTGAGGCGCTGGAGCCGGTGGTGACGCAGCGCGAAGAGAACGGCACCGCCGAGCTCGACGCGGCCGGCGGCATCGGCGGCGTCGGCCGGCCCTAGCTGACGAGGAGCTGCCCCGCCGGCGCGGTGGTGACCCGCGGCGCGGTGAGCATGGCCTTCAGCGCGCCGAGCACGCCCAGCCCGGCGACCGCGACGGCGCACCAGACGCCGGGCCCGAGCCGGTACACGTCCCAGCCGGCGTCCACCAGCCGGGCGACGACCGCGGCGGCCACGGCCAGCGCGACCGCCAGCGCCAGCACCCCGGACACCCGGTGGCCGCGCGCGGGACGGAGCAGCAGCAGCCCGAGGACGACGAGCACGGCGCCGCCCGCCGCCACCGCCGCCGGCTGCCACAGGCCGGTGCGCGCGAGCTCGGCGACCCCCTCGCGGGCCGCGCCGACGGACCGCGCCACCAGGTGCAGCCCGGTGGTCGCCTCGTCCCGGTCCCACGGCAGCCACACGCTCGCCGCGTCGGCCACGCCGGCCAGTAGCAGGAGCACCCCGCCGACGAGATCGGGGTGCCGCACGTAGACCAGCGGTCCGGGGCCGAGCGCCACCCCGGCCACCTCCGCGCGGTCCGGGACCGACTCCACGTCCTCGACGTCGTCCTCGGCGGGATCCGGCGGGAACCCGAGGATCGACGGACCCGTCCCGTCGTCCGCGTCCTCGGGAGGTGGGGGCGGCGCGGCTCCGGCGCCGTGCCTGGGGGGTCGCTGCTGCTGGCGCTCGGTCATCGGGTCCTCCGACGGCGCGGACGTGGGGAGACGCCGCCCACGAGGAGGTTATCGCCGGATCGGTTCCGCCGAGGCCGCACCGTGACCGCTCCGTGACAGGAGTCCCGGGACCACGCGTCCCGGGGGAGCCCCGCCCACCTCGCTAGGCTGCTGCCCGTGCCGAGCATCGATGCCGTAGGCGCGCGGGAGATCCTGGACTCGCGCGGTAACCCCACCGTGGAGGTCGAGGTCGCCCTCGACGACGGGACGATCGCGCGCGCCGCGGTCCCGAGCGGCGCCTCCACCGGCGCCTTCGAGGCGGTGGAGCTGCGCGACGGCGGCGACCGCTACGGCGGCAAGGGCGTCACCCGGGCCGTCGACGGCGTCCTCGACGTCATCGGCCCCGAGCTGGTCGGCTACGAGGCCACCGAGCAGCGGCTGGTCGACCAGCGCCTGCTCGACCTCGACGGCACGCCGGACAAGTCGCGGCTGGGCGCCAACGCGATCCTCGGCGTCAGCCTCGCCGTCGCCCGCGCCGCCGCCGAGTCCACCGGCCTGCCGCTGTTCCGCTACGTGGGCGGGCCGTCGTCGCACCTGCTGCCGGTGCCGATGATGAACATCCTCAACGGCGGCGCCCACGCCGACAGCAACGTCGACGTGCAGGAGTTCATGATCGCCCCGATCGGCGCGGCGACCTTCGCCGAGGCCCTCGCCGTCGGCACGGAGACCTACCACGCGCTGAAGTCGGTGCTGAAGGGCCGGGGCCTGTCCACCGGCCTCGGCGACGAGGGCGGCTTCGCCCCCGACCTGCCGACCAACCGCGCCGCGCTCGACCTCATCGCCGAGGCGGTGGAGAAGGCCGGCTACGCGCTCGGCACCGACATCGGGCTCGCGCTCGACGTGGCCGCCACCGAGTTCCACAGCGACGGCGGCTACGAGTTCGAGGGCCAGACCCGGTCGGCGGAGTTCCTCACCGACTACTACCGCGAGCTGGTCGACGCCTACCCGATCGTCTCGATCGAGGACCCGCTGTCGGAGGAGGACTGGGACGGCTGGATCGCGCTGACCGCCGCGCTCGGCGAGCGCGTGCAGCTGGTCGGCGACGACCTGTTCGTCACCAACCCGGCCCGCCTCGCCGACGGGATCGAGCGGAAGGCCGCGAACGCGCTGCTGGTGAAGGTCAACCAGATCGGCACGCTCACCGAGACCCTCGACGCCGTGAACCTGGCGCACCGCAACGGCTACCGCTGCATGATGAGCCACCGCTCCGGCGAGACCGAGGACACCACGATCGCCGACCTCGCCGTCGCCACCGACTGCGGGCAGATCAAGACCGGTGCCCCGGCGCGCAGCGAGCGGGTGGCCAAGTACAACCAGCTGCTGCGCATCGAGGAGGAGCTCGACGACGCCGCGCGCTACGCCGGCGCGGCGGCCTTCCCGCGCCTGCGGACCTCCTGACCCGATGAGCGCCGGTTCGGGGCGGCGGCGCTCGACCGGCCGCCCGCTGTCGCACGCCGCGTCCCGGCCGGTCCCGGCCGGGACGCGGTCGGGCGCCGGCAGTCGTCCCGAGGCCCGCCGCCCCGGCCGGCGCACGCCGCCGCGGACGCCCGCGCGTCCCGCGGCGGCGCGCCGGCCGCTGTTCACCGGCCGGACCGTGGTGTTCGTCGGGCTGCTCCTGCTGCTGTCGCTGACCCTGGCCGGGCCGGTCCGGCAGTGGCTGGACGGCCGCGCCGAGATCGCCCGGCTGGCCGCGGAGAGCACCGCCTACGACGAGCGCATCGCCGAGCTGCAGGCCGAGCTCGAGCGCCAGGCCGACCCGGCGTGGACCGCCCGCGAGGCCCGCGAGCGGCTGGCCTACGTGCTGCCCGGCGACCGGCTGGTCGTCGTGGTCGACGGCGAGGCGGCCGAGGGCGACGCCGGCACGCTGCCCGACGCCGTCGACGCCGCGCCGCGGCCCTGGTACGAGGAGTTGCTCGGCTCGGTGGCCGACGCCGACGGCTGAGGGGCGCCGTCGGGCCCGCCGACCGGCTGCCGCAGACTTCCCTGGTGACCACCCCGACCACCCCGGGACGCCGGGTGCACGAGCCGATCACGCCGGAGGAGCGCGAGGTCGTCGCCCGGCAGCTGGGCCGGCCGCCACGCGCCGTGCGGGCGGTCGCGCACCGCTGCCCGTGCGGACAGCCCGACGTCGTCCAGACCTCGCCGCGGCTGGAGGACGGCACGCCGTTCCCCACGCTGTACTACCTGACCTGCCCGCGGGCGTCGGCGGCCGCGAGCCGGCTGGAGTCCACCGGGCGCATGCGCGAGTGGCAGGACGACCTCGGCACCGACGCCGGTCTCGCCGCGGCCTACCGGGCCGCGCACGAGGCCTACCTGGCCGAGCGCGACGCGCTCGACGAGCTGCCCACCCGCAACACCGCCGGCGGCATGCCCGACCGGGTCAAGTGCCTGCACGCCCTGGCCGGCCACGCGCTGGCCGCGGGGCCCGGCGTCAACCCGATCGGCGACCGCGCGGTGGCCGGGATGGGGGAGTGGTGGGTCGCCGGCCCCTGCGCCCAGCCGGAGGAGCGGCCGTGACCCGGGTGGCCGCGATCGACTGCGGCACCAACTCCATCCGCCTGCTGGTCGCCGACGTGCCGCCCGAGGGCGCGCACACCGACCTGCTGCGCCGCATGGAGGTCGTGCGGCTGGGCCAGGGCGTGGACGCCACCGGCCGGCTCGCGCCCGAGGCGATCGAACGCACCCGCGTGGTGCTCGCCGAGTACGCCGCGCAGGCCCGCGACCTCGGCGCCACCGCGGTGCGGATGGTGGCCACCAGCGCCACCCGCGACGCCGCCAACCGCGAGGACTTCGAGGCGATGGTGCTGGCCACCCTCGGCCGGGCGCCGGACGTCGTCCCGGGCGACGAGGAGGCGCGGCTGTCCTTCCTCGGTGCCACCGCCTCCCTTGCCGCCGCGGCCGCCGCGCACGGCGGCCCGCCGCCGCGCCCGCCCTACCTGGTGGTCGACATCGGCGGCGGGTCGACGGAGTTCGTCCTCGGCGACGCCGCCGGGGTGCGCGCCGCCCGCTCCGTCGACGTCGGCTGCGTGCGGCTGACCGAGCGGCACCTGCACGGCGACCCGCCGACGGCGGACGAGATCGGCGCCAGCGAGGCCGACATCCGCGCGGCGCTGGCGGAGGTGGCCGCGGCGGTGCCGGTGGAGGAGGCGGTCACGCTGGTCGGCCTGGCCGGCTCGGTGACCACGGTGGCCGCGCTCGCGCTGCGGCTGCCCGCCTACGACGCCGAGGCCATCCACGGCTCGCGGATCCCGGTCTCGGCGGTCCGCTCGGTCACCGCCGGGTTGCTCACCGCCACCCGCGAGCGCCGGGCGGCCCACCCCGTCATGCACCCGGGGCGGGTCGACGTCATCGGCGCCGGCGCGCTGGTGCTGCGGGTGGTCATGGACGCGTTCGCGCTCGACGAGGTCGTCGTCAGCGAGCACGACATCCTCGACGGCATCGCGCTGCGGCTCGCCCGGGGGTGAGCGTCAGCCGGCCTCGTTGACGCCGGGCGGGAGCTTGCCGGTCAGCTGCTGGTAGGCCGTGGCCGCGCCGCGAGCGGCCAGCAGCCGGCCGGCCGCGACCGCCAGCCCGGAGAACGCGGCCCAGGCCAGCGCGTCCGGCCAGGAGACGCCCGGCGCGGCCGGGTTCTTCGGCGGGGTCGTGCCGCGGGCCGCGTACCAGGCGGCGTCGGTGAGCTTGCGGACGGCGATCCCCGACACGGTGGCCGTCCCCGTGCCGAGGAGCTTCCAGGTCAGCGGCGCCTTCTGCTTGCGGGCCATGGGGTGATCATGCCTGTCGCCCCCGCGGCCCGCGCGTCCCCGGGCGGGTGGTCCACTGGGCGCGTGGCGGTCGACGCGCAGGGGTTCCCGGTCACGCGGTCGCCGGCGGGGGTCGCCCGGTCGGCGCGTGCGGCCCGCGACCTCGCCGTCCTGGACGCCCGCGTCTCCGGCTGCCGCGCCTGCCCGCGGCTGGTGACCTGGCGCGAGGAGGTCGCCCGGGTCAAGCGGGCCTCCTTCCGCGACCAGGACTACTGGGGCCGCCCGGTGCCCGGCCTGGGCCCCGCCGACGCGCGGATCGCCGTCGTCGGGCTGGCGCCGGCCGCGCACGGCGGCAACCGCACCGGGCGGGTCTTCACCGGCGACCGCAGCGGCGACTGGATCTTCGCCGCGCTGTGGCGGGCGGGCCTGGCCAGCCAGCCGACGTCGACGCACGTCGGGGACGGCCTGGAGCTCACCGGCGTGCGGGTGGCCGCGGCGGTCCGCTGCGCACCCCCGGACAACGCGCCGACGCCGGCCGAGCGCGACACGTGCTCGCCGTGGCTGGCCCGCGAGCTGGCGCTGCTGCCCGACCTGCGGGTGGTCGTCGTCCTCGGCGGGTTCGGTTGGACGGCGCTGTGGCCGGTCATCGCCGAGGCGGGGTACGCGCTGCCCCGCCCGCGGCCGGCGTTCGGGCACGGCGTGGAGGTGGCACTGGAGGGGCCGCGCGGGCCGCTGACCCTGCTCGGCAGCTACCACGTCAGCCAGCAGAACACCTTCACCGGCCGGCTGACCGAGCCGATGCTGGACGCCGTCCTGTCCCGGGCCACGGAGCTCGCCGGGACCGGCTGAGCCGGAGCGCGGCGGGAGGGCCACCCTAGGCTGGGCGGCGCCGGGCAGCCGCCCGCCGCGCGCCCGCCCCCGTGGCCCAATCGGCAGAGGCAGGCCCCTTAAAAGGGTCGCAGTGTGGGTTCGAGTCCCACCGGGGGCACCGTCCGGACCTGCAGTTCTTCCGGCCTCTTACCGCAGGACCGAGAAGAAATCCAGGGCTTGACGTCCCCCGTGACCGTGTTGGCAGGGTGACACCCCGTGAGCAACGGAGCTCACACCCGACGTCGAGGGGAAGTCGTCCATGACCCAGGCCCACCCGTCCCGCCGGTCACGGCTCGCCGTGATCGGCAGCGCCGGCGCGCTCGCGCTGGCCGGGAGCGTGGTCGCTGCGCTGCCCGCCGGTGCCGCCGGCGGCTGCGAGACCCGCAACAACAACACCGTCGCCAAGCTGACCGAGTGCGTCACGCTCGAGGGCGTCACGGAGCACCTCGAGGCGTTCCAGGACATCGCGGACGCCAACGGCGGCAACCGCGCCTCGGGCACCTCGGGCTACGACGCCTCTGTGGCCTACGTCGAGGACCGACTGGAGGCCGTCGGGTACACCGTCGACGTCCAGCGGTTCGAGTTCCCGTTCTTCCGGCTGGGCGAGAGCTCGTTCAGCCGCGTCACGCCGACCGCGACGACGTACACGGTGGGCACCGACTACGCGCCGATGACCTACACCGGCCCCGGCACGGTCGACAACGGCGTCGTCACCCCGGTCGACCTCGCCGGCACGGGACTCGGCAGCGGCTGCGAGGCCGCTGACTTCACCGGCTTCGCAGCAGGCACGGTGGCCCTCGTCCAGCGGGGCGGCTGCGCCTTCGCCGTCAAGGCGGACAACGCCGAGGCCGCCGGGGCCTCCGCGGTCATCGTCTTCAACAACACGGGCGGCCCTCTCAACGGCACCCTGGGCGCCCCGGGCATCGGCATCCCGGTCATCGGCGTCCCCACGGCCCTGGGCCAGGAGCTCGCCGCCGCGGGCACGACCGTCGACCTGACCATCGACGCGGAGAGCGAGATCCGCGACACCTACAACGTCGTCGCCGAGCTGCCCGGCCGCACGTCGGACAACGTCGTCATGGCCGGCGCCCACCTCGACTCCGTGCTCGCGGGCCCGGGCATCAACGACAACGGCTCCGGCAGCGCGGCCATCCTCGAGGTCGCCGAGAACATCACCAAGGTCAAGCCGGCGAACACCATCCGGTTCGCCTGGTGGGGTGCCGAGGAGCTCGGCCTGCTCGGCTCCGAGCACTACGTGACCAGCCTGACGCAGTCCGAGAGGGACCGGATCGGCCTGTACCTGAACTTCGACATGGTCGGCTCGCCGAACTTCGCCCGGTTCATCTACGACGGCGACCAGTCGGACTTCGAGGCGCCGGTGGAGGTCCCCGACGGCTCGGCCCAGATCGAGTACGTCCTCGAGGACTACTTCGAGGCGCAGGGCCTGTGGTACGAGGGCAGCGAGTTCAGCGGCCGCAGCGACTACCAGGCGTTCATCGAGGCGGAGATCCCCTCCGGAGGCCTGTTCACCGGCGCCGAGGTCGAGAAGCAGGCGTACCAGGTGCCGCTGTACGGCGGGACGGCCGGGGTCGCCTACGACCGCAACTACCACCAGGTCGGGGACACGATCGACAACGTCGACCCGAAGGCGCTGGAGACGAACTCCGACGCCATCGCCTACTCGGTGCTGACGCTGGGCTACGACACGTCCCGTGTGAACGGCGTGGCCGGCCAGCCGGTGCCGGGTGGCACGTTCGAGGAGGACCCGACCGACCGCCAGTTCCGGGTGACCCCGGAGCAGAAGGCCGGCGGCGGCGGCCTCTCGCCGGACCACGACCACGACCACGGTCACGGCGGGGACGAGATCTGACCTCCACCTCCCCAGCACGACCCGGGGGCGCGGCACCGCACGGTGTCGCGCCCCCGGCGCGTCTTCCCACCCGGTCGGGGGTACTGGCAGGGTCAGGAACGCGCAGGCCACCTGCGGCGTTGTAGGAACCGAGTGGGGTGCGAGGTAGCAGCCCACCGACCGACCAGTCACCTCGAGGAGATGACGATGCCCAGCTCCAACCCGGTCTTCGGCCGGGGCTTCGCCAACGCCGCGTCCGGCGGTGGCCAGCCGTACGGCCAGGGCTACGGCGCTCCCGGCTCCGGCCAGCAGTACGGCCAGCAGGGCTACGCCGCTCCCGGTCAGCAGCAGTACGGCCAGCCCTACGGGCAGCAGTACGGCGCGCCCCAGGGTTACGGCGCCCCGCAGGGCTACGGCGCGCCGCAGGGCTACGGTGCCCCGGCCCCCGCCGGCCCGTACGGCCCGCCGGCCACCCGCTACATGACGATGGACGACGTCGTCCAGAAGACGGGCCTGTCGTTCCTGGTCACCGTCCTGGCCGCGGCCGCCGTCTGGGCGCTGCCCGGCCAGGCCGCGTGGGGCCTGGCGCTGCCCGCGGTGCTCGTGGCCTTCGTCCTGGGCCTGGTGATCAGCTTCAAGCAGATCGCCAACCCGGCGGCGACCCTGGCCTACGGCGCGCTCTACGGTGTCGCGCTCGGCGCCATCAGCGAGGCCTTCAACTCGGTCTACCCCGGGATCGTCGTCCAGGCGGTGATCGGCACCTTCGGTGTCTTCGCCGGCATGCTCGTCGTCTACAAGACCGGCGCCATCCGGGTCACCCCCAAGCTGACCCGCTGGATCGTCGGCGCCCTGTTCGGCGTCCTGGCCCTGGTCCTGGTCAACCTGATCGCGTCGTTCTTCGTCCCGGGCGGCCTGGGCCTGCGTGACGGCGGCCCGCTGGCCATCGTCTTCAGCCTCGTCGTGATCGGTGTGGCGGCCTTCTCGCTGCTGCTCGACTTCGACATGGCCGACCAGGCGATCCGCCGCGGCGCCCCGGCCAAGTTCGCCTGGTACGTCGCCTTCGGCCTGCTCGTCACGATCGTCTGGCTGTACCTGGAGATCCTGCGGCTGCTGTCCTACTTCCAGGACAACTGACCCGCACCACCCACCGGTGGCCCGGTCCCCCTCGGGGGCCGGGCCACCGGCGTCTCCGGGCCCGGACGCCGGATCGTCCGCCACGGACGATGTGCCGCCGGGAGGCCACCGCTGGGGTCGGTGGAGGGCCCGCGAGCGGGTCCGCCCCCAGCCCGCGCCAGGAGGTCCGGATGTCCGCTCCCACCGACCCGACCACCGTCTCCGTCCCCGGGGCCGTGCCCCAGCCCCGGACCGCCGCCGGGACCGATCCCACCGCCATCCGCCCGTTCCGCATCGCCGTCCCCGAGGCGGAGCTGCTCGACCTGCGCCGGCGCATCGCCGGCACCCGCTGGCCCTCCGCGGAGCTGGTCGGGGACCGCTCGCAGGGCGTGCAGCTCGCGACGGTGCAGGCCCTCGTGCGCCACTGGCTCACCGACTACGACTGGCGCGCGTGCGAGGTGCGGATCAACGCGCTCCCGCAGTTCACGACCGAGATCGACGGGGTGGAGATCCACTTCCTGCACGTGCGCTCGCCGCACGAGGACGCGCTGCCGCTGGTCATGACGCACGGCTGGCCGGGCTCGGTCGTCGAGCTGCTCGAGACCGTCGGCCCGCTCACCGACCCGACGGCGCACGGTGGCCGCGCCGAGGACGCCTTCCACCTCGTGCTGCCGTCCCTGCCCGGCTACGGCTTCTCCGCCGAGCCGCGGGAGCTCGGGTGGGACTCCCCCCACGTCGGACGGGCCTGGGCGGAGCTGATGCGCCGCCTCGGCTACACCCGCTACGTCGCACAGGGCGGCGACGTGGGCGCCGGCGTGACCGACGCGATGGGCCGCCAGGCTCCCGAGGGCCTGCTCGGCATCCACCTCAACCTGCTCGTCACCGCACTGGCGGGCCCGCTGCCCGGCGACACCGCCGAGGAGCGTGCGGCGCTCGACGCGATCGCGACGTTCCAGGCGAGCGGCTTCTCGTACTTCCTGCAGCAGGCCACCCGGCCGCAGACGATCGGGTACGCCCTCCTGGACTCACCCGTCGCCCTGGCCGCCTGGATGCTCGACCACGACACCGACAGCTACTACAAGATCGCCCGCGCCTTCGTGGACGGGCAGCCCGCGGGCAACCTCACGCGGGACCACCTGCTCGACAACATCACGACGTACTGGCTGACCGGCACCGGCGCCTCCGCCGCCCGGTCCTACTGGGAGGACTTCGGAGTGGCCGCCCGGGCGGCCGCGGCGGACCGGCCCCGACCGGAGGTCTCGGTCCCGGTCGGCTTCACCACGTTCCCCGGTGAGATCTGGCGGACACCGCGCAGCTGGGCCGAGCAGAGCTACCCGACCCTCACCTACTTCAACGAGGTCGACCGCGGCGGGCACTTCGCCGCCTGGGAGGAGCCCGAGCTGTTCGCGGCCGAGGTCCGCGCGGCGTTCCGGCCGCTGCGCGGCTGATCCCGTCCCCGGAGACGGCGGCGGCCCGGTCCCCGCCAGGGGACCGGGCCGCCGCGGCGTGCCGGGAGCTCAGGTCAGGAGAGGCGCTCCAGCACCATCGCCATGCCCATGCCGCCGCCGACGCACATGGTCTCCAGGCCGAAGGTGCCGTCCTTCGTCTGCAGGCCGTTGAGCAGCGTGCCGGTGATGCGGGCGCCGGTCATGCCGAAGGGGTGGCCGACGGCGATCGCGCCGCCGTGCACGTTCAGCTTGTCGATGTCGATGCCCAGGTCCCGGTAGCTCGGGATGACCTGCGCGGCGAAGGCCTCGTTGATCTCGACGAGGTCGATGTCGTCGATGGTCATGCCCGCCCGCTGCAGCGCGAGCTTCGAGGCGTCGACCGGGCCGTAGCCCATGATCTCCGGCGACAGCCCGGTGACCGCGGTGGAGACGATGCGGGCCAGCGGGGTGAGGCCGAGGTCGCGGGCCTTGGTGTCGCTCATGACGACGACCGCGGCGGCGCCGTCGTTGAGCGGGCAGGCGTTGCCGGCGGTGACCCGGCCGTCGGGGCGGAAGACCGGCTTGAGGCCGGAGATGCCCTCGAGGGTGGTGCCGGGCCGCGGGCCGTCGTCCTTGCTGACGACGGTGCCGTCGGGGGTGGTGACCGGGGTGATCTCCCGCTCCCAGAAGCCCTCGGCGATCGCCTTCTCCGCCAGGTTCTGGCTGCGGACGGCGAACTCGTCCATCTCCTGGCGGGAGACGTCCTTGAGCAGCGCCAGGTTCTCGGCGGTCTGCCCCATGGCGATGTAGACGTCGGGGATCTCGCCGTTGTCCCGCGGGTCGGTCCACGAGTCGGCGCCGCTCTCGGCGGTCTTGGCCACACGCGCCTCGGCGTCGGTGAAGACCGGGTTGTGGGTGTCGGGCAGCGAGTCGCTGTTGCCCTTCACGAAGCGGGAGACCATCTCGACGCCGGCGGAGATGAAGACGTCGCCCTCGCCGGCCTTGATCGCGTGCATGGCCATGCGGGTCGTCTGCAGCGACGACGAGCAGTAGCGGGTGATCGTGGTGCCCGGCAGGTGGTCCATGCCGAGGAGCACGCTGACGACGCGGCCCATGTTGTGGCCCTGCTCGCCGCCGGGCAGACCACAGCCGAGGATCAGGTCGTCGATGTCGGTCGGGTCCAGGGCGGGGACCTTGTCCAGCGCCGCGCGGACGATGGTGGCGGTCAGGTCGTCGGGACGCAGGTCCTTGAGCGACCCCTTGAACGCACGCCCGATGGGGGAGCGCGCGGTCGCGACGATGACGGCTTCGGGCATGGGGTCCTCCACGGTGAGGTGCTCCCGGCCGGGGGGTGCCGGGTGTCGGGTCACCCCGGAAACTACCCCCGGGTACGCGGCCGGTCGCGGGTGCGCCAGGAACAGGGCGCCGTTGTGTTGCGGGTCACCCGGCGCTCAGCCGACCGACGCCTCCCTGGCCTCGCCGGCCTCCTCGGGCGTGGGCAGCTCGCTGGGCCGGCGGCGCAGCAGCCGCGCCCAGGGGCCCAGCGGCCCGGTGCCCGAGCCGCGGACCTCGGTGGCCCGCACCTCGGTGCCCGGGCGTCCGGCGGCCCGCGCCGCGGCCTGGGCCACCGGGCGCACCGAGGTGCGGCGCAGGCGCCCGCGCTCGGCCCGGGCCGGCCAGACGCCGATCGCGTCGGCGAGCGCGGGGAGGATGACCGCGGCGGCCTGCGCGTAGCCGGCCGCGCTGGGGTGGAACTCGTCGACGCTGAACAGCGAGCGGTCCTGCGCGAAGCTCGGCCCGAGCACCGAGCCGAGCGACACCGTCCGACCGCCGGCCTCGACGACGGCGATCGTCTGCGCCGCGGCCAGCTGCCGGCTCCACCGCCGGGCCAGCAGCCGCAGCGGCTGCCCGATCGGCCGGATCGTCCCGAGGTCGGGGCAGGTGCCGACGACGACCTGCGCGCCCGCCTCGCGCAGCCGCCGCACCGCGTCGGCCAGGTGGCGCACCGACACCGACGGCCGGGTGCGGGTGGTGACGTCGTTGGCGCCGATCATGATCAGCGCGACGTCGGGCCGCTGCTCGAGCGCGGCCTCGACCTGCGGGTCCAGCTCGCAGGACTCGGCGCCCGAGACGGCCAGCCGGACCAGCCGCACGGGGCGCTCGGCGAGCTCGGTCAGCGCGGCGGCGAGCAGCACGCCCGGGGTCTCGGTGGCGCGCGTGACGCCCAGGCCGACGGCGCTGGAGTCGCCGAGCACGGTGAACACGATCGGCTTGCCGCGGCCCCGGCCGTAGACGCCGTCGCCGGGCGGCGGGTCCTGCTTCGACGCCCGCGCCTCGACCCGGCGGCGGGCCGCGAGGGCCTGGAGGCGCAGCAGGGCGAGCAGCCCGGCCCCGGCCAGGCCCAGCCCGCCGCCGCCGTAGGCGGCGCCGGCCGCCAGCCGTCGCGCCCTGCTCGCCCTCGTCACCGCCACCCCCGTTCGTCGCGCCGCGCAACCGTCTGTCCTGCAGGCTAGTCGGCCTCTACGGTGCCCCCCGTGCCCGAATCCCCCCACCGGGTGGCCTCCGGAGGAGCCCCCGGTGACCGCTCGCAGCTGATCGTCGACGTCCTGGTCGAGGCCTTCTCCGAGCTGATGGCCGCCGACGCCGACGCCTTCCGGACCAAGTTCCGCAAGATGGCCGCCGACCCCTTCGCGTTCTACCGCGGCAGCGCCTGCCTCTTCTACGCCGACGTGGACCGCTTCGAGGACCCCTGGTGCGACGAGCGGACCAGCCGGGTGTGGATCCAGGGCGACCTGCACGCGGAGAACTTCGGCACCTACATGGACGGCGCCGGGCGGATCGTGTTCGACGTCAACGACTTCGACGAGGCCTACGTCGGCTCGGTCACCTGGGACCTGCGCCGGTTCGCCGCCAGCTTCGCGCTGCTGGCGTGGAGCAAGGCGCTCGGCGACGACGTCATCGGCGAGCTGGTCGGCACCTACCTCGGCGCCTACCTGGACCAGGTGGAGGCGTTCCGCCGCTCCGACGACGACCGGTCGTTCGCGCTGACGGTCGCGAACACCGAGGGCGCCGTCCGCCAGGCGATCCTGGAGACGACCACCCGCACCCGGTCCTCGCTGCTGGACCGGATGACCGTCGTCGAGGACTACCGGCGGCGGTTCGCCGACGGCGGCCGCACCCGCCGGCTCGACGACGCCGAGCGCGACCGGGTGCTCGCCGCGCTGGACCGCTGGCGGGAGACCGTCGTCCCGCCGGTGCGCCGCCGCGACGTCGCCTACGACGTCAAGGACGTCATCGGCACCGGTGGGTTCGGCATCGGCAGCGCCGGCCTGCCCGCCTACAACGTGCTGCTGGAGGGCTACGACCAGGCGCTGGAGAACGACGTCGTCCTGTCGCTCAAGCAGGGCAACGTGGCCGCGCCCAGCCGGATCGTCCGCGACGAGCGGATCCGCTCCTACTTCGAGCACCACGGGCACCGCACCGCGGTCAGCCAGCGGGCGCTGCAGGCCAACGCCTCGCAGTTCCTCGGGCACACCGAGATCGACGGCGTGGGGTTCGTCGTCCAGGAGCTCTCGCCCTACGAGGTGGACCTGGACTGGGACGACCTGACCGAGCCCGAGGAGATCGCCCCGGTCGTGGCCCAGCTGGGCCGGGCGACGGCGAAGATGCACTGCGTCGGCGACGTCGACAGCGACCACACGCTGGTCGACTTCCAGACCGAGGAGGCGGTGTCGGCGATGGTCGGCGGCCGGCGCGAGGAGTTCGTCGCCGACCTGGTCGACTTCGCGCACTCCTACGCGCGGCAGACGCAGGAGGACCACCGGCTGTTCGTCGACGCCTTCCGCGCCGGGCGCATCCCCGGGATCAGCTCGAGCGGCGCCCAGCCGCTCCGGCTCCCCGAGGGCCGAGCGCGGTGAGCATGCCGACGTGCGGGCCGATGCCCGCGACGTCGAACGGCTCGGTCACCACGCGGAAGCCCATCCGCTCGTAGAAGCCGGCCGCGGGGACGCGGGCGTTGCACCACAGCAGGTCCGCGCCCCGCGCGGCGAGCAGCTCCCGGCCCGCCGCGACCAGCGCGCGGCCGGCCCCGGCGCCCCGCACGGCCGGGGCGGTGGCCATGCCGCGCAGCTGCCACGGCGCCCGGGCCGGCTGCCACGGGCAGGGCGCGGGGGACAGCCGGACGACGCCGACCACCCGCCCGTCGGCGGTCCGGGCGGCGAGGTGCACGGTCGCGGGGTCGTCGTCGCCGGGCATCGCGGCCGGCCCGCCGTCGCGCAGGACGGCGCTGCGCAGCGGCAGGACGACGTCGAGGCCGACCTCCTCGACCGTGACGGTCACCGCGTGGGGGCGGCCCCGGAGCCGCAGTCCCGCTCGTGGTGGGCGCCGACGCGCGACGGCGCCGGCCCCTGCCCTCCGGTCACGGCGCAGGACGCCGCCGCCTCGGGCGCCGCGGATGACGGCGGCGACGCCGAGGCGCCGCCGCCGTCCCCATCTCCGCAGCCGACCAGCGGGGCGCCGGCCGCGGCGGGCAGGCCGGCGCGGAGGAGTCGGGGCACGACCCCACGCCAACCGGGCACGGACTGCCTCCCCGGCCCGGCTCAGCGCGCCCGGCGGCCCCGGCGGGTGCGCAGGTAGTCCGCGACGACGTACTCGCCGAGCCGCTCGCTGTCGGGCGTGAAGACCCGGCCGCCGGCGCGCGCGGTGATGTCGTGGACGAAGTGCACCAGCCCCGGCTCGGGGTCGAGCGCGAACACGTTGAGCGTCGCGCCGGACCGGGCCACCCGCTCCACCTCGGCGACGGTCCGCGCGATCGTCTCGGGCATCGGTGGCCAGCAGAAGTACGGCGTGCCGTCCTCCTCCAGGTGCGCCGTCGGCTCCCCGTCGGTGACCACCAGGACCACCGGCTCGGCGTCCCGGTGCCGGGCCAGGAACCGGCGGGCGAGGATCAGCCCGTGCTGCAGGTTGGTGCCCTGCAGGGTGTCCACCGACAGCTCGGCCAGCGTCTCGGGCTTGAGCACCTGCGCCACCGACGAGAACCCGATGATCTGGATCGCGTCCTGCGGGAACCGCGTGGTCACCAGCGAGTGCAGCGCCATCGCCGTCGACTTGGCCGCGCCCCACGTGCCGCGCAGCGCCATCGAGTAGGACAGGTCGACCAGCAGCGCGACCGCGGCCCCGGTGCGCCGCTCGGTCTCGACCACCTCGAAGTCCTCGACGGCGATGCGGACGCGGCGCTCGCCGTCCGCGTGGGGGTCGCCGGCGGTGCGCAGGACCGCGTTGCGCACCGTGCGGACGACGTCGAGCGGCTGCTCGTCGCCGAACTGCCACTCCCGCGAGCTGCCGGTGAGCTCCCCGGCGGCGCCGGCGTCGGCGACGTCGTGCTCGCCGCGGCCGGTGGCGTCGAGCTTGGCGAACACCCGCCGCAGCGCGGTGGCGCCCAGCCGGCGCACCGCCTTCGGCGAGAGCTCCAGCTTGCCGTCGGAGCGGTTGAGGTAGCCCTGCCGCTCCAGCTCGCGCTCCATCTGCCGCAGCGCCGCGAGGTCGTCGACGGCCTCCCGGCCCAGCGCCTGCTCGAGCAGCTCCTCGTCGACGTCGGCCAGCGAGGCGCCGGCGTAGCCCTGCGAGAGCTGGTTGGACAGCGCCTCGAGGTCGGCCAGCTCCGCGACGGCGCTGGTGGCGTCGCCGAGGCCCAGGCCCTGCTCGCCGTCGGGCACCTGCCCGCGCTGGCCCCACGGCAGGTCGGGGCGGGCCTGGCGCAGCGCGTCCTGCAGGTGGGCCATCTCGCTGGCCAGACCCAGGTCGGACATGGTCTGCGCCATGAGGTCGGCCAGCTCGGCCCGCTGCTCGGGCGAGAGGCCGGCCATCATGCGCTCCTGCGCGGCCGCGCGGCGGGCGAGGGAGTCGATCAGCTCGTCCACCGACTGCGGGTCGTCGGGGAAGAACTGGCCGTGCTTGTCCATGAACTCGCGGAAGCGCTCCTCGGTGTCCTCACCGCGGTTGTGCGCGTCCACCAGCTGGGACAGGTCGGCGACCATGTCCTTGACCGCCTGCACGTCCTGCTCGGTGGCGTTCTGCAGCGCCTGCTTCATGTTGGCGAAGGAGCTGTCGAGCACCTCCCGCCGCAGCAGGTCCTGGATATGGTCGTAGGTCTGCCGGGCCTCGGGCGAGGCCCAGTCGTACTCCTTGAGCGCGCGGACGGCGCCCGCGGTGTCCTGCGGCAGCGCGTCCAGCTCGGCCTCCTTGAGCCGGGCCAGGTCGTCGGGGTCGGGGAACAGCTCCCGGCGCTCGGCCGCGAGCGCCCGGTCGAGCAGCTCGCGGACCTCCTGCAGCGTGCCGTCCATCCGGCCGGCGGTGCGGGCCTGCCGCAGCCGGTCCCGCACCGAGCGGCGCAGCTCGTCGAGGCCGCGGCGGCCGTCCATGCCGCGGCGCAGCAGCTCCCGCAGCGCCTCGCGGACGCCGCTGCCGCCGAGCACCGAGTCGCCGATCTCGTCGACGGCGCTGCCCAGGTCGTAGGGCGGGGCCAGCGGGTCCGGCCCGCCCCGCCAGCGGCCGTACCGGTACCCCTTGCCGGGGCGTGGGCGGACCACCGTCAGGCCCCGTACACCGTGCGGGTGCCGTCGGTGTCCTTGGCCAGCCGGCGGGTGAGGTAGAGCCCCTCGAGGGCGAACTCGACCGCGGCGGCCGCCTGCTCGGCGGACTCCTCGCCCTCCGGCACGCCGAGGCGGCCGAGCAGCTCGGCCAGCCGCGGGATGGTGCCCAGCTGGCCCAGCAGCGCCGCGCCCGGCACCAGCTCGCCGGACTCGACGGTCTCGCCACCGGTGAAGTGCTCCTGCAGGCCGGTCAGGTCCAGCCCGCCGCAGCGGGCCCGGAAGGTCTGCGCGGTCGCCTGCCGCAGCAGGTGCTCCAGCACCTCCAGCTCCCGGTCGTCGTCGGGGTCGCTGCCGGCGTCGGCGAACTCGACCTTGCCGCGGCTGGCCGGGACGACGCCCGGCAGGTCGACCACCCGGGCCACCGGCCGGGTCTCCCCGGCGATCGCGGCCCGGCGGACGGCGGAGGCGGCGACGGTCTCCAGCCCGGCGATCGCGAACCGGGCGCTGACGCCGGAGCGCTGGTCGACGTGGCTGGACTCGCGGACCAGCCGGGTGAACCGGGCGATGATCTCGACCAGGTGCTGGGGGACGACGGGGGCGTCGAACGCGTCGTGCCCGCTGGGCGCGCCCAGCCCGCTGGTGCGCGCCTCCTGCTCGAGCAGCCGGATCTCGTCGGCCAGCTCGATCGGGTAGTGGGTGCGCACCTCGGCGCCGAAGCGGTCCTTGAGCGGGGTGATGATCCGCCCGCGGTTGGTGTAGTCCTCCGGGTTGGCGCTGGCCACGAGCAGCAGGTCCAGGGGCAGCCGCACCCGGTAGCCGCGGATCTGGATGTCGCGCTCCTCGAGCACGTTGAGCAGCGCGACCTGGATCCGCTCGGCGAGGTCGGGCAGCTCGTTGACGCTGAAGATGCCGCGGTTGGTGCGCGGGACCAGGCCGTAGTGGACCGTCTCCGGGTCGCCCAGGGTGCGGCCCTCGGCCACCTTGATCGGGTCGACGTCGCCGATGAGGTCGCCCACGCTGGTGTCGGGGGTGGCCAGCTTCTCGCCGAAGCGCTCGCTGCGGTGGAGCCAGCCGACCGGGGTGTCGTCGCCGTGCTCGGCGATCTGGCGGTGCGCCCACACGCTGATCGGGTGCAGCGGGTGCTCGTTGAGCTCGCTGCCGACGAGGACCGGCGTCCACTCGTCGAGCAGGCCGACGAGGGTGCGGATGAGGCGGGTCTTGCCCTGCCCGCGCTCGCCCAGCAGGACGAGGTCGTGGCCGGCGATGAGGGCCCGCTCGACCTCGGGGACGACGGTGTCCTCGAAGCCGACGATGCCCGGGAGGGTGGGCTCGCCGGCGCCCAGGCGGGCGAGCAGGTTGGCGCGGATCTCGGCCTTGACCGGCCGGGCGACGGCTCCGCTGGCACGGAGCTCGCCGAGGGTCGTGGGTGCGGGTGGGGTCTGCGCTGGGGCGACGTCCGTCACCTCAGCCACGGTACGACGACCAGGGAGGATGCGGGAGCGGCTGCGTCGGCCCGGACGGGATCGTCCGCCCTGCGAGGATCACGGCATGGGAGCGGAGCTGGTCACCGGAGCCGACGTCGACGCCGCCGCCGGGCTGCTCGACGGGGTCGCCCGGCGCACGCCGCTGGAGCACTCGCGGGCGCTGGCCGAGCGGGTCGGCGGACCGGTGCACCTCAAGTGCGAGAACCTGCAGCACACCGGCTCGTTCAAGTTCCGCGGCGCCTACGTGCGGCTGTCCCGGCTGACCGCCGACGAGCGCGCCCGCGGGGTGGTCGCGGCCAGCGCCGGCAACCACGCGCAGGGGGTGGCGCTGGCCGCCCGGATGCTCGGCGTCCGCGCCACGGTGTTCATGCCCGAGTCCGCGCCGCTGCCCAAGGTCGCCGCCACCCGCGGCTACGGCGCCGACGCGCGGCTGGTCGGGGCCGACCTGACCGCCGCGCTGGCGGCCGCCGTCGAGCACGCCGAGGCGACCGGGGCGGTGTTCATCCACCCCTTCGACCACCCCGACGTCATCGCCGGCCAGGGGACGGTCGGGCTGGAGCTCCTCGAGCAGTGCCCGGACGTCGCCACCGTCGTCGTCTGCACGGGCGGCGGCGGGCTGGTGTCCGGCGTGGCCGCCGCGGTGCGGGACCGGCGGCCGGAGGCGCGCATCGTGGCGGTGCAGGCGGCCGGGGCCGCCGCGTTCCCCGGGTCGCTGGCCGCCGGGCGGCCGGTGGCGCTGACCGGGGTCACCACGATGGCCGACGGGATCGCCGTCGGCGCGCCCAGCGACCTCACGCTCGCCCACGTCCGCGACCTGGTCGACGACGTGCGCACGGTGGGGGAGGAGGACCTCTCCCGCGCGCTGCTGTTCTGCCTGGAGCGGGCCAAGCTGGTCGTGGAGCCGGCGGGGGTGGCCGCGGTCGCCGCCGTGATGGCCGAGCCGGAGGCGTTCCGCCCGCCGGTGGTCGCGGTCGTGTCCGGCGGCAACGTCGACCCGGTGCTGATGATGAAGGTCGTCCAGCACGGCATGGCCGCCGCCGGCCGGTACCTGCGGCTGCGGCTGGCCGTGCCCGACCGGCCGGGGTCGCTGGCCGCGGTGCTCGCCGTCCTCGCCGAGGCCGGCGCGAACGTGCTCGAGGTCGAGCACGAGCGGACGGCGACCCGCCTGGACCTCGGGCAGGTCGAGGTGTTCGTCGTCCTCGAGACCCGCGGCCCGGACCACGCGCGGACCGTCGTCGGCGCGCTCGAGCAGGCCGGTTTCGCCGTCTCCGAGGCCTGACGGAGGACCCCCTGCCCCCCACCCCTCGCACGCTCGCGCCGGGCCCCTGCAGGGGGCCACCGATGACTCCCACCTGGTCCGGCGGTCTGTCCTCCGAGACCGTCGGACAGGGAGAGGTGTCGTGGGAGAGAACAGCAGGCGTCGGCTCGTTCGCGGGTCGCGAAAAGCGCTCGGGAAGTGTCGGTGCTCACACCTAGTTTCCCTGTCATGAACGACGCGATCCTGGTCGAGGGACTGCAGAAGCGCTTCGGGTCGAACACGGCACTGGCGGGGGTGGACCTCGCCGTCCCTGAAGGCACGGTGCTGGGCCTGCTGGGCCCGAACGGCGCGGGGAAGACCACCGTCGTCCGCATCCTGACCACCCTGCTGCTGCCCGACGGCGGGCGCGCGGAGGTGGCCGGCGTCGACGTCGTCCGCGAGCCGGACCGGGTGCGCTCGGTCATCGGGCTCACCGGGCAGTACGCCGCGGTCGACGAGTACCTGACCGGGTTCGAGAACCTGGAGATGGTCGGCCGGCTGTACCGCCTGGGGAAGCGGGAGTCGCGGGTCCGGGCGGGGGAGCTGCTCGAGCGGTTCGACCTCAGCGACGCCGCGAACCGGCCGGCGAAGACCTACTCCGGGGGCATGCGCCGGCGGCTGGACATCGCCGCCTCGCTCATCGCCCGGCCGCGGGTGCTCTTCCTCGACGAGCCCACCACCGGCCTCGACCCGCGCAGCCGGCTGGCGATGTGGGAGTTCATCGCCGACCTCGCCGGCGGCGGGACGACGATCCTGCTCACCACCCAGTACCTGGAGGAGGCCGACCGGCTGGCCGACTCGATGGTGGTCATCGACCGCGGCCGGGCGATCGCGCGCGGCACGGCCGACGAGCTCAAGGCGCAGGTCGGCGGGCAGCGGCTGGAGTTCGCGGTCACCGACGCGGGCGCCCTGCCGGAGATGGTGGCGCGGCTGCGGCCGCTGGCGGTGGACGAGCCGCACGTCGACGAGCAGGCGCGCCGGCTGAGCATCCCGGTCAGCGGTGGCGCGGAGGTCCTGGCCGACGCGCTGCGCCGGCTCGACGGCCACACCGCCGACATCTTCGACGTCGGGCTGCGCCGCCCGGACCTCGACGACGTGTTCCTGGCGCTGACCGGCCATGCCGCCGACGACAGGGCCGCCGGGAGCGCGGACGCCGGCACCACCGACGAGACCCCGGCCGAGCCGGTCCCCACGGGAGGCGTGCGATGACCTCGCTGGCCGCGACGCTGTCCGACAGCGTCGTCATCACCAAGCGCAACCTGATCAAGGTCAAGCGGGTGCCCGACCTGATCGTGTTCGCGACGCTGTCGCCGATCATGTTCGTGGTGCTGTTCCGCTACGTGTTCGGCGGCGCGATCGGCGGGCTGCCGCCGGGCATCAGCTACGCGGAGTTCCTGCTGCCGGGGATCTTCGCGCAGACCGTCGTCTTCGGGTCCACCGTCACGGGCGCGAGCATCGCCGAGGACCTGCAGAAGGGGCTGATCGACCGGTTCCGGTCGCTGCCGATGTCCCGGTCGGCGGTGCTGGTCGGGCGCACGATCGCCGACTCCGGGCTCAACGTCATCTCGATCACGGTGATGGCGCTGACCGGCCTGGTGGTCGGGTGGCGGATCAACTCCTCGATCGGCGAGGCGGTGGGCGGGTTCCTCGTGCTGCTGGTGTTCGCCTACGCGATCTCGTGGCTGATGGCGGTGGTCGGGCTGCTGGTCCGCACGCCGGAGGTGGTGAACAACGCCAGCTTCATCGTGATCTTCCCGCTGACGTTCATCGCCAACACGTTCGTGCCGCTGGAGACCTTCCCGGCGGTGCTGCGCACCTTCGCCGAGTGGAACCCCGTCTCGTCGGTGACGCTGGCCGCGCGGGAGCTGTTCGGCAACGTGCCCGCCGGCTACCCGGTGCCCGACGCGTGGCCGCTGCAGAACCCGGTGCTCTACACGCTGATCTGGACGGCGGTCATCCTCGCGGTGTTCGTGCCGCTGTCGGTCCGCCTCTACCAGCGCACCGCCAGCCGCTGAGGCTCCGTCCCGGCGGCGGAGCCGCCGTCGCCGGGCCGGCACGTGGTCGCGGTGCGGTCCGGTGGGACCGCGGTGTCACCGTCGTACCCGGGTGGCCCGGAACCGCATCGGTTCCGGGCCACCTGCGTACGCGGGTCTGCGCGGCGGCGCAGGATGGACGGCGATGAGCGCCGAGACCGCCCCCTCCGTGTCCAACCCGCTGTCCGCCGAGTCGCCGCTGCCGTACGGGCTGCCGCCGTTCACCGACATCACGCTCGAGCACTGCCGCGAGGCGGTGCTGGCCGGGATGGCCGAGCAGCGCGCCGAGATCGCCACGATCACCGGGTCGCCCGAGCCGCCGACCTTCGCGAACACGATCGAGGCCCTCGAGCGCTCCGGCGCGCTGCTGCGCCGGGCCGAGGCGGTGTTCGGCAACCTGTCGTCGTCGCTGTCCACGCCGCGGCTGCGGGAGATCGAGCGGGAGCTCGCGCCGCTGGAGGCCGCGCACGCCGACGCGCTGCGGCTGGACCCCGCGCTGTTCGCCCGCGTCGACGCCGTCCACGCCGCCCGGCACGACGCGGGGCTGGACCCCGAGGCGGTCCGGCTGGTGGAGCGGCACCACCTCGACCGGGTGCTCGCCGGCGCCCGGCTCGACGAGGCCGGCCGCGCCCGGCTGTCGGAGCTCAACCGGGAGCTGTCCGAGCTGTCCACGCAGTTCGGGCAGAACCTGCAGCTGGCCACCGAGGCCGCCGCCGTCCGGGTGGCCGACGCCGCCGAGCTCGACGGGCTCTCCGAGGAGGAGGTCGCCGCCGCGGCCCGCGCCGCCGCCGACCGCGGCCTCGACGGGTACGTGCTGCCGCTGCTGCTGCCCACCGGCCAGCCGGTGCTGGCCAAGCTGCGCGACCGGGCACTGCGCCGCCGGGTGTTCGAGGCGTCGGTGACCCGCGCGTCGTCGGGGGAGCACGACAACGGGCCGGTCGCCGCGCGGATCGCCCGGCTGCGCGCCGGGCGGGCGCGGCTGCTCGGCTTCGCCACCCACGCCGACCTGGTGCTCGCCGACCAGACCGCCGGCAGCACCGACGCCGTCGACGCGATGCTCGGCTCGATGGTCGGCCCCTCGACGGCGAACGCGCGGGCCGAGGCGGAGGTGCTGGCCGAGGCCGCCGCCCGCGACGGGGTCGACGAGCTCGCGCCCTGGGACTGGGCGTTCTACAGCGAGCGGGTGCGCGCCGAGCGGTACTCGGTCGACACCGCGGCGCTGCGGTCCTGGTTCGAGCTGGACCGGGTGCTCGTCGACGGCGTCTTCCGGGCCGCGGAGCTGCTCTACGGCTTCCGGTTCACCCCGCGCCCGGACCTCGCCGGTTACCACCCCGACGTCCGGGTGTGGGAGGTCAGCGGTCCCGGCGGCGAGGCGGTCGGCCTCTACCTCGGCGACTTCTTCGCACGCGAGGGCAAGCGCGGCGGCGCGTGGATGAGCTCGTTCGTCACCCAGTCGCGGCTGCTGGGCACCCGGCCGGTCGTCGTCAACAACCTCAACGTGGCCCGCGCGCCCGAGGGCCGGCCGACGCTGCTCACCCTCGACGAGGTCGACACGCTCTTCCACGAGTTCGGGCACGCGCTGCACGGGCTGAGCTCCGCGGTGACCTACCCGCGCTTCGCCGGCACCGCGGTGCCGCGGGACTTCGTGGAGTTCCCGAGCCAGGTCAACGAGATGTGGGCGCTGTGGCCGGAGGTGCTCGCGCACTACGCGCGGCACGTCGAGACGGGGGAGCCGCTGCCGTCGTCCGCCGTCGAGGCGCTCGACGCCGCGCGGCTGTGGGGCGAGGGCTTCGCGACGCTGGAGTACCTCGCCGCGACGCTGCTGGACCAGGCCTGGCACCGGATCACCCCGGAGACCGAGGTCGGCGACCCGGCGGAGTTCGAGCGGCGGGCTCTCGAGGCGGCCGGCGTCGCCTCCGACCTGGTCCCGCCGCGCTACCGGACGACGTACTTCCAGCACGTCTTCGCCGGCGCCTACGCGGCGGGCTACTACTCCTACATCTGGTCGGAGGTCCTCGACGCCGACACCGTCGAGTGGTTCCGCGAGAACGGCGGCCTGCGGCGGGAGAACGGCGACGTCTTCCGCGAGCGGCTGCTGTCCCGCGGCGGGGCGGTGGACCCGCTGGAGGCCTTCCGCGCTGTCCGCGGCCGCGACGCCGACCCGGCCCCCCTGCTCCGGCGCCGCGGGCTGGCCCCCGCCTGACCGGACAGGACCGACGACGTTCCGCGCGCACTGCGGGTCCTGCAGGAGCGGCGACCCGCGAGGGACGCCGTCAGTGAGGCGTCAGAGCCAGGGGAGCGAGAGCACCAGGTCGAGGTCGTCGGGGGCGTCGCCGTCGCGGACGAGCCGGTTGGGCTGGCGGTGGCCGCACGCCGTGCAGCGGTGCACCACCTGCCAGCCCTTGCCGGACTTCTCGACCAGGCCGATCGGCTCCATCGGCTGCCGGCACCCGCTCGCGCGGTCGCCGGGCAGGTCGTCGACGTGCAGCGACCACAGGCACACCGGGCAGTGGTTGCGGTAGTGCCCGTCGGTGTTCGCGGGGACGTCGGCGGCGCAGTGCACGCAGACGAAGCCGGTGTTCTCCGCCCGCCGGGAGCGGGCCACGGGACGCGACCCGGTCAGGGGACGAACGGCTCGACGGCGACGACCTCGACGGTGATGTCGCGGCCGTTGGGCGCCTGGTAGGTGACCGAGGTGCCCGGCTTCGCGCCGAGGATCGCCGAGCCCATCGCCGACTCCGGCGAGTAGACGGCGAGGTCGGTGGTGCCCGCGATCTCGCGGGAGCCGAGCAGGAACTTCTCGGTCTCGTCGTCGCCCTGGAAGCGGATGGTGATGACCGTGCCGAGCTCGGCGGTGGTGGCCGTCGTCGGCGGCTCGCCGACGCGCGCCTTGCGGAGCAGGTCGGTCAGCTGCCGGATCCGGCCCTCCTGCTTGCCCTGCTCCTCCTTGGCGGCGTGGTAGCCGCCGTTCTCCTTGAGGTCGCCCTCCTCGCGGCGGGCGTTGATCTCGGCGGCCATGGCGGGCCGGCCGGCCACCAACTGGTCGAGCTCGGCCTTCAGCCGGTCGTGGGCCTCCTGGGTCAGCCAGATGCCCTGCTCGTTCTCAGTGGGGGTGGTCACGCGGGGTACTCCTGCACAGCTCGGGGGCCGCGTCCCGGTCGGGATGCGGCGACGTCGATCCGGCCAAGCTAACACCGGCCGGGTGGCCCGTGCAGGACCCGATCCGCTCCCTGCCGGGGAGCGGACGGTACCGGAACGGACCGTGACAGGCACCACATCCAGCCCTCCGGGGGACCCGATGACGGCGTTCCGTCGGCGCGTCGGGGGACACTGGGGAGGTGACCGACGCCGACCCGTTGCGCCTGCTCGCCGTCCACGCCCATCCCGACGACGAGTCGAGCAAGGGCGCGGCCACGATGGCGAAGTACGTCGCCGAGGGTGTCGAGGTGATGGTGGCGACCTGCACCGGCGGCGAGCGCGGCTCGGTGCTGAACCCGTCGCTGGACCGCCCGGAGATCTGGGAGCGCCTGCCGCAGCTGCGCGTCGAGGAGATGGCCCGCGCCCGGGAGATCCTCGGCGTCCGGCAGGAGTTCCTCGGCTTCGTCGACTCCGGCCTGCCCGAGGGCGACCCGCTGCCGCCGCTGCCCGAGGGCTGCTTCGCGCTGGTCCCCACCGAGGAGGCGGCGGCGCCGCTGGTGGAGCTGATCCGCCGGTTCCGGCCGCAGGTCGTGCTCACCTACGACGAGCGCGGCGGCTACCCGCACCCCGACCACATCAAGACGCACGAGGTCTCGGTGCACGCCTTCGAGGCCGCCGGCGACCCGGAGCGCTACCCCCGGCTGGGCGAGCCCTGGCAGCCGAGCAAGCTCTACTACCACATGGGCTTCACGCTGACCCGGACGCGGGCGCTGCACGAGGCGATGCTCGAGACCGGTGCCGAGTCGCCCTACGCCGAGTGGCTGGCGAACTGGGACCCGGAGCGGGACATGAGCCACCGGGTCACCACCCGCGTCCCGTGCGCCGAGTACTTCCCGGTGCGCGACGCCGCCCTGATCGCGCACGCGACCCAGATCGACCCGAACGGCCGCTGGTTCGCCTGCCCGATGGACCTGCAGCAGCGGGTGTGGCCGACCGAGGACTACGAGCTGGCCCGCTCGCTGGTGGACTCGACGCTGCCGGAGGACGACCTGTTCGCCGGCATCCGCAGCGAGGTGCCGGTCCCGTGAGCGCCGGGCTGGTGGGCGGCGCGCTGGCCGGGGCGGTCCTGGCCGCGGAGGAGCAGTTGCCCGAGGACGTCGGCAAGTCCGGCCCGCTGGGGCTGTTCCTCACCCTCGTCCTGCTGGTCGCCGTCTTCCTGCTGGTCCGCTCGATGAACCGGCACCTCAAGCGGATCCCGCGCAGCTTCGAGCCGGAGGACGACCAGCCGCAGGTCGTCGTCCCCGACACCCCGGCGGAGCTGGTCGACCCGCCGCGCCGACCCGGTCAGGACCTGCTCGACGACCTGCGCCGCGCGCCCCGCGCGATCGAGGGCCCCAAGCGGAACGGCCCCGAGCGCGACGACCGGACGGACCCGCCGGCGCACTGACGCCGGCGGGCCGCCGCCCGGCCGGGCCGGGGAGCCCCGGCCCGGCCGCGGTGCTCACCAGGTGTGCGCCACGTCGACGACGAGGCGCGAGCCGTCGCCGGGGCCGTCGAGGACCAGCACGCGGAACGGCAGGCGGGCGCGGACGCCGAGCCCGACGGTGCTGCTGCCCTCGAACGAGCCGGCGTAGGCGACCTGCCGGAAGGTGCGGTAGCCGTCGACGGCGACGGCCTCGGCATCGGTGCGCGGGTCGTAGGTCGCCGCCCCGGTGTCGGTGTACCCGGGGGTGTGCACGACGACCTGCAGGTCGGCGGCCCCGCGCAGGGGCACGGGCCGGCCCGAGCCGTCCTGCACGACCCGGGGCACGTACCGGACGTCGAAGCCGACGTCGGCGGCGTCGATCCCGTCGAGGTCCAGGACCAGCCGGTCGTAGCAGTCGTGCCGGCCGGCGCGGACGTCGTCGAGGGTGCCGCCGCCGCGGTCCGCGACGGCCTCCGGCAGGGAGCCCCACGCCGTGCTGCAGGAGGCGGCGGAGGCGGCGGGCAGGGCGATGCCGAGGGCGGCCGTGGCGGCGGCCAGGACGACGGCGGCGCGGGTGCGGGTGGTGCTCATGGCGGGCTCCCGGGTCAGGGGGATGCGGACGAGGTGAGGATGCGCCGACGGCTGCGCGGAGGCCATGGCTCAGATCGCCGACGGACGTCGATCCTGAGCTTCTTCCGCTGTGCAGAAGTGACAGGAAACGGCTCTCCGGACGCGACACGAGGTGGCACATCGCCTTCCCGTTGCCGCGGGGTGACGTTGGGTATCCCCGGACCGTGCCGAACCGCCTCGCCGCCGCGACCAGCCCCTACCTGCTGCAGCACGCGGACAACCCGGTCGACTGGCGCGAGTGGGGGGAGGAGGCCTTCGCCGAGGCGCGCGAGCGGGACGTGCCGGTGCTGGTGAGCGTCGGGTACGCCGCCTGCCACTGGTGCCACGTGATGGCGCACGAGTCGTTCGAGGACGAGGCGACCGCGGCGCAGATGAACGCCGGGTTCGTGTGCGTGAAGGTCGACCGCGAGGAGCGCCCCGACGTCGACAGCGTCTACATGACCGCCACCCAGGCGCTCACCGGCTCCGGCGGCTGGCCGATGACGGTCTTCACCACCCCGGACGGGCGGCCGTTCTACTGCGGCACCTACTACCCGCCGCGGCCGGCCGGCGGCATGCCCGCGTTCCGCCAGGTGCTCACCGCCGTCTCCGAGGCCTGGACGCAGCGCCGCGACCAGCTCGAGGAGGCCGGCACCCGGATCGCCGAGGGCATCTCCCGGCGCCTGGACCTCGGGCCGCCTACGCCGCTGTCGGCCGCCGACCTCGACGGCGCCGCGGCCGCGGTGGCCGCCGACCACGACGACCGGCACGGCGGGTTCGGCGGCGCCCCGAAGTTCCCGCCGTCGATGCTGCTGGAGTTCCTGCTGCGGCACGCCGCCCGCAGCGGGGACGCGCGCTCGCTGGAGGTGGCCCGCCGCACGCTGGAGGCGATGGCCCGCGGCGGCATCCACGACCAGCTGGCCGGCGGCTTCGCCCGCTACTCGGTCGACGCGCGCTGGGTGGTGCCGCACTTCGAGAAGATGCTCTACGACAACGCGCTGCTCCTGCGCGTGTACCTGCACCTGTGGCGGGCCACCGGGGAGGAGTGGGCGCGCCGCGTGGCCGACGCGACCGCCGCCTTCCTCGTCCGCGACCTCGGCACGCCCGAGGGCGGCTTCGCCAGCGCGCTGGACGCCGACACCGACGGCGTCGAGGGCCTCACCTACGTGTGGACGCCGGCCCAGCTCACCGAGGTGCTCGGGAACGACGACGGCCGCTGGGCCGCGGAGCTGTTCGCGGTGACCGACGCCGGGACCTTCGAGCACGGCACCTCCACGCTGCAGCTGCTCCGCGACCCCGGCGACGACCCCGGGGACGCCGCCCGCCTCGCCTCCGTGCGCGAGCGGCTGCTGGCCGCGCGCGCCCGGCGCCCGCAGCCGGCCCGCGACGACAAGGTGGTCACCGCCTGGAACGGGCTGGCGATCGCCGCGCTGGCCGAGCACGGGGTGCTCACCGGCGCGCCCGCGTCGGTGGCCGCCGCCCGCCGCGCGGCGGAGCTCCTCGCGGACGTGCACTGGGTGGACGGGCGGCTGCGGCGGGCCTCGCGGGACGGCGTCGCCGGGACCCCGGCCGCGGTGCTCGAGGACCACGGCGACCTGGCCGAGGGGCTGCTGGCGCTGCACCAGGCGACCGGCGAGGGCCGGTGGCTGGAGTGGGCCGGCGACCTGCTCGACGTCGTCGCCGAGCAGTTCCTCGACGCCGAAGGGTGGCACGACACCGCCGCCGACGCCGAGGCGCTGGTGCACCGCCCGTTCGACCCCGCCGACGGGCCGACGCCGGCCGGGGTCGCCGCGGCCGCGGGGGCGTTCGTCACCTACGCGGCGCTGGCCGGGTCGCCGAGGCACCGCGAGCTCGGCGAGGCCGCGACCGGGCAGCTCGGCGTGCTGGTGCGCCGCGCGCCACGGGCGGCGGGCTGGGCCGCGGCGGTGGGGGAGGCGCTGCTCGCCGGGCCGCTGGAGGTCGCCGTCAGCGGGCCGGCCGGGCCGGAGCGGGACGCGCTCGCCGCGGCCGCGCGGGCGTCGACGAGCCCCGGCGCCGTCGTCGTGGTGGGGGAGCCCGACGCCCCCGGGGTGCCGCTGCTGGCCGCCCGGCCGGTCGTCGGCGGGCGCCCCGCCGCCTACGTGTGCCGGGGCTTCGTCTGCTCCGCGCCGGTGACCGACGTGTCCGCTCTGAGCGCAGCGATGACCTCTTCCTGACACCGCCGTGCGGTCTTACCGTGTAATCACGTAAGCACCGCACCGGAGGAGGCCGTCGTGCACGGACACCACCACCGCTTCGCCGACTCACCCTTCGCCCGCATGGGCGCCCCCGGCTGGCGCCGCCGCGGCCCGGGCGGCCGCGGGGGCGACACCCCGCCGGTCGACCGCGCCGAGGTCGCCGGCTGGTTCGCCGGGCGGCTGCCCGACGGCTGGTTCACCGGGCCGGCCGACATCACCGTCGACCGGGATGAGATCACCGTCGTCGGCCCGCTCGCCGAGCCCGACGCCGGGGAGGGCGACCCGACCGCCGCCTGCGCCGGCCGCATCGCCCGCTTCCGCGAGGACACCCGCGGGCAGCGGATGGCCATCGCCGACGCCGCCCAGGAGCGCTACGGCCGCTCGGTGGCCTGGGGCGCCGCGTGCGGCGACGTCCGCGAGGTGTTCACCAACGCCTCGGTGCCGGTGATGACCCGGCTGCGCCAGCCCGAGCGGCTGGTGCTCGACACGCTGGTCGACGCCGGCGTCGCCCGCTCCCGCTCGGAGGCCCTGGTCTGGGCCGTGCGCCTGGTCGGGCAGCACGCCGACGCCTGGCTGACCGAGCTGCGCGACGCCATGGCCTCGGTGGAGGAGGTCCGGGCGCGCGGCCCGGAGCTGTGAGCCCTGCCAGGCTGGCGGGGTGAGCCTGGAACTGCTGCGGTCGGCCTACGGCACCCTCGGCGGGCTGGTCGCCGACCTGACGCCCGCCGAGTCCTGGCAGCCCAGCGGCTGCGCCGGCTGGACGGTCCTCGACCTCGCCCAGCACCTGCTCGACGACGCCCGCCGGGGCCTGGTCGCGCTGGCCACCCCGGCGGAGGGGCCCGCCACCACCGACGCGGTCGCCTACTGGCGGGCCTGGCAGCCCGCGCCGGCCGAGGACGACGACACGCTGTGGCGGACCCGCGTGCGGGCCAGCGTGATGGACGGCCTGCGCGGGCTGGCGCCGCTCTACGCCCAGACGGCGGCCGCGGTCGGGGTGGCGGCCGGACGCGTCGGGCCCGGTGAGCTGGTGGGCACCCAGGGCTGGGTCGTCCGCGTCGACGACCTGCTGTCCACGCTCGCCGTCGAGGCCGCCGTCCACCACCTCGACCTGGTGGCGCACGTGGACCGGCCGGGGCCGGCACCGGAGCTGCTGGCCGAGGTGCGGCGGGTGCTCGAGGGGCTGCTCGGCGGCCCGCTGCCGGCCGGGTGGGACGACGCGACGGCGGCCCGCCGCGGCACCGGCCGGGAGCCGCTGACCGACGCCGACCGCGCCGCACTGGGCGACGCCGCCACCCGGTTCCCCCTGTTCGGCTAGCCCGTCGCGCACCTCAGGGACACTGGACGGCGTGCCAGCAGCTGCCGCCGTCCCCGCCGCGACCGACGTCCTCGTGGTGGGGGCCGGGCCGGCGGGCTCCGCGGCGGCCGCGTGGGCCGCGCGCGCCGGTCACGACGTGCTGCTCGCCGACGCCGCCGTCTTCCCGCGGGACAAGACCTGCGGCGACGGGCTGACCCCCCGCGCGGTCGCCGAGCTCGACCACCTGGGCCTGGGCGACTGGGCCCGGGCCCGCGCCCGCAACCGCGGCCTGCGCGCCGCCGGGTTCGGCCAGGTGTGGGAGCTGCCCTGGCCGGGCGGCGCCTTCCCCGACCACGGCAGCGCGGTGCCGCGCACCGAGCTCGACGCCCGCATCCGCGAGGTCGCGCTGGCCGGCGGCGCCACCCCGCTGGACGGCGCGCGGGCGGTCGACGTCGAGCGCGACGGCGACCGGGTGACCGGCGTGGTCCTCGACGTCGCGGGGGAGCGGACGACGGTGCGCTGCCAGCGGCTGGTGGTCGCCGACGGCGCCCGCTCGCCGCTGGGCCGGGTGCTGGGCCGCCGGTGGCACCGCGACACCGCCTACGGCGTCGCCGCCCGCGGCTACGTCGCCTCCGGGCGCAGCGACGACGAGTGGATCTCCTCGCACCTGGAGCTGCGCGACGCCGAGGGGGCGTTGCTGTCCGGCTACGGCTGGGTGTTCCCCCTGGGTGCGGCGTCCGGGCAGGTGAACATCGGCGTCGGCACGCTGGCCACCGCCCGCCGCCCGGCCGGGGTGCAGCTCCGGGCGCTGCTCGACACGTACGCCACCGCCCGCCGCGGGGACTGGCGGCTGGACGGCCCGGTGCACGCGCCGGCGTCGGCGCTGCTGCCGATGGGCGGGGCGGTGTCCGGCGTCGCCGGGCGGAACTGGGCGCTGGTCGGCGACGCGGCCGGCTGCGTGAACCCGCTCAACGGCGAGGGCATCGACTACGGCCTGGAGACCGGGCGGACGCTGGCCGGCCTGCTCGGCGAGCAGGACTGGTCGGAGGCGTGGCCGGCCACCCTGCGGCGGCACTACGGCGAGGCGTTCTCCGTCGCCCGCCGTCTGGCGGGGCTGCTCACGCTGCCGCGGCTGCTGCCCGCGGCGGGGCCGGTCGGCATGCGGTCGCGGGCGCTGATGACCGTGGCGCTGCGGGTGATGGGCAACCTGGTCACCGACGCCGACCGCGACGTCGTCGCCCGCGCCTGGCGCGCGGCCGGCCGGGTCTCCCGCCGCTTCGACGACCGCCCGCTGTTCGCCTGAGCGGGGTCCGGCGGAGCGGGCCCCGGAGGGGTCCCCGCCGTCGGACGGGGAGGGGCTCGGTGCCACAGGAGCACGGCACCTGGCCGCGGTGTCTGACCGGAGGTCAGACGAAGGGGCTGTTGTACATCGCGAAGTAGACGGCGATGTAGTGGCAGAGCGCGGCCACGACGGTCATCGCGTGGAAGACCTCGTGGTACCCGAAGACGCCCGGCCACGGGTTCGGCTTCTTGATCGCGTAGGCCACGCCCCCGACGGTGTAGAGCACGCCGCCCACCGCCAGCAGCACGAGCGAGGTCACGCCCGCGATGTGCAGGATGTCGGTGAGGATGAAGACGGCCACCCAGCCCAGGCCCACGTAGAGCGGCACGCCCACCCAGCGCGGCGCCGTCGGCCAGGTGAGCTTGAGGCAGACGCCGGCCAGCGCGCCGGCCCAGACGCCGCCGAGGACCCAGTAGCCCAGCGGCTGGTCGACGGCGAGCAGCGAGAACGGCGTGTACGTGCCCGCGATGAACAGGAAGATCATCGAGTGGTCGAGCCGTTTCATGATCTTCCAGCCGCGGGGGGACCAGCGCCGGCGGTGGTAGAGCGCGCTGATGCCGAACAGGCCGCAGATGGTCAGGCAGTAGACGGCGACCGAGAAGCCGGCGCGGGCGCCGAGCACCGAGCCCAGCGGCACGAGGACGGCGCCCGCGACGATCGCCCCGAAGAAGGCGAACAGGTGCAACCACCCGCGCAGCCGCGGCCGCGTGTCGGGGTGGTCCCAGTCGTCGTCGCCGCCGAAGTCCTCGCGCGTCCAGGTCCGCTCGACCCGCTCGCCCTCCTCGAGGACGGTGCTGACGGCCGGCCCGCGCGGGGCCTCGATCTCGGCCCCGTCGGCCTGTACCCGGACCGGCTCCAGTTCGTCGGCAGCAGAGGTCACACACCGAGGTTACGGAGGCGTAGGGAGGGCCGCACCGGCAGAGACCTGTGAGTTCCCCGGCAGCCCGGCGGGAGGGGCGACGCGCGGGCGGGAGGCAGCGGAACGGCGGTGTCCGGGGGCGCCTAGGGTGTGGCCCCGTGGGGGCGCGTCAGTGGGTCCGCGACGTCCTGACGCAGATGTACGAGCGTCGCCTGGCCCGGCAGCTGGTGGGCGCCGACGTCCCCCGGCACGTGGGCGCGATCATCGACGGCAACCGCCGCTGGGCGCGCGCCACCGGGCTGCTCGACCCGAACGCCGGGCACCGGCGCGGCGCCGACCGGATCGCGTCGTTCCTCGCCTGGTGCGACGAGGCCGGCGTCGAGGTGGTCACCCTCTTCCTGCTCTCCACCGACAACCTGTCCCGGCCGGAGCCCGAGCTGACGCCGCTGCTGCGGATCATCGAGGGCGTCGCCCTGGACCTGTCGGCGCCCGACCGCCGCTGGCAGCTGCACCCGGTCGGCGCGCTGGGGCTGCTCCCGCCGGAGACGGTCACCGTCCTCAAGGAGGCCGAGGAGGTCACCCGCGACCGCCCGGGCGCCACGGTGAACCTCGCCGTCGGCTACGGCGGCCGCCGGGAGATCGCCGACGCCGTCCGCTCGCTGCTGGCCGAGCACGCCAGCCGGGGGACGTCGCTGGACGAGCTGGTCGAGGTGCTCGACGTCGAGCACATCGCCGAGCACCTCTACACCCGCGGCCAGCCCGACCCGGACCTGGTGATCCGCACCAGCGGCGAGCAGCGGCTGTCGGGCTTCCTGCTCTGGCAGACGGCGCACTCGGAGTTCTACTTCACCGACGTCTACTGGCCCGACTTCCGCCGGGTCGACTTCCTGCGCGCGCTGCGGGCCTACGCGGCGCGGCACCGCCGTTTCGGTGGGTGACAGACTCGGGCCCATGGCAGCCGGTGCGGTCGACGTCCCCCTGGAGTACGTGCGCCTGGGGCTGCGGTTCGACCGGCTGGAGCCCGGCTTCGTCGACGCCTACACCGGTGAGAAGCGGATCCGCGCCGAGGTGGAGAGCGAGCCGGCGCCGACGCCGCAGGGCCTGCGCGACCAGGCGCGGGCGCTGCTGCGCGAGCTGGACGCCGCGGAGCTCCCGGCCGACCGCGCCGCGTTCCTGCGCGGCCAGCTCACCGGCCTGGAGTGCAGCGCCCGGAAGATGAGCGGCGAGCCGGTGGGCTTCCTCGACGAGGTGCGCAGCTACTTCCAGGTCGACCTCACCCTCGGCGACCCGGCCGCCTACGCCGCCGCCCACGCCGAGCTCGACGCGCTGCTGCCCGGCGAGGGGTCGCTGGCCGAGCGCTACGCCGCGCACCGCCGCCGCGAGGAGTGCCCGCCGCAGCGGCTGGAGGCCGCGGTGCACGCGCTGTCCAGCGCGCTGCGCGACCGGGTGCGCGGCCGGTACGGGCTGCCCGAGGCCGAGACGGTGCGCTACGAGGTGGTCACCGACAAGCCCTGGTCGGGCTTCAACTACTACGAGGGGGACTTCCGCTCGCGGGTGGCGATCAACGCCGACCTGCCGCACCGGCTCAGCCAGCTGGTGCACCTGGTGGCGCACGAGTCCTACCCCGGCCACCACACCGAGCACTGCCGCAAGGAGCGCGGGCTGGTCGAGCGGGCCGGCCACCTCGAGCACACGGTGTTCCTCGTCAACACCCCCGAGTGCCTGATGGCCGAGGGGCTGGCCGACCTCGGCGTCGACGCCGCCGTCGGGGACGGCTGGGGGCCCTGGTCGGCCGAGGTGCTCGGCGACCTGGGCCTGCGCTTCGACGGGCACCTCGCCGAGCGGATCGCCGCGGCCGCGGCGCCGCTGAACCGGGTGCGCCAGGACGCCGCCGTGCTGCTGCACGACCGCGGGGCCGACGCCGACGAGGTCGCCGCCTACATCCAGCGCTGGTCGCTGGTCAGCCCCGACCGGGCCCGCCAGCAGCTGCGGTTCCTCACCCACCCGCTGTGGCGCGCCTACATCACCACCTACGTCGAGGGCTACGACCTGCTGCACCGCTGGCTCGGCGCCCGGCCGGCCGGCCAGGACATCGCCGACCGCTTCGTGCGCCTGCTCGACGAGCCGCTGACCCCCGCCGTCGTCACCGCCGAGCTCTCGGACGCCTGACCGGTGCCCCGCCGCGACCCCCGGGAGGCCCGCGCCCTCGGCCTGTGGACGGCGGGATGGCTGCTCGTGCTCCTGCTCGCCGGTCTGCTGTGGATCGGCGACCTCGCCGTCCAGTGGCCGGTGCTGCTCGTGCCGGTGCTGTGGGCGGTGGCGGCCGTGCGGCCGCGGCGGGGACGGCGGGAGGAGCCCTGGGACGTCCCGTACGAGGGCGGGCCGCCACCTACGTGGGAGCTGCCGGCGTCGCGCCCGCTGCCCCGGCCGCCGGACGCGCGGGGGCGCGAGCTGTACTGAGCCGGGCGTGCCGCGCCGTCGCCGGGACGGGCGGTACGGGTGGGACCCCAACGGGTGAACAGTGCGTTTCGCCGCGCTGCGATCGCGCGCTCCTGTCGGTCCGGGGCTCTAGCGTCCGGGGTGGACGACGGGCCCGCCCCGCCGTCCACGGGAGGCCCGGTTGGTGCTGACGTTCTCGTCGACCAGGGGGGCCGGTTCCCGGCCCCTGCGCCGGGGCCCGGCCACCTTCGAGCCGGGGCGCGGCCTCGCGCCCCAGGGGAGACGACCCGTGACCACTCGCCGCACGTACGTCCTCGACACCTCCGTCCTGCTGTCCGACCCCCGCGCGCTGCTGCGCTTCGGCGACGCCGACGTGGTGCTGCCGCTGGTCGTCATCGGTGAGCTCGAGGACAAGCGGCACCACCCGGAGCTCGGCTGGTTCGCCCGCCAGGCGCTGCGGCTGCTCGACGACCTGCGGGTCACCCACGGCCGGCTCGACGCGCCGGTCCCCGTGGGGGAGGACGGCGGCACGGTGCACGTCGAGCTCAACCACAGCGACGCCGCGGTGCTCCCGGCCGGCTTCCGCAACGACAGCAACGACAGCCGGATCATGGTGGTCGCGCTGAACCTGCGGGCCGAGGGCCGCGACGTCTGCCTGGTCACCAAGGACGTGCCGCTGCGGGTCAAGGCGGCCGCCGTCGGCCTGGAGACCGACGAGTACCGCGCGCTGGACTCCGTCGACGAGGGCTGGACCGGCATGGCCGAGCTGTCGCTGGACGACGCGGAGCTGTCGGGCCTCTACGACACCGGCGAGGTGTACGTTCCGGCGGCCGCGGAGCTGCCCGCGCACACCGGGCTGGTGCTGCTGAGCTCGCGCGGCTCGGCGCTGGGGCGGGTGACGCCGGACAAGCAGGTGCGGCTGGTGCGCGGTGACCGTGAGGCGTTCGGGCTGCACGGGCGCTCGGCCGAGCAGCGGGTGGCGCTGGACCTGCTGCTGGACCCCGAGATCGGCATCGTCTCGCTCGGCGGGCGCGCGGGCACCGGCAAGTCGGCGCTGGCGCTGTGCGCGGGGCTGGAGTCGGTGATGGAGCGGCGGGCGCACAAGAAGGTCGTGATCTTCCGGCCGCTGTACGCCGTCGGCGGGCAGGAGCTCGGCTACCTGCCCGGCAGCGAGGGCGAGAAGATGTCGCCCTGGGCGCAGGCGGTCTACGACACCCTCGGCGCGCTGGTGTCCAAGGAGGTCCTCGACGAGATCGCCGCGCGCGACCTCATCGAGGTGCTGCCGCTGACCCACATCCGCGGCCGCTCGCTGCACGACTCGTTCGTGATCGTCGACGAGGCCCAGTCCCTCGAGCGCGGCGTGCTGCTGACCGTGCTGTCGCGGCTGGGCAGCGGGTCGCGGGTGGTGCTGACCCACGACGTCGCGCAGCGGGACAACCTGCGGGTCGGCCGGCACGACGGCGTCGCGGCGGTGGTCGAGCAGCTCAAGGGGCACCCGCTGTTCGCCCACGTGACGCTCACCCGGTCCGAGCGCTCGCCGATCGCCGCCCTGGTCACCGAGATGCTGGAGGACATGGAGCTCTGACCGGCGGGCCCATTGCGGGCGTTCCTCGTGCACTGCCGGTGCTGCAGGACCGGCAGTGCACGAGGAACCCCGGCAATGGGGATCAGGTGTCGCGACGACGGCGTAGCGCGCGGCTGACGCGGGTGGCCAGTGCGCCGTCGAGTTCGTCCCAGGTCCAGCGGACCATGCCCCACCCCTCGGCGCGCATGGCGTCCTCGCGGCGCTTCTCCTCGAACACGGCGTCGCCCGGCTCCTGGCCGGGCCGCAGCAGCCGCCCGTACTTCACCCGCCCGTCGAACTCCCCGAGCAGTCGGTCGGGCTCCCACACGAAGTCGGCGCGTCCGAGCAGCACCCCGTCGGCGGTGTGCACGGAGTGCTGGAGGCTGCTGGGCGCCAGGCCCAGCCGGTGGAGGAGCACCCGGCTGCGGCTCTCGCCGACGCTCTCGCTGCGGCCGTCGGCGAAGGCCACGGCCCGCGCCGCGGCGCGGCTGCCCCGCGTCCCGGTGATGCGGGGCAGCCGGGCCGCGAGGACGTCCGCGGCGGTCGGCCGTGCGGCTAGCAGTCCGTCGAGCACGACCACCGCCACCTCGAAGGGCAGGCAGCGGGCGAGGTCGAGCACCGTGCGGACCGGGTCGGTGACGGGGATCCCGCCGACCGCCGTCACCTCGTCGTCCTCCAGCCGGGCGACGTGGCAGCGCAGTGTCCGGCTGACGTCACTGGAGGCGGGCGGCTGCCGGGTCACGTGCACCCGGCCCAGGCGGAGTCCCCACGTCGGCAGCCCGTGGAGGACGGCCGCCGACTCGTGGCTCACGACCGCGTCCCGCCGCAGACCCGCGACGGTCGCGCGCACGAGCAGGTGGTGGCGGACCGCCGCGGCCGTCGGCAACGCGCCCTCGACGTAGGCGCCGCGACGCACCCGGGACAGCTCACCTGACCGGCGTGCGCGGGCGAGTTCGTCGTCGCTCCACCCGTCGGCGACCAGGGTGCGGCGCAGGGTGGGTGGGGGCGGTTCGTCGGACGGCACGCCGGCCACGGTCGGGCCCGGGTGCCTGCCGTGGTGCGCAGGCGGTCGGTCCGTGGACAGCCGGAGCCCTGTGGACCTCCCGTTGCCGGTGTTCCTCGTGCCTTGCGGGTCCTGCAGGACCGCCAACGCGTGAGGAACACCGGCGATCACGCCCCGGAGCGGGCTCAGGCGGCGGGGGTGGGGTCCTCGTCCGGGAGGGCCGGCGTCCGGGACGCGCGCTGCGGGGCCGGGCGGGTCCGCGGCGTCGCAGCCCAGCGCAGCAGCGCCACGGCGCCCCAGCCGGCGAGCAGGCACCAGGGCAGCCGGGTGACGACGTCGTCGAGCGTGAAGTCGCCGCGCAGGTACAGCGCGAGCACCGGCAGGGCCAGCACGAACCCCGCCGTGAGGACGTCCCAGCGCAGCGGGCTCATGCCTCAGCGGTCTCCAGCCGCTCGCACAGCAGCGAGGCCCAGCGGTGCGCGCTCGCCCGCACGCCGTCGAGGAGGGCCACCGGCACCGTCGTCCGGCCCAGCACGGCGGCCGGGTCGGCGGTCAGGTCGGAGTCCTGGACGACGAGCGCGTCGACGCGGGGCAGCGCGTCCAGCCACGGGCCGACGTCCTCGGGCTTGCGGGTGGCCTCGACGACGGCCCAGACGGCGACCGGCGAGAAGATCGCCATGACCTGCTCGAGCCACGTCCGGCTCCCGGCGCGCATCGGGGCGTCCACCGCGACGACGGTCGGCGTCCCCGCGGCGGCGGCGTCCTGCTTGCGCGCGATGGCGGTGTCGACCGAGGTGATCCGGCTGGACCCGGGCGCGAGCGCGGCGAGGTCGCCGCGGGTGGCCCACTGCAGCCGGTCGCCGTCGAGCCGCATGCCGGCGGCCAGGGAGCGGGCGGCGGCGAGCGTCTCGACGCCGGGGCCGACGACCAGCAGCACCTCGCCGGCACCGGCCGGGGCCGACGGCGCCGAAGGCAGAGCCGCACCGAGCGCCCGGGTCAGCGCGGCGTAGGTGCCGGACTGCGCCACCTCGGCGGCGAAGCCCGCACCGAGCAGGTCCTCCGGCACGCCGAGCGCACGCAGGCGGGCCACCGTGGCGGCGGCCTCGACCATCCGCGGGTCGACCCAGCCGCGGCCGGCCGGCACCGCGCCGGCCTCGCGGACCGACGGCACGACGACGCGGGCCGGCGCCCACCCGCGGGCGGCGCGGGCGTCGACGGGCAGGCGGGTCACGGTGGCCAGCCCCGGCGCCGGGGCGGCCACGCGGGCGACGGCCTGCCCGGGCACCGGCGGCAGCCGGCGCGCCGGCGGCACCGGCGGACGCCCGAGCAGCCGCGGCACGGCCAGCTCGGCGCCCGGGGTGGGCGGCGGCAGCAGCGACAGCGGGGGCAGGACGGCGGTGGAGTCGAGCGGCAGCGGGGCGGGGTCGCTGGCGGTCGGCGCGAGCACCGCCTCCTCGGCCTCCCACTCGTCGGACTCGGCCGAGGCGTCGACCCAGCCCGGCTCCTGGTCCACGCGCTGCGAGGGCGCCGGGACCGGCGGGCGGCCGCGGTGCACGCCGCCCTGGGTGGAGGCGCTGGCGAGCACGCCGCGGAGGATGTCGGTGAGCGCCTCGTCCGGGGTGTCGTGGGCCAGGGCCGCACGCAGCACCTCGGCGATGGCCTCCTCGCGCCCGGTGACCGGGCCGGTGAGGTCCGGGTCGGCCCAGGCGGCCACCGGCTGGGGCGCCGGCACCTCGATCGGCTCGGCGACGACGGCCGGCAGGACGTCGGTGACCGGCTCGTCCTCGGTCACGACGGCGACGGCGACCGGCGCCTCGGCGGCGGTCTCGTCCGCCTCCGGGCCGAGCAGCTCGGTGAGGAGGGAGTCCTCGCTGCCGTCGAGGTCCTCGGGGTCCTCGTCCGCCGGGGGCTCGTCGACGGCCGGCGCCTCCACCACCGGCTCCTCGGCGACGGGCTCGGCGACGGCGGCGGGGCGGGACACGGGCGCGGGGTCGGCCCACATGTCCACGCCGGGACCGGACTCCTCGGCGGGCTCGGGGGCCTCAGGGGCCCCGGACAGCGGCGCCTCCGTGACGGGAGCCTCGACCACGGGCTCCTCGGCGACCGGCTCCTCGGCGACGGGGACCTCGGCCACCGGGGCGACCGGCTCCGGCGCCGGAGCGGGGGCCGGAGCCGGAGCCGCGGGGGACGGCGCGGCGGCGCGGGCGGGCGCGGCCATCGCGACGGCGAGGGCGGCGGCCAGCGGCATCGCGGGCGCGGCCGGAGCGGGCTCCGGGGTCCGCAGCACCGACGGGGGCGCGAGCTCCTCGTCCGTGGCCTCGGCGGTCGCGGCGGCGACCGCCTGGACCGCCCGCAGCGCCTCGGCGGCGGACATCGCGGCCGCCGAGCGCACCGCGTCGTCAACGGCCTCGCGGACCTCCCGGTCACCGGCGACGACCTGGGCCAGCGCGGCGGTGAACAGCGAGGGCCCGGCGGGCTCGGCCGGCGGGCGCACCGCCGCCCGGCCGGGCCGGCGGGCAGCCGACGGCGCGGCAGCCGACGGCGCGGCGGCGGACGGGGCGGCAGCCGCGCGAGGAGCAGCCGTACGGGGAGCAGCGGTGCGGACGGCGGCGGGGCGGAAGGGGGTCCCGGCGGCGGGCCGGCGGGTCGCGCCCACCGACGCCCGGGAGTACAGGTCGACGCCGGGGTCGCCGTCGCCGGACCCGAGCAGGCCGGCCAGCTCGGACACCGGGTCCGGCAGCTCGGGCGGGGTCGTCGGGCGCTCGGCGGGGGTGGCCGGGCGCTCGGCGGGGGTGGCCGGGCGCGTGGTGGGCCGGGCCGCCGCGGGCCGGCTGCGGTGCAGCTCGGTGGCGCGCAGGAACGCCCCGGTGTCGGCGAGCGGGCCCGGGTCGCGGCTGAGCGCGGCCTCGATCCGGCGGGCCGACTCGGACTTCGGCGCGGGACCGCGCCGGGCCGGCTCGACGTCCTCCACCTCGGCGACGAACCGCTCGGTGGCGAAGAAGCCCAGCACGCCGCCGGACCGGATGCGGCGCACGCCGGTGATCCGCACCGCGTTGCCGTACCGCTCGCGGGCCGCGGCGACGGCGGCCTCGGGCGTGGGCGCCTCAACGGATGGCAACGGCACCGTTCACCACTCCCAGTGACTCGATCTGGGCCGTCCGGGAGACCTCCGAGTAGGAGATCACCGGCAGGCGGGGGAGGACCTGACGCATCAGGCGGGACAGCGCGGCCCGCACCTGGGGGGAGCAGACGAGGACGGGGGACAGGCCGTGCTGCTCGGCGTCCTCCAGCAGCCCGCTGCACCCGGTGACCAGCGCGTCGACCGAGCCGGCGTCCAGCGCCAGCACCTGGCCGCCGTCGCTCTGCCGCACCGCCTCCAGCAGCCGCTGCTCGAAGGCGGGCTCCAGGGTGAGCACGTGCAGCCGCTCGTCGGGGGTGACGTAGGGGTGGCTGATCGCCGCGCCGAGCGCCGCGCGCACCGCCTCGACCAGCCCGTCCAGGTCGGTGGAGGTCTTCGCCCGCAGCGACAGCGCCTCGAAGATGCGCACCAGGTCGCGGATGGAGACGTTCTCGGCCAGCAGCGCGTGCAGCACCCGCTGGATCTCGCCGAGGGTGAGCAGCCCCGGGGTGAGCTCCTCGACGACGACCGGGTGGGTCCGCCTGACCATCTCGACCAGCAGCCGCACGTCCTCGCGGCCGAGCAGCTCGGCGGCGTTCTGGCGCACCACCTCGGCCAGGTGGGTGGTGATGACCGAGGAGCGGTCGACGACGGTCGCGCCGGCCATCTCCGCCTGCCGCTGCAGCTCCACCGGCACCCACTTGGCGGGCAGGCCGAACACCGGCTCGCGGGTGGGCCGGCCGGGCAGCCCGTCGAGGGCGTCCCCGATGGCCAGCACGGTGCCGGCGGGCGAGGTGCCCTTGGCCGCCGGGACGCCGTTGAGCCAGATGACGTACTGCGACGACGGCAGGTCGAGGTTGTCGCGGGTGCGGACCAGCGGGATGACCAGGCCGGTCTCCATCGCGACCTTCCGGCGCAGCGCCTTGACCCGGTCGAGCAGGTCGCCGCCGCGGGAGGAGTCGACGAGGTCGACCAGGTCGAAGGCCACCTCGAGCTCCAGCGGGTCGACCCGCATGCGCTCGGCGATCGCCTCGGGGGAGTCCGGCGCGGGCTCCTCGGCGGCGGCGAGCGCGGGCGTGTCGTCGTCCTCGGCCGGGGCCTCCTGCATCCGCGCGGCCATGACCAGGAACAGCCCGCCGATGACCAGGAACGGCAGCTTCGGCAGCCCCGGGATCAGGCACAGCGCCAGCGCCGCGCCGCCGGCGATGCGCACCGGCTGGCGGAAGCGGCCGAGCTGGCCGAGCAGGTCGCTGCCCATGTCGCCGTCGCTGGCCGAGCGGGTGACGATGATGCCGGTCGCGGTGGACAGCAGCAGCGCGGGGATCTGCGAGACCAGGCCGTCGCCGACGGTCAGCAGCGAGAAGGTGGAGACGGCGTCGCCGGGCGCCATGCCGCGCTGCATGACCCCGACGGCGAAGCCGCCGATCAGGTTGATCAGCGTGATGATGATCGCGGCGATGGCGTCGCCCTTGACGAACTTCGAGGCGCCGTCCATCGAGCCGTAGAAGTCGGCCTCGGCGGTGACCTCGGTGCGCCGCTTGCGCGCCTGCTGCTCGTTGATCAGGCCGGCGTTGAGGTCGGCGTCGATGGCCATCTGCTTGCCGGGCATCGCGTCGAGGGTGAACCGGGCGCCGACCTCGGCCACGCGGCCGGCACCGTTGGTGATGACGACGAACTGGATGATCGTGAGGATCACGAAGATCACCAGGCCGACGACGAGCGAGCCGCCGATCACGAAGTGCCCGAAGGCCTCGATGACCTTGCCGGCGTAGCCGTCGGTGAGCACCAGCCGCGTCGAGGAGACGTTGAGGGCGAGCCGGAACAGCGTCGCGATGAGGATCAGCGACGGGAAGACCGCGAAGTCCAGCGGCCGCTTGATCTGCATCGCGACCAGCAGGATCAGCAGCGACGCGGTGATGTTCAGGCCCAGCAGCAGGTCCAGCACCGCCGCGGGCAGCGGCACGACCAGCATGAGGACGATGGCCACCACGCCGACGGGCACGGCGGCCTTGGTCATCCCTCGCACGGGCACTGCATCGGCAGCCGGGGGTGCCCGGCCGACCGCTGACGCCCCACCGGTCACAGGAGCCTCACGCTCTAGGAGGCGATCGGGGTCCTCCGGCGGCCGGCCTTCGGCAGGCCGGCGACGTCGGGTGCCTCGAACCCGGGCCGGTGGAAGCCGCCGCGCACGCCGCGGGCGCCGAGCTGCATGACGAAGGCCAGCACCCGCGCGACGGCGGTGAACAGCTGCGGCGGCACCTCCTGGCCGAGCTCGCAGGAGGCGTGCAGCGCCCGGGCCAGCGGCACGTCCTGCACCATCGGCACCCGCGCCTCGGCGGCCCGCTCGCGCAGCCGCGCGGCGACCTCGTCGGCGCCCTTGGCCACCACCCGCGGCGCGCCCTTCTCCGGCTCGTACCGCAGCGCGACGGCGACGTGCGTCGGGTTGACCAGCAGGACGTCGGCGGTGGCGACCTCGGCCATCATCCGGTTGCGCGACAGGGCCAGCTGCATCGACCGGCGCTGGCCCTTGACGTGCGGGTCGCCCTCGGACTGCTTGTGCTCCTGCTGGATCTCGTACTTGGTCATCTTGAGCTTGGTCATCGTCTGCTTGCGCACCACGACGTAGTCGGCGATCGCGATGACCAGGCCGGTGATCGCCACGACGCGGAACATGAGGACGGCGGAGGAGGCGAACGTCGTCACCACCGCCGACAGCGGCAGCGCGCCCGACGCCGACACCAGCGCCTGCGCCTTCCCGCTGGTCACGACGACGACGGTGCCGAGCGCCGCCGTCTTGATGACCGCCTTGAGCGCCTCCCACAGGCCGTGGGTGCCGAACATCCGCTTCATCCCGGGGAACGGGTTGAGCTTCTTGAGCGTCGGCTTCATGCCCTTGGTGGCCAGCGCGACCCCGCCCTGCGCGGCCGAGGCGAGCACCCCGACGAGCATGAGCGCGAGCGCCATCGGCAGCGCCGTCTCGAGGAACGTCGTCAGCGCCTCCCCGAGCAGCGCGCCGACGGCCTCGGCCTCCGGGTGCTCGACCACCGACCCGAACCGCACGAACAGCCGGCCCACTGCGTCGAACGCGTTGCCGACCAGCACGGGCAGGAAGACGCTCGCCGCCGCCACGCCCGCCCAGGTGCCGAGCTCCTGGGTCCGCGGGATCTGCCCCTCCTTGCGCGCCTCCTTGAGGCGCTTGGGAGTGGGCTTCTCGGTCTTCTCACCGCCCTGTCCGTCCTTGGCCACGCGGCCTCACCCGCTCCGGAAGCCGACGATGGCGCGGGTGGCCTGCTCCACCAGCGCGTCCAGCGCCGGCGGCAGCAGCGGGAAGGTCAGCCCGAGCAGCGCGAGGGTCAGCATGATCTTCACGGGGAAGCCGATGGCGAAGATGTTCAGCGCCGGGGCGGCCCGGGACAGCAGGGCGAGGGCGACGTCGGCCAGCAGCAGCACGGCCACCATCGGGCCGGCGATCTGCAGCGCGGCGAGGAACATCATCGAGAACGCCGTCAGCACGACCGGGCCGACGTCCCCGGCCGGGAACCCGCCGCTGACCGGCAGCCCCTCGTAGGAGGTGGCGAACCCGCGCACGATCATCAGGTGCCCGCCGCTGGTGAACAGCAGCGTCGTCGCGAGCAGGTAGTGCAGCTTGCCGATGACCGAGTTGGTGGTCATGGCCAGCGGGTCGTAGGCCGGCTGCAGGGAGAAGCCGCCGGTGAGGTCGATGAGCTCGCCGGCGAACTGCACCGCGGTGAAGAACAGCTGGACGACGAAGCCCAGCGCCGCGCCGATGGCCACCTCGCTGACGGCGGTGACGACGAGGAACCCGGTGGTCGGCTCGGGCAGCCCCGGCGCCACGCGGTCGACCAGGGCGACCGACAGCGCCAGGGCCAGGGCGCCCTTGACCGGCGCCGGGATGGTGCGGGTGGTGAACGGCGGGGCGAGCAGGACGAAGCCGGCCGCGCGGGCGGTGGCCAGCAGCAGGGCCGCGAGGGTGACCGCCGGGACCTCGAGGTCCATGCCGGTCAGGTCCGCCCGAGCAGGCGCGGCAGCTGGTCGAACAGGGTGTGGGTGAAGTCGACCAGCTCGGAGAGCACCCAGTTGCCGGTGACCAGCAGGGCGATGCTCACCGCGATCATCTTGGGGACGAACGACAGCGTCGGTTCCTGGATCTGGGTCGCCGCCTGGAACAGCGAGATGAGGAAGCCGACCAGGAGGGCCGTGAGCAGGACCGGGGCGGCGACCTTGGCGGCCACCATCATGGTCTGGACGGCGATGTCGGTGACGTCGGCGTCGGTCATCCGTACGACCCCACGAGAGACGTCGTGATCATCGCCCAGCCGTCGACGACCACGAAGAACAGCAGCTTGAACGGCAGCGACACGATCGACGGCGGCACCATCATCATGCCCATCGACATGAGCGCGGCGCTGACCAGCATGTCCATCACCAGGAACGGGATGAACACGACCAGCCCGATGATGAAGGCGCTCTTGAGCTCGGAGAGGACGAACGCCGGGACCAGCGTCGTCATGCTCACCGCGGCGCGGTCCTCGGGCTGCTCCTCACCGGACAGGCCGACCATGAGCTGGAGTTCGTCGTCGCGGGTGTTGTCGAGCAGGAACTCCTTGAGCGGCACGACGCCGGCGTCGTAGGCCTGGGAGACCGTCATCGCGCCGTCCATGTAGGGCTGCACGGCGACCTCGTTGATGGTCGACAGCACCGGCCCCATGACGAACAGCGTCAGGAACAGCGCGATGCCGGTGAGCACCGAGTTCGGCGGCGAGGACTGCAGGCCCAGCGCGTTCCGGGTCAGCGACAGGACGACGACGATCTTGGTGAACGACGTGCACAGCAGCAGCACCGCCGGCGCCACCGACAGCACGGTGATCGCGAGGATCAGCGTGATCGAGGTGCTCGGGCTGCCGCTGCCGACCGAGATGTCGACCCCGCCGTCGACCGCGGGCACCGTCGGTGCCGTGGGCGCGGTCGGCGCGGTGGGCGCCGCCGCGGCCGGACCCGCGAGCAGCACGCCGGCGAGCGCGCAGCCGAGCAGGGCCAGCAGCAGGGTGGCGGCCCGGCGCGCGAGGGCGCGCGCGGGGACGGTGGCGGTCATCAGCGGCGGACCGTCCGCTCGCGCAGCTGGGTGACGAAGCCCTGCCAGCCCGACCGGTCGAACACCGACCCGGCCAGCGCGCCGCCGACCCGCGGCGCGGGAACGGCCGGGCCGCCCGCGGCCGGCGTCGCGGCGGCGCGCTCGGCGAGCGTGGCCTCCACGGCGTCGCCGTCGAGCTCGGCGAGCAGGGTGACCTGCTCCTCGGTGGCGCCGACGACGAGCACCCGGTCGGCGATGCGCAGCACGTTGACCGTGCTGGCGCGGCCCATCCGCTGCCGCGCCACGACCTCGACGAGGCCGCCGGAGGAGCCCAGCCCGCGCTTCTTCGCCAGGCGCGCGGCGAACCACAGCACCCCGCCGACGAAGGCCAGCGACAGGATGAGCCGGATCAGCATCCAGGTCACTGCTCCTCCTCGCCGGCGCTCGTCGGCTTCGTGACCTCAGGTGCTGCGTCGTCTGATGACCCCGCGAGCTCGGTCATGCCTGCGCGGCCCCGAGCTCGGCGGCGGCGTCGCTGACGATCTCGCTGATCCGCAGGCCGAAGTCCTCGTCCACGACGACGACCTCGCCGCGCGCGATGAGGGTGCCGTTGACCAGCAGGTCGGCCGGGGCGCTGGCGGCGCGGTCGAGCTCGACCACCTCGCCCGGGTGCAGCGAGAGCAGCTCGCCCACGGTCATCCGGGTGCGGCCGATCTCGACGGTGACCTCCATGGCCACGTGCCGCAGCAGGTCCAGGCTGTTGCGCGGGGTGCGCGGCGCGGTCGGCAGGGTCACCTGCAGCGCGAGCGTGGCCTGGTGGTCGGCGCCGGCCACCAGCGGCACGGCGACGAACATGCCCTTGTCGCGCAGTCCGTCGAGCGCGGTCACTGGGTCCTCGGTGCGCTCGGCGTCGACCCGGACCCGGCCCAGGGTGGCCGCGGCGGCCTCGAGCGCGGGTCGCAGCGCGGTCGCGACGTCCATCGGGCCGACGGGGGAGTTGTCGAGCGCTTCGACCACCTCTGCCGAGAGCACCAGGACGACGTCGCCGGTGATCTCCCCGGACAGCCGGGCGCCGACGGCGGCGGCCGCGGCCGGGGGGACCGGGACGGCGTCGGGGTCGGTGACCGCGGGCCCCGGGACCAGTTCGGCGCCGGAGGGGACGAGCGCGGCCGCGGCCCGGGCGGCGGCCACCACGACGGCGGTGATGGTCTCCGAGGCGGCCTGGGTGGAGTCGAGCGTGGCGGTCATGCGGGGTCCTTCACGGCGGACGGGGCGGGGACGATGGCGGCGGCCAGCCGGCGGCGGTGGTTGCTGGCGATGGCGTGGGCGAAGACGGCGTCGTTGGTGGTGACCTCGAGCGGCGCGTCCCGCGGGTGCCGCAGCAGCAGCACGTCGCCGACGGTGAGGGAGAGCAGGTCCTCCGAGGACACCTCGAGCGGGCTGAACCGGACGCTGACGTCGACCGGCACCAGCTCCAGGCGGGCGGCGAGCAGCTCGGCGGCGCGCTGCCGGGTGCGCTGGGCCGACTCCGACAGCTGCGGGGAGGCGGCGCTGTCGAGGGCCTGCTGGAAGGAGCTGAACGGCAGCACCAGGGACGCGGCGCCCTCGCGGCTGCCGATGGACATCGTGTAGCGGGCCACCATCACGGTGTCCGAGCCCGCCGCGGCCTGGGCGAGGGCGGGGTTGTACTCGATGCCGTCGATGGCCGGCTGCAGCTGGGTGACGTGCGCGAACGAGGCGGCGAACTCCTGCAGCAGCCGGGTGAGCAGCGAGGTGGTGATGGTGGTCTCCATCGCCGTCATCGGCCGCTCGGGCTGGTTCGCGGCGCCGGAGCCGCCGAGCAGGTGGTCGACGCCGGCCATCGCCATGTCCAGCGGGTAGGCCAGCAGGCCCTTGCCGCCCAGTGGCTCGATGGTGAACGTCGTCAGGAAGCAGGGGTCGGGCAGCGTGGCGAGGAAGTCGTCGTAGGAGTGCTGCTCGATGCCGTGCAGCTCCATCCGGGCGCCGGTGCGCAGCATCGTGGTGAGGACGGTCGTCGCCTGGCGGGCGAAGGCCTCCTGGGCGATCTGCAGCACGCGGACGTGCTCGCGGGAGAGCTTGGTGGGGCGGCGGAAGTCGTAGGTGCGGGGCGCACCGCGCCGGCTGCGGCCGCCACCGGCCGGCGCCTGCGGCCCGGGCCCGGGGGGCGCGGTCGCGGTGTCGGGGCGGGTCACGGTCCCCTCATCGGCGGGGCCCGGACGCGAACTGACCGGCGGCGCGGGGCGCCGCCGGTCAGCCGGGGAGCGTGGGACGGGTGGGACCAGTGCGTCACTGGGTGACGTACTCCGTGAGGTAGACGTGCATGACCATCGGGACGCCGTCCTCGGTGTAGGCCTCGACGATCTGGTGCTCCAGGGACTCCTTGAGCGCCTCGCGGGCGCCGGTCACGTCGGCCGGCTGGGCCTGGGAGTAGGTGGAGATGAGGATGTCGAGGGCCTTGGAGCCGTCGACGCCGCCGCTGCCGTGCCCGCCGGAGGCGGCGGCCGCGGTGTACTCCAGGGTGATGCCGATCTTGAGGTAGCCGCCGCCGGCCAGGTTCACCGCGATCGGCTCCAGCGCTGTGTAGCCGCCGTGCTCGGGCTCCTCGGCCGCGGCCTCGCCGCCGGCGAACAGGAAGAAGTACGCCGCGGCGCCGAGGGCGACCAGCAGGACGGCGACGACGGCGAGCAGCTTCTTCTTCCCGCCGCCCTTCGCCTCGGCGTCCTCGGCGGCGTCCTTCTCCATGGCCTTGCTCTTGGTGCTCACTCGTGGGTGCCTTCCTGGGCAGGGGCGGCGGCCGGTGCGGGCGCGGCCTGTGCGGGGGCGTCGAGGCCGGGCAGCAGCTCCCGGGCCTCGGCGGAGGCGTCGGACAGCACGACGACGTCGACGCGGCGGTTGAGGGACAGGGCGTTCGGGTCGCTCGCCGGCACCACCGGGCGGGTGTCGGAGTAGCCGGTCCCGGACATCCGGTCCTGAGGGACGCCGGCGGCGGCGAGGTAGCGCACCACCGTGGTGGCCCGGTACGCCGACAGCTCCCAGTTGGAGGGCCACGGCCCGCCCGGGGTCACCGGCAGCGAGTTGGCGTGCCCCTCGATCGCGAGGTCGTTGGGCAGCGCGGCCAGGGTCGGGGCGACGGCGTCGAGGATGGTGCGGCCCTGGGGCTGCAGCGTGGCCTCCTCCGGGCCGAACAGCACCGGGTCGGACACGATGTGCACGGTCAGGCCGCGCTCGTCGATCTCGTACCGCGCCGTCCCGGCGTGCCCGGCCGCCGCGAGGGCGGCGTCGATGGCGTCGCGCGCGGCGGCGAGCTGGTCGTACTCCGCGCGCGCCTCGGCCGCGACGTTCGCGGCCTCCTGGGCGGCGGCCTGCGCGGCCGCGGCGTCGACGTCCGACTCCGCAGTGGGGGCCGGCGGGATCTGCACGTCGACGGCGGCGTCCAGGGAGTCCAGCACCGACGCGTCGGAGTCGGTGCCGGCGCTGCTCAGCGCGCTCACCGGGGCGCCGAGCGCCTCCGACAGGCCGCTGGCCAGCGCGGCGAACTTCTCCTTGTCCACCTGGCTCATCGCGAACAGGACCACGAAGAGCACCAGGAGCAGCGTCATCATGTCCGCGTAGGACACCAGCCACCGCTCGTGGTTCTCGTGCTCCTCGTGCTCGGGGTGCTTCCTGCGGCGCTTGCCGCCGTGGCCGCCGGCGCTCACGCCGACGCCCCGGGGGAGGTCACGCCGCCTCCTTGGCGGCCTCGCTCGGCGGGATCAGGGCGCTGAGCTTGAGCCGGACGGCGCGCGGGCTGGTGCCGGCCTGGATCTCGGCGATGCCCTCGACGAGCAGCTCCATCTGGGCGGCCTGCAGCTCGCTGACCCGCAGGATCTTGGCGCCCATGGGCAGGAACCAGAAGTTGGCCGCCATGACGCCCCACAGGGTCGCGACGAACGCCGAGGCGATCATCGGGCCGAGCGCCTCGGGGTTGCTGAGGTTCCCCATGACGTTCATCAGGCCGACGATGCAGCCGACGATGCCGATGGTCGGCGCGTAGCCGCCCATCGTCGTCATGAACTTGGCGGCGACCTTGTCCTCCGCCTTCTTGGCGGCGATCTCGCTCTCGAGGACCGCCCGCAGCTCCTCGGGGTCGGTGCCGTCGATGCCCATCTGCAGGCCGCGCTTGAGGAACGGGTCCTCGATCTGCTTGACCTGGGCCTCCAGCGCGAGCAGGCCCTCCTTGCGGGCCTTCTCGGCGAGGCTGACCAGCGTCTGGATCTGCTCGGAGGCCGCCGGGACCTTGGCCGGCATGAGGCCGGCCTTGAACCAGCCGCCCATCTTCTTGAGGTCGGCCATCGTCTGGCCGGACATCGCCGCGCCGAAGGTGGCGACGATGACGAGCACGATGGCCGGGAGGAAGATCAGCGACGTCGGGTCGGCGCCCTCCATGACCATGAAGACCAGGAGCGCCACGAGCGAGACGACGAAGCCGATCAGGGTCGACGGGTCCACGGGTCAGCGCTCCTCACGGGCCGGGAAGGGGACGACCGAGGCGCGGCGGGTGTCGCCGCCCGGGTCGGTCGCCGGGCTGCCCGCGCCGGCGGTCGTGCTCGAGCGGTAGCTGCCGCGGTCCATGGCGTAGGCGGTGGCGAGGATGCTGGCCCGGTACTCGCGGATCCCGTCGAGCACCGCGTCGACGTCCTCGCTGACGACGTACTTGGTGCCGTCGACGAGGAAGACGACGGTGTCGGGGTGGCCCTCGACCCGCTCGATCAGGTCGGGGTTGAGCGCGAAGTGCTCCCCGTTCAGGCGCGTCACTCGGATCACGGGTGGGTCCTCTGGCTCGTTCGGGAAGGGGAGGGGCCGCGACGGCGCGGCGGCGGCTACAGGGACCATCGGTCCCGCGCGGGGACTGCTTGAGCCGAACCCGGCCCGCCGCATCACCCCCGGGGGTGAGCCGGGCACCGCGTTCCCGCACGTCACAGCCGACCCGCCTCTCGCGCGCGGAGACGGAGGGGACGACGCGACGCGGCCCGGCACCCCGGGGAACGGGTGCCGGGCCGCGGCCTCGTGACGTGCTGGAACGGCCTCCTCGCAGGGGCCCGCGCCGAGCGGAGCGAGGCGTGGGGGGCGAGGAGGTCCTCTACCGCTTGAGGTTGACCAGGTCCTGCAGGATCTCGTCGGAGCTGGTGATCACGCGGCTGTTCGCCTGGAAGCCGCGCTGGGCGACGATCAGGCCGGTGAACTCCTCGGCGAGGTCGACGTTGGACATCTCCAGCGCGCCGGCGGTCAGCGAGCCGCGGCCGCCGGTGCCGGCCTCGCCGACGACGGCCTGGCCGGAGTTGTCGCCCACCCGGTAGCTGGAGTTGCCGGCCTTGGACAGGCCGCCGGGGTTGGCGAAGGTGGCCAGCGCGAGCTTGCCGATCGGCTCGCGGAGGCTGTTCGAGTAGACGCCCATGATCGTGCCGTCGTTGCTCAGCGAGATCGACTGCAGCGTGCCCATGGCGTTGCCGTCGACGCCGCTCGGGGTCAGCGCCGTCTTGCCGCCGAACTCGGTCATCCCGGTGAGGTCGACCGGGATGGTGCCCGGCCAGTTGGCGCCGGTGACGCCGAGGGTGAAGGTGCTGCCGCCGGAGGGCCGGCCGGTGGAGGCGTCGAAGGTGAGCGTCTGCGCCGCGCCGATCGGGGTGCCGTTCTCGCTGGCGGCCACCGACCAGGTGTTGGTGCCGGTCTTGGTGAACGTCAGCGCGATCTGGTGCGCGGTGCCGATCGAGTCGTGGGCGGTGATCTGCGTCTGCACCTGGGTGGCCGCCACCGGCGGGGTGGCCAGCGGGTCGGCTGCCACGGACGCCGTCGACAGGTTGCCGGCCAGCGCGCCCGTCGTCGTCGCGGTCGGGGACATGACCTGGCCGAACGGGATGGCCAGCGGGCCGATCGGGCCGTTGGCGTTGACGGTGCCGTCCGGGCCGGCCATCCAGCCCTGCAGCTGGGCGCCGTCGGGGGTGACCAGGTTGCCGGCGCCGTCGTAGTCGAAGGACCCGGCGCGGGTGAACAGGTTCTCGTTGCCGGCGCGGGTCACAAAGAAGCCGTCGCCGCTGATCATGAAGTCGGTGGCGCGGCCGGTGTTCTGGGTGGAGCCCTGGCCGAAGTTGGTGGTGACGCCGGCGACCCGGACGCCGAGGCCGACCTGCGCCGGGTTGGTACCGCCGGTCTCGGCGGTCGGCGAGGAGCCGTTGCGGATCACCTGGGACAGGGTGTCCTCGAAGACGGTCTGGCTGCTCTTGAAGCCGACGGTGTTGACGTTGGCGATGTTGTTGCCGGTCACGTCGAGCTTGGTCTGGTGGGCGCGCAGGCCGGAGATGGCCGAGAACATCGAGCGGAGCACGGGGAGGTCCTCTCAGGAGGGGTCGGCGGCCCCCTCGTAGGGGCCCGCCGCGGGCGTGCGAGCGGTGGGGGGCGAGGGGGTCCTTCTCTAGGCGGGGAGGGAGATCTCGCTGAGGCGGCCGAGGGGCACCTCGGCGCCCCCGACGACGGCGGTCGGCTCGTCCCCGCCGAAGCGGACCGAGGACACCGTCCCGGTCTGCGTGGTGCCGTCCTCGGCGGTCCAGCTGACGCTGTGGCCGACCAGCGCGCCGGCCGAGAGCGAGCGCTGCAGGGCCAGCAGCTCGGCGTTCTGCGCGGCGATCTCCTCGAGCTTCTCGACCTGGGTGAACGTCGCCGTCTGCGACATGAACTCGGTCGTGCTCGTCGGGCTGTTCGGGTCCTGGTACCGCATCTGCGCGACCAGCAGCTGCAGGAACATGTCCTTGCCCATCTGGTCGCTGCGGTCCACCGCGGTGGTGGCCGTGTACGTGGCCGGGCTGCCGCCCACGCCGCCCACGGGCTCGGTCATCGTCGGCTCCTCTCAGGCCCGGACGTCGAGGACGCTCGACGCGGGGTGGTCGGCGGCGGCAGCCGGGCGGCTCCCGTCGGGGTCGGTGCGCAGCCACGGCCGGCCGCGGTCGTCGGCGGGGCCGCGACCCCGGGCGTCGCCCTGGGCGGACCCGCGGCCGTGCTCGCCCGCCTGCTGCTGGGCCTGCTGCCAGCCGGCCTGCGCCTGCGACGAGCCGGAGCCGGCCGGGTCGCGGTCGACCTGCAGCCGCGAGCAGGTCAGGCCCGAGGCCTCCAGGTCGCGGCGCAGGTCGGGCAGGGCGTCGAGGAGGGCGGCGCGGCCGGCGTCGGAGGCGCCGCGCAGGCTCAGCTCGACCGTGCCGTGCTGGACGGTCACCCGGACCTCGACCGGGCCGAGCGTCTCGGGGGTGAGCACCAGCGTCATGGTGTGCGTGCCGTCGGGGCCCGCGGCCAGCGTGGCGACGGTGGGGGCGACCTGGGCGGCGACCGGCGGCTGGGGCACGTCGGGCCGGGCCGGGGCCGCGGTCGGCGTGGTCACGGCGGGGGCCGGTGCCGGGGCGGGGGCCGGGACCGCCGACGGCAGGGCCCCGTCGGAGGTCCCGGGGTCGTGCTCCTGCGCGCCCGGGTCCGCGGCCCCGGCGGGGACCGGCGCGGCGGCCGGCGCCTCGGCGGGGACGGGCACGGCGGTCGACGCGGCCGGCGCCGGCTGCGGGTCCGCGGCGGCGACGACCACGAGCCCGGCGGGCAGCGCCGCCGCGGCCGGGGCCGCGGGCGGCGGGGTCGCGGGGGCCGGGACGGCGGCGCCGGGCAGGGCGGCGGGCGCGGTGCCCGCACCGGCCGGCACCCCGGCGTCGGCGGGGACCGGCGCCACGGCGGCCTGGGGGAGGCCGGCGGCGACGCCCGGCACCGCGACGGCCCCGGCGGGGACGGTGCCGTGCGCGGCGGCCGCGCCGGGGGCGGCGGGTCCGGTGCCGCCGGGGGGAGTCGTGCCCGTGCCGGGGACGGCGGTGCCGAGGGCGAGGGCCAGCGCCCAGCCGGCCGGCAGCGCGCCGGGCGGGGCGGGGGTGTCGCCCGCGGGCCTCCCGCCGGCCGGGTCGGCGTCGTCGGCGGGGGCGTCGGCGGGGGCCTCCGGGCGCCCGGGCCGGTCGCCGTCGCGGCCGACGCCGCGGTCGGCCCGCGGGCGGCCGGTGACGGCGTCGTCGAGGGCGTCGTCGAGGACGGACGCGAAACCCGCGGCCGAGCCGGGGTCGGACCCGCCGGCCGGGGAGGCCGGGGCGGGCGCGGCCGCGGCGGCGGTCAGGACGGGAGCTGTCACGAGTAGGCCTCCGCGGCGCTGGTGACCTTGCGGACGTAGGACTGGGTCTCGGCGTACGGCGGGATGCCGCCGTGGCGGGCGACCGTGCCGGGGCCGGCGTTGTAGGCGGCCAGCGCCAGGTCGGTCGAGCCGAACCGGTCGGTGAGCTGGCGCAGGTAGCGGGCGGCGCCGTCGATCGACGACGCCGGGTCGGTGGCGTCGACCCCGAGGCCCCGGGCGGTGGCCGGCATGAACTGCATGAGGCCGGTGGCGCCCGCGGACGAGACGGCGGCGGAGTCGAAGCCGGACTCGACCTTCGCGACCGCGGCGAGCAGCGCCGGGTCGACGCCGTGCCGGGCGCCGGCGGCGGTGAACAGGTCGGCGTACGGGACGCCCGCGAGGCCGGCGCCGGCAGGGGTGACCGCCGTGGGAGCCGCGGCGGAGGCGGGCAGCACCCGGCGGATGACGGTCGGGGTGCCGACGTCCTGCACGCGGACGACGTCGCCCTCCTGCGGCGCGGCGATCATCTTCCCGTCGCCGACGTAGATGCCGACGTGGTCGATGCCCGGGCGGGACGAGGAGTTGTCGAAGAACACCAGGTCGCCGGGGCGGGCCTCGGCCAGGCTCGCGACCGGGGTGCCCGCGGTGGCCTGCTGGGAGCTGGTGCGGGGCAGGTCGATGCCCAGGTCGCCGAAGACCCGCTGCACCAGCCCGGAGCAGTCCAGGCCCACCGACGGGTCGGTGCCGCCCCAGGCGTAGGGGACGCCGAGGTAGCGCTGCGCCGCGGCGACCGCCTGCCCCTCCAGGCCGCTGCCGGCGGTCGCCGTCGTGCCGGTCGCCGTCGTGCCCGCGGTGCCGGTGAGCCCGGCGGCGGACGCGGCGCTGGCCCAGGCGGCCGACGTCGAGGTGGCCGACGCCGAGGCGAAGGTGAGGATCCGGTTCTGGATCTCGGCGATGCGGCTGTGCACCGCGGTCAGTCCCTCCACGGCTCCTCCTCTCCCTCGGGTCCGGTCCCGGCGTGCCGGGCGGTGACCAGGTCGTCGACCGCGCGCTCCTCGGCGCCGAGCTCGGCGGTCCGCAGCGCGAGGAGGTGCCGCTCGCGCAGCTTCTCCAGCGCCTTGGTCTGCTGGGCGGCGGCGGTCCACCGCGCGCGCAGCAGCCCGGCCTGCTCGGCCGAGGCCTGCGCCGTCGCCCGTGCAGCTGTCACATCGGCAGCCGCGGCGGCCGATGCGACCATCGCGGCGAGGAAGACGTGCGCCGGCGCGGACGCGGGCGGCACCCGGGCGGCCAGCGCGGCGGCCTGCGCCTGGGCGCGGCGCTCCGCCTCGCGGGCCGCGGCGGCCGCCTCGGCGGCGGCCCGCTCCGCGGCCTGCTCGGCCGCGCGGCGGACCCGCAGCACCGGCTCGAGGCGGAAGGCGGCCGGCTTCGCCACGTCAGCCGGCCGTCACGAGCCGGTGCAGCATCGCCCAGGCGTCGTCGGGGGAGGTGCAGTCCTCCAGCGGCTGGCGCAGGAAGGCGTCGATGGCGGGGGACAGCGCGCGGGCGCGGTCGACCAGCGGGTCGCTGCCGGCCTGGTACGCGCCGATCTCCACCAGCTCCTTGACGTCCCGCAGGGCGCCCATGAGCCGCCGCATCTCGCGGGCGTCGGCCATCCGCGCGGGCGCGGTGACCGCCCCGGCGACCCGGGAGATCGACTCCAGGACGTCGATCGCCGGGAAGTGGCCGGTGGTGGCGAGCCTGCGGGTGAGCACGACGTGCCCGTCGAGGATCGAGCGGGCGGTGTCGGCGATCGGCTCGTTGTGGTCGTCGCCCTCGACGAGAACGGTGTAGAGGCCGGTGATCGAGCCGGTCGCGCCGGGGCCCGCCTTCTCCAGCAGCCGCGGCATCATCGCGAAGACGCTCGGCGGGTAGCCGCGGGTGGCCGGGGGCTCGCCGGCGGACAGGCCGACCTCGCGCTGGGCCATGGCGGTGCGGGTGATCGAGTCCATGAGCAGCAGCACGTCGCGGCCCTGGTCGCGGAAGCCCTCGGCGATGCGGGTGGCCACGAACGCCGCCTTGAGCCGCACCAGCGGCGGCTCGTCGGAGGTGGCGACGACGACGACCGTGCGCGCCATGCCCTCGGCCCCGAGGTTCTCCTCGAGGAACTCCTTCACCTCGCGGCCGCGCTCGCCGATCAGCCCGATGACCCGGACGTCGGCCTCGGTGCCGCGGGTGATCTGCGCGAGCAGGGTCGACTTGCCGACACCGGAGCCGGCGAAGATGCCGAGCCGCTGGCCCTTGCCGACCGGCACGAGGGTGTCCAGCGCGCGGACGCCGACCGGCAGCGGCTCCTCCACCCGGCGCCGGGACAGCGCGTGCGGGGTCTCGCTGGCGAGGTCGACCCAGTCGACGCCGGGGCCGAGCGGGCCGTGCCCGTCGACCGGGCGGCCCAGGCCGTCGAGCACCCGGCCGAGCAGCGCCTCGCCGACCGGCACCTGCAGCGGCATGCCGGTGTTGCGGACCGGCGCGCCGGCGTGCACGCCGCCGAGCTCGCCCAGCGGCATGCAGGTGAGCCGGTCGCGGGAGACGGCGACCACCTCGGCCATGAGCCCGCGCGGGCCGGGCCCGACCTCGACCAGGTCCCCGACGGCGGCGGCGACGCCCTCGACGGTGAGGGTGAGCCCCATGGCGCCGACCACCGAGCCGGTCAGCTGCGGGCGGGCGGCCAGGCGGGCGCGCGCGATCAGCGTGCTCGCGGTGCTCACGCCGACAGCACCGCCCGCACCCGCGCGAGCGCCGTCGACAGCTGCGCGTCGACCCGGCGGGGGCCGCACTCGGCGACGGCGCCGGCCCGCTCGACGGCGTCGTCGCCGACGACGGTGACCGACCGGGGCAGCGCGGCGAGAGCGGCCGGCGGGACCTCGGCGAGGTCGTCGGGGTGCAGCCGGACGACGGCGGGCGCGTCGGCGGGGACGAGGGTCAGCGCGCGGCGGATCGCGTCCACACCGGCGGTGGTCGAGGCCGACAGCTCACGGCCGAGCAGCTCCTCGACCAGCGTGAGGACGCCGTCGACCACGGTGTCGCGGACGTCCTCGGCGGTGGGCACCGCGGCGGTGTCGAGGGCGACGACGGCGGCGCCGAGCGCGGCCGTGGCCGTGGCCATCCGGCGCTCCCAGCGGGCCTGCACGTCGGCCAGCCGGGCGGCCGCCTGTGCCTCGGCCTCCGCCACGACCCGGCCGGCCTCGGCCATGCCCTCGGCGTAGCCGGCGCTGTGCCCCTCGGCGCGGGCGAACTCGCGCAGCCGGGCGAGCTCCTCGGCGTAGACGTCCCCGAGCCGCAGCACGCCGCGGCCGTTGGGCACCGGGACGTCGGCGGCGCGGCGGACGGTGGACCGCCGCTCGACGACCACCTCGGGCGCGCCGTCCACGACGGGCAGCGTCAGGGGGCGGGTCAGCTGCTCGGTGGGCGGCGCGGTGGGCGGGAGGCCCAGGGGCCGGGTCAGCTGCTGGGTCGGCGGGTGGGCCGGCGCCCCGGGCGTCGCCTGCGGTGCCGTGCGCGGCTCGGGCAGCGTCGTCCCCGGCACCTGCCGGTAGGGGGCCGCCGCGATGGCCGAGGCCCCGCGCAGCAGCACCGACTCCCGCGCCGTCGCCCGGGGTCCCTCAGGCGACGAACTCATCGTCCCCACCGCGCGAGATGGTCAGGACGCCCTGCTCCTCGAGCGTGCGGATGACCGCGACGATCTTGCCCTGCGCCTCCTCGACCGTGCGGGCGCGGACCGGGCCGAGCAGCTCGATCTCCTCCGCGAGGCTCTCCGCGGCGCGCTCGGAGAGGTTCCGGACCACCTTGTCGCGGACGTCGGGTCGCACGCCCTTGAGCGCGGTGGCCAGGTCGTTGGCCTCGACCTCGCGCAGCACCAGCTGCATCGAGCGGTCGTCGATGGTGGTGATGTCCTCGAAGACGAACATCTGCGCGCGCACCTGCTCGGCCAGCTCCGGGTCGGAGGTGTCCAGCCACTCGAGGATCGAGCGCTCGGTCGGCCGCGGCGACCGGTTGATGATCTCCACGAGGGTCTCGACGCCGCCCACGGTGGACATGTCCTGGTGGGCGAGCAGCGACCCCATGCGGCGGCCGAGCTCCTCCTCCACCAGCCGGACCATCTCCGGGGAGGTGCGGTCCATCGTGGCGATCCGGTGGGCCACCTCGGCCTGCTGCTCGGGGGAGAAGCCCGAGAGCACCTCGGCCGACTGCGCGGCCGACAGGTGGGCCAGCACCAGCGCGATGACCTGCGGGTGCTCGTCCTTGAGGAAGGTGACCAGCTGGCGGACGTCGGCGTTGCGCAGCGAGGCGAACGGCACCTCGGTGTAGACGACGTTGAGCCGGGCGAGGATGCCCTCGGCCTTGTCCTCACCGAGGCCGGCGGCCAGGATCTCGCGGGCGAAGTCGACGCCGCCGCGGCCCACGTACCGCTGCGCGGCCATCATCTGCGAGAACTCGGTGAGGACGCCGTCGACGTCGTCCGGCTCGACGGAGCCGAGCTTCATGATCTCGCGGGTGAGGGCCTCGACCTCGCGCGGGCGCAGCTTGGACAGCAGCAGCCCGGCCTCCTCCTTGCTCATCTGGGCGAGGAAGACGGCGGCCTTGCGCAGGCCGGGCATCTCGGGGCGCGGGGGAGCCGGCGGCAGCGCGGGCAGGTTGGTCCCGCCCGCGCCCACCAGCTGCTCGACCGGTGCGAGCGTCATCTGACGTCACTCAGCCAGCCGCGCAGCATCTGCGCCACCTCGTCCGGACGTTCGCTGACCATCGTCGCGATCTCCCCCCGCACCCGCTGCCGCTCCGCGGCCTCCAGTTCCAGCGCCCGGTTGTCCAGGACGGCCGTGTCGTCCCGCGAGCTGGACACCCGCAGCCGCTCGAGCTCGGCGATCAGGCCCTCGTCGAGCTCCAGCGGCTCGTCGTCCTCGTCCTCCTCGTCGTCGCCGCGGCGGCGCGAGCGCAGCCACACGACGAGGACCAGCAGCGCGATGCCGAGCGCGATGCCGCCGTTCTTGACCAGCGCCCACATCTGCGCCTGCTGCTCGGCCTCGCGGGCCGCGGTCATCTCCGCGGCCGCGGCGTCGGCGGCCGTGGTGTCGAAGGCCAGCGAGGCGACGCTGATGTCGTCGCCGCGCGCCGTGTCCAGGCCGACGGCGTTGCCGATGAGGTCCTGCACCTGCGTCTGGTTGAGGTTGCCGGCCACCGTGTCGTTCAGGACGACCGCGACGGTGAGCCGGTTGACCTCCCCCGGCGCGGTGACGGTGTTGGTGACCGTCTGGTCCACGGAGTTGTTGGCCGTGGTCGACTCGGTCGAGTAGGTGGAGGTGCCGCCGCCGGTGCCGTCGGCGGCGTCGGCGGTGTTCTCCGGGCCGAGCACGCCGCCGACGGCGGTGCCGTCGCCGGTGTACTGCTCGGTCGAGGTCTGCTCGGACACCGGCGGGGTGCCCTCGGTGTAGCCGTAGGTCGTCGCGGTGCTGTCGCTCCGTGACATGTCCAGGTCGGCGCGCACGGCGACGCGGGCGTTGCCCGGGCCGAGGACGGTGTCGAGGATGGCCTGGGCGTTGGACGCGAGGCGGCTCTCGTAGTCGGTCTCCATCTGCGAGCGGGCGTCGCCGGAGGCGGCGCTCACGCCCTGGCCGGCGGCCGACAGCAGCTGGCCGGTCGAGTCGGAGACGGTGACCTGGTCGGGGTCCATGCCCTCGACGCTGGAGGAGACCAGGTTGGTGATCGACTGGATCTGCTCGCCGGCGAGCTCGGTGCCGGGCTCCAGGTCCAGGAGCACCGAGGCGGTCGGCTCGCCCTCGTCGGAGGCGAAGACCTCGTCCTCGGGCAGCGCGACGTGGACCACGGCGGTCTGCACGCCGTCGAGCGCCTCGAGGGTGTTGGCCAGCTCGCCCTCGATGGCGCGCTGGTACTGCACCTGCTGCTGGAACTCGCTGGTGGTGATGCCCTGCTCGTCGAGCAGCGCGTACCCGGTGTCCGAGCCGGCCGGCAGGCCCTTGCCGCTCATCTGCAGCCGCAGGTCGTAGACCTGCTCGTTGGGCACCAGGATCGTGCCGCCGCCGTCGGCGAGCTCGTAGGAGACGCCGGAGGCGTTGAGCTCGTCGACGATCGCCGAGGCGTCGGTCGAGGCCAGGTTGGAGAACAGCGGCGCCATGGTCGGCGTCGTGATCCAGCGGTAGAAGAAGAAGCCGCCCAGGGCCAGCCCGGCCACCAGCAGGCCGATCACGACCTTCTGGCCGAGGCTGATGGTGGCGAGCGTGCCCTTGATCTTCGCCAGGGGACCGGCGAGTGCGGCAGGCATCAGACGGGCATCCTCATGATCTCGGTGAAGGCCTCGACCGCCTTGTTCTTGAAGGTCACGACCATCTCGGTGGCCACGGAGGACTCCTGGGCGGCGATCATGTAGTCGTGCACGTCACGCAGGTCGCCGGTGGCGCCCTGCACGGCGAGGGCGTCCTTGGCCTTCTGCAGGCTGCCGACCTGGTCGAGCGCGCCGGTCAGCGCGGCGGCGAAGCCCTCGCCCGAGGTGGAGGGCGCCGGGGCCGCGGCCGTCGTGGCGGCCGCGCCGCCGAGGGCGCCGATCGCCGGGATGCCGGGCAGCGAGATGCCGTCGATGGGGGAGCTCATGGTCAGCCCTTCCCGAGCTGGAGGGCGGCCTGGTAGGCGGTGGTCGCCCGGTCCAGGGACGCCAGGTTCGCCTGGTAGCCGCGCTGGGCCATGATCAGCTGGGTCATCTGGTCGCCGAGGTCGATGTCCGGGTACCGGACGTAGCCCTCGGCGTCGGCCAGCGGGTGGTCGGGCTCGTACACGAGCCGGCCCTCGCCGCTGCCGAACTCGGCCCGGGCGATGCGGACGCCGCCCTCGCCGGAGCCGTAGTCCACGGCCTGCGCGACGACCATGCGCTCCCGGAACGCCTCGCCGTCGGTCGAGCCGACCGTGTTGATGTTGGAGATGTTGTCCGAGACGGCGTCCATCCAGCGCCGGTGGACGGACAGTCCGGACCCGGAGATGTCGAGGCTGTCGAACACGTCAGGTCGTCCTCAGGGCCGTGCGCAGACCGCTGTACTTGCCGTCGAGCGCGGTGAGCGCGAACTGGTAGCGCAGGCCGGTCTCGGTGGCGATGACCGTCTCGCTGTCGAGGTTGACGTTGTTGCCGTCCTCGCGGGTCGGCTCGAACGAGCGCGCGATGGAGCCGCCGGAGACCGTCGGCGTCCTCCCCTGGCGCAGCTCGGCGCGCAGCGAGGACTCGAAGTCGGTGCGGCCGGCCAGGAAGCCCGGGGTCTGGACGTTGGCGATGTTGTCCGCGGTCACGCGCTGGCGCAGGGCCAGGCCGCTCAGCGCCGCGTGCAGCGTCGTCATCGTGACGTCGTTGATCGTCATCGGGTGGACCGCCGGCGGGCAGGGCGGCAGGGCACGACTGGCCTCCGGGTACGTCGGGGGACCCCGGCGCGCGAGCGCAGGGGAGGGGCCGCCGATCCGTGGCGAGAGTGGTGCTGTCCGTGCAAGCCCGTTCTCGGCAGCGGTCCGTCACACCTTGACCACGTTCCGTGACTCGGGTGACGGGTGTGACGGATGGCGCGGACGGGCCGGGCGGGGACCACCGGGCTCGCTGGTGTCTCCTGAGGCGCCTTCCGCGCGCGGAAGGCAGGGCCGACCCGCCTCTCGCGCGCGAGAGGCGGTCCATGGCCGGGGACGACGACGGCCGGGCCCGCCCTGAGGCGGACCCGGCCGGGTCGGTTCGTTGTGGAGTCGTGCCAGTCGGGGTCAGAGGGCCCTGTCGATGAAGGCGGCCACCGGGCGGGGCCGGTAGGCCATCCGCGCGGCGACGTCGCGCTGGCGCTGGGACTGGGTGATCCGCTCGACGAGCTCCTCGGCGACGGCGAGCTGGTGCTGCAGCAGCCGGGCGGCCCGCTCGCGCAGGTCCGTGGGCACCGGGCCCAGGACGCTGGGCGGGGTCCAGTCCTCCATGCGCCGGCCCCACGCGGCGATCTCCTCGGCGCGGTTGCCGCGGATCGCCCGCTCGGCGTCGAGGACCTCGACCTCCATCTCCTCGAGGACGCTGGCCCACTCCGCGCGACGCTGCTCGTCCGCGGAGTGCGCCACGGTCATGCGGTACCCGCCAGGCTCGCGGCGGCCTGGCGCCAGGCGTCCCGCAGCGGCTCGACGACCTGCAGGCAGGAGCGGAGGCGGTTGGCGTCCTGCTTGACCATCGCCTGGTTGAGCTCGGCGATCAGCCAGTTGTAGAGCGCGGCGAGGCGGGGGCCGCCCTCCCAGGCGTCGACCCGCAGGCTGCCGAGCAGCTCGAAGACGATCTCCTGGGCGTGGCGCACCTGCTCGCGCGCGTCGGCGCGCCGGCCCTCGGCCAGCGCCGTCCGGGCGCGCTCGAGGTCCAGGGCCAGGCGGTCGTACAGCATCACCAGCACCTGCTGCGGCGAGGCGGTGCTCACGGCGTCGCCGAGGTAGCGGGAGCGGAGGGAGGCGGCGGTCATCGGGGGAGCTCCTGGATCGGGGACGGGGGAGCGGGGATCAGGAGAGATCGGGTCAGGCGAGGCCGGAGAGCTGGCCGGCGAGCCAGGTCGATTGCGACTTGAGCGAGCTCAGCGCGGTCTCCATGGCGGTGAACTGCCGGGTCAGGGCCTCCTTGCGGGCGGCCAGGCGCAGGTCCCAGTCGTCGATGCGGCCCTGCAGGTCGGTGGCCAGCTCGTCGCGCCCCTTGGCGAGCAGCGTGAGCGTGCCGGTGGTGGCGTTGGTGGTCCGCTTGGCCAGCTCCTGCACCCGGGTGGCGACGCCGTCGGTGGCGGTGAACGCCGACCGGGCCTTCGCGGGGTCGGCCTGCAGCCTGGCCAGGAAGGTGTCCTTGGTGAACTGCACCTCCCCGTCGCGAGTGAGCGCGACGCCGTAGGTGCCGGGGGAGCCCGGACCGGCGACGACGTCGGACACCGCGGTGAGGATCTGGTCGGTGAGCCGGCGCAGGTTGCTGTCGCCACGCAGCACGGCCGTCGATTCCGCGCCGTTGGCGGACTTGTTCGCGATCTCGGTGAGCGCGGCGTTGGCGGCGTCGACGAAGGCCTGCACCTTCGCGGCGACGGCGTCGGGGTCGGACGCCACGTCGACGGTCACCGGGGTGGTGCTCCTGGCGCTGACCGTGAGGGTCGCGCCCGGGATGACCCCGGTGAAGGTGTTGGTGGTCGAGGTGATCGTCAGCGGCGGGGTGGCCTCGCCGACCGTGATCTGGGCGTTCGCGCCCTGACGCAGGACCCGGAACCCCGTGCCGAGGGAGAACCCGCCGGCCGCGCCGGTGGTCTTCGAGCTGACCTGGAGCGCGTACTCGCCCGGCTTCACCTGCAGGACGGTGGCGGTGAGCCCGAGATCGCTCTTGTTGACGGCGGCTGCGGTGTCGTTGAGCGACCCGGTGCCGAGGGCGGTCAGCGTGCGCTTCACCGTGGTGCCGTCGGCCTCGTACAGGGTGAGGCTGGAGTAGGCACCGGCGGCGGTCGCCGAGGTCTGCGTGGTGGAGGCGACGACGGCGTGCGCTGCGGCGACGGAGTCGACGGTGAAGCTCATGGAGCCGGTCTGCGGCGTGCCGGTGACGGCGACGGCGACGGCGGTGTTCGAGCTGGTCGCCTTCGCGGCGGTCCAGGTGGCGTCCGTGCCCAGGGCCTCCGCGGCCGCGCGCAGCGCGTCGACCTTGGTGTTGACCGAGCGGTACGCCTCGGCGGCCTTCTGCGTCTGGGACAGCCGGCTCTTGAGCTGGTTCTGGACGGTCCCCTCGGCGGCGACGAGCTGGGTGATCAAGCTCGTGGTGTCCAGGCCCGAGACCAGGCCGTCGACGCTCAGGCTCACCATCGCTGCGCTCTCCAGGGGTCGTGCGGGTGGGTGTCGGGTGGGGCGGGTGTGACCTGCCCCCGGTGCGCAGTGAGGGGGGAGGCCTGGGCCTCCCCCCTCACCGGATGGTGCTGACTACCTGGTCAGGCGCTCCGTCACCGGAGGAGCTGCAGGACGCCCTGCGAGCTCTGGTTCGCCTGGGCCAGCATCGCGGTGCCGGCCTGCGACAGGATCTGCGACCGGGTGAAGGCCACCATCTCCTGGGCCATGTCGGTGTCGCGGATGCGGCTCTCCGACGCGGTCAGGTTCTCGACGGTGGCGTTCAGGTTGTTGATCTTGTGCTCGAGCCGGTTCTGGACCGCACCGAGCTCCGCCCGCTCCTCGGACACCGAGCTGATGGCGGCGCTGATCGTCTCGATCGCCGAGGAGGCGCCGGACGCCGAGGAGATGCTGACCGAGCTGGAGACGCCCAGGGCGGACGCGCTCATGTCGCCGATGGTGACGCCCAGCACGTCGCTGTTGTTGGAGCCCACCTGGAAGTTCTTCGACGAGTACGAGCCGTCCAGCAGGTTCGTGCCGTTGAAGGAGGTCTTCGAGATGTCGTCGAGCTCGTCGGCCAGGGCCTGGAACTCGGCGTCGGCCTTGGCCTTGTCGTCGTCGCTCAGGGCGCCGTCGTTGGCCGCCTGCACCGCGAGGTCGCGCATGCGCTGCAGGATCGAGTGCGTCTCGGTGAGAGCGCCCTCGGCGGTCTGGACGACGGAGATGCCGTCCTGGGCGTTGCGGACGGCGACCTTGAGGCCACCGATCTGCGAGCGCAGGCCCTCGGAGATGGCCAGACCGGCCGCGTCGTCGGCGGCCCGGTTGATGCGCAGGCCGCTGGAGAGCTTCTCCAGGGACTTGCCCATCGCCGTGTCGGTGGTCGACAGGTTCCGGTAGGCGTTGAACGCGGCGATGTTGTTGTTGACGCGCAGACCCATGGTGTTCCTCCTTGGAATCGGGTCGTACCTGGTACCGCTGCATCCGTGCTGCGGTCGTGCACACGGGTCTACGGCCGGGTGGTCGCCGACCTTGAGGCGAACCGGTGACTTTTCTGCGCGCCTGCCTCCCCCGGGGCGGGTGGTCGGCGGGACGGGGCGGACGGGTGTGACTCGCGGGACGTGCGGCGGCGTGTCACCGGAGGGTGGCGCGGGGAGGTGCGACGCGGCCGGGAAGGTGGGCCGGCCGCCGAGGTGCGCGTCCGCCGGTGGACGCCCTCGCGCACCCGTTCCCCAGCCCGGCCGCTCGGCTGCCGGGCGTCGCGACCCAGCGCTCCGACGGAGCGCGGTGAGGACGTGCTCCCGTGAAGGTGCTGCTGACCACGACCGTGTTCACCGGCTCGATGTTCCACCGCATGGCGGAGCCGGCCCGGGCCGTCGAGGAGGCGGGACTGGACGTCCAGGTGACCGTCCAGCGCGGCCTCCGGACGACGATGGCGCCGGACCCCCACGACCCCGCCGGACCGCTGGTGGTCCGCGACGTCGACGCGCAGGGAGCCGACGTCGTCGTCATGCAGCTGCCCAAGACGCGCGAGATGCTCGACTGCCTGCGGCTGCTGCAGGCCCAGGGCGTGGCCGTGGTCGTGGAGCTCGACGACCACCTGACCGCCCTGCCGCCCGGTCACCAGGGGCACGAGCTCCTCATCCGCCGCGGCGTCGGGCGCATCGCCGAGACCTGCGCGCGCGAAGCGGACTTCGTCACGGTCTCCACCCCCAACCTGCTGCGCGAGTACGGGTCCGGGGGGCGCGGGACGGTCGTGCCGAACGCGATCCCGCGCCGGCTGGCGGAGCTACCGCCGGCCTACGAGCGGGAGCCCGACGTCCTCACGGTCGGCTGGACCGGCACCGTGGGCACGCACCCCTACGACCTGCAGGAGATGGGGTCCGGGCTGCAGCAGGCGCTCGAGCGGACCGCCGGGCGCAGTCGCTTCGCGATCCTGGGACAGGGACGCAACGCCCGCCAGGCGCTGCGGCTCACCGAGGACCCGGTCGAGATCCCCTGGGTCCAGGAGGTCGACGACTACGTCGCCGCGGTGGGGGAGCGGTTCGACGTCGGCGTCGCGCCGCTGCGCATCGACAAGTTCAACAACTGCAAGAGCTGGCTGAAGGTGCTCGAGTACTCAGCCCGCGGCGTGTTCTCCGTCCGCTCACCGAGCGCCGAGTACGAGCGGCTCGGCCTGGGCTACCGCGCCAAGCGCCCGCGGGACTGGGCCACCGCCATCAGCCGAGCGGTCGAGGACCCCGACTGGCGCCGCGAGCAGGCCGCCGCTGCCCGCGAGCGCGTGCTGGCCCACCACCTGACCGAGCACACCGCGGAGCAGTGGGTGACCGCATGGCGCACGGCCCGCGACATCCGCTCCCGCGCCGACCGCATCGGTGCCTGAGGTGACCGCCGACCTCACCGCGGCTCCCGCTCCCGGACGGGCCTCCGGGGGCGCCGGCCTCCGCTACTACGCCGTCACCCACCGCCCGCTGGAGTGGCCTCTGCCGGCCTTCGTCCAGCCGGTCGCGCTCGCGCCAGGGCTGGGGGAGGGCGTCGTCGACCTCACCCGGTGGGCTCCCGACCTGGCCGGCCGCGACCGCACGCTCGGGGAGTACGCGGCCCTGTTCGCGTTGCGCCGGATGCTCGAGGCCGAGTGGGGAGGCGCCGACGCACCCGCCGGTGACCTGATGCTGGGGCTGGCGCACTTCCGCCGGTTCGGCGTGACCCGCACCGTGGGCACCCCGGCGGGGATGACCCAGCTCGTCGACCCCACCACCTTCGGCCGGCTGCCGGACGAGGTCTTCCTCCCGGACGGTCCCACGCTCGTCGTGCCGGCCCCGCTGGACTTCGGCAGGAGCCTGCTGCGCCAGTACGGCGAGTCGCACGTCGTGCGGGACCTGCTGCTGTTCATGGGGGTCGCGATCGACCTCGGCGTCGTCGACGACGCGTCGGTGACCGACTTCCTCGACCGGTCGGTGCTGTTCGCGACCCCGAGCGTGGGCGTCTACCCGACCGAGTGGCTGCTGATCGTCCTCGAGGCGCTGGAGTCCGTGGCCGGCACCTTCGAGGCGGCACTGGCGCAGGAGCGCGACGGCTACCAGCGGCGGGCCACCGGGTTCTGCCTCGAGCGGCTGCACGCGCTGCTCCTGCACCAGCTGGTGGCGAAGTGGACCGGGCCCGTGGAGGCGCACCAGGCGCTGCTCGTGACCCCCGACGGCGTGCACCGACCCGGGGACTGACCGCACGCCCGGATCGTCGTCGACGTGGGCCGCACCGCTCGGGCGGTGTGGCCCACGCCCGTTCCGGCGGAGGGGCCTGACGCGCACGACGGAGGGCCCGGGCCCCTGCAGGGACCCGGGCCCTCCGTCGTGTGCCGGCAGGCGGCGCCGGGGGCTCAGGCCGGGCGGGCGACCCCGTAGGCCGCGGCCGCCCGGGAGGGCGTCCGCCGGGGGGCGGGGATCGGCGGCAGGCCCCGGTCGGCGGTGCCGCGGCCGGCGACCCGCTCGACGTAGAGCCGCTGCTGGTTGCGCGCGCGGACGCCGCCGTCGGCGGGCACCGCCCGGCCCTCCCAGACCTCGCTCATCGCCGCGTGCAGCAGGGTCAGCGCGCGGGCGCGCATCTGCGAGACGCGGGAGAGCGTGACGCCGAGGTCGGCGGCGATGTCGGTGAGCGACTCCCCGCCGAAGAAGTTGCGCTCCACGACCTCGTCGAGCCGGTCGGGCAGCGCGCGGATGGCGTCCTGCAGGTAGCGGGCCCGCTCGCCGCGCAGCACCGCCCGCTCGGGGGACTCGCCGGGGTCGGGCAGGTCCAGCGTGCCGCCCTCCGCGCCGGACTCGGCGTCGATGCTCACCATGACGGCGCGGTGGACGTCGACCTGCAGCGCGTCGAGGTCCTCGCGGCGCACGCCGAGGGCCTCGGCGAGCTCCTCGCGCGTCGGCGGCCGGCCCAGCCGGATGGTCAGCGCGTCGGACGCGGCGTCGGTGCGGCGGGCCGCGGCCCGGACCGAGCGGCTGGCCCAGTCGCCCGAGCGCAGCTCGTCCAGGACCGCGCCCTGCAGGCGGGGGAGGGCGTAGGTGGCGAACGTCGCGCCGGCCGACGGGTCGAACCGGCGGGCCACCTCGACCAGCGCCACCTTCGCGCAGGACAGCAGGTCCTCCCGGCTCACGTGGCCCGGCAGCGAGATGCGCGAGGCCACCGCGTTGACCGCGAACGAGCACAGGGGGAGGTGCTCGGTGACGAGCGCCTCGACCTCGACCTCGGAGCGCAGGGCCTCGGGGCGCGCGGCGTCCGACGGCTGCGGGGGAGCGGAGCGCGCGGGGACCGCGCGGTCGGTCACCGGGGAGCGGGCTGCTGGCACGGTCCCTTCCTCGGCAGGGACCGCACCGTCCCGGACGCACAACTCCTGCCAATCCTGGGAACTCGGCTTGAGGGCCGCTTGCCCGCTGCCGACCGTCTGTCCGCGAAGGCGGGGACACCCGCCGGGAGACGAGGGAGGCGGTGGCGGACGTGGACTTCCAGCACCTGTCGACGCTGCTGTGGCGCGAGCAGGAGCTGCTCGACCTGCTGCTGTTCAAGGCAGAGGAGAAGCAGTACCTGATCCTGTCCGGCAAGACCCGCTGGCTGGCCCGGATCGCGCACGAGATCGAGGTCGTCCTCGACCAGCTGCGCGTCCTCGAGGTCGAGCGGGCCGCCGCCACCGAGGCGATCGCCGTCCGGCTGGGCACCGGGGTCAACCCGTCGCTGCGCCAGCTGGCCGAGGCCGCCCCCGCGCCGTGGAGCGACCTGCTGGCCAAGCACCACGAGGCGCTGCTCGTCCTCGTCACCGACCTGCGCAGCCTCTCCGACGCCAACCGCGAGCTCATCGAGGGCGGCCTGTCCGCGATCGGCGACGCGCTGCTGTCGGTCCGCCACCCCACGGCCGGCACCTACGGCGCCACCGGGCGCTCCGAGCACGGGTCCTCCCGCGCGGTCACCCTGGACGGTGCCCTGTGAGCACCTTCTCCGGCCTCAACACGGCGTCGACGGCGCTGTGGGCCGCCCAGCGCGGCCTCGACGTCACCGGGCAGAACATCGCCAACGTCAACACCGCCGGCTACTCCCGCCAGCGCGTGGACCAGACGGCCATGGGCGGCACCGCCGTCCCGGCGATCCACTCGGTCAGCACCGGCGTGGACGGCGGCGTCGACTCCGACAGGGTCCGCCGCGTCCGCGACGCCTTCCTCGAGGCCCGCGCCCACCTCGAGACCGCGGCCGGCGCGCAGCTCACCGCCGAGGCCGACACGCTCTCCCGGATCGAGGACGCCTTCCGCGAGCCGGGCGACAACGGCCTCCAGAGCATGCTGTCCGACGTCTGGGCCGGCTTCTCCGATCTGTCCGACAGCCCGCTCACCCTCGCCTCGCGCAGCCAGGTGCTCGAGCGGCTCGACGTCCTCGCCGACGGCATCCGCACCACCCGGGCCGCGCTCGACCAGCAGTGGGAGCAGGCCCGCGACGGCCTGCAGGCCCTGGTCGCGGACGTGAACACCGCGGCCGCCTCGGTCGCGGAGCTCAACGGCGCGATCCGGCAGGCCACCCTGTCCGGCCTGCCGGTGAACGAGCTCTCCGACCGGCGCGACGCGCTGGTCCTGCAGCTGTCGCAGAGCATCGGCGCCACCGCCGTGCCGCGGGCCGACGGCGTCGTCGACGTGACCGTCGGCGGCACCGGCCTGGTCGCCGGCAGCGCCGCCACCGCCGTCCGGCTGGCCGGCGCCGACAACGCCGACGGCGTCGGCGCCGACGCGCCCCGGCTGGTCACCCAGCCCGGCGGGTCGACCCTGCGCGCGGGTGGCACCGCCGCCGGTCAGCTCACCGCCCTGACGCAGACGGTCCCGGCCTACCGCACGCAGCTCGACGAGTTCGCCCGCTCGGTCGCGACGACGTTCAACGCCGCGCACACCGGCGGCCACGACCTCACCGGGGCGCCGGGGCAGGCGCTGTTCGACACCGGCGGGTCCGGCACCGTGGTCACCGCCGCCAACATCACCCTGCGCCCGCTCACCCCGCAGCAGGTCGCCGCGGCGGCGACCCCGCCGTCGGGGACCAACGGGACGCCGTCGGCCGACGGCGACAACGCCGACGCGTTCTTCCAGCTCAGCCTGGATCCCGCCGGCCTGGACGCGTCCTACCGCAGGCTCGTGGTGGCCCTGGGCGTCGAGTCCTCCGTGGCCACGCGCAACGCCGAGGTCCAGTCCGTGGTGTCCGCGCAGGTCGACGCCGCCCGTGAGTCGACCTCCGGCGTCAACCTCGACGAGGAGATGACCAACATGCTCTCCTTCCAGCACGCCTACAACGCCGCCGCACGCATGGTGAGCGCGATCGACGAGGCGCTGGACACCCTCATCAACCGCACCGGCGTCGTGGGTCGGTGACCGGGATGCGCATCACGCAGCGGGCCGTCGCCCAGACCGCCCTGCAGGGGCTCAACCGCAACCTCGCGGACCTGGGCAAGCTGCAGGAGCAGCTCACCTCCGGCAAGGTCGTCAGCCGGCCCTCGGACTCGCCGACCGCCGTCAACCGGTCCCTGCAGATCCGCAAGGACCAGGCCGCGACGGCCCAGCACGCGCGCAACATCTCCGACGCCCAGAGCTGGATGGAGACGACGGACACCGCGCTGACCTCGATGCTCGCGCAGGTCCGCCGCGTGCGGGACCTGACGGTGCAGGCGGCCAACGAGGGCGCGATGACCGACGAGAGCCGCACCGCGATCGCCAGCGAGGTCGCGGCACTGCGGGACAGCCTGCTCGGCCTGGCCAACGAGAACGTCGACGGCCGCCCGGTCTTCGGCGGCGCCACCAGCGGCGCCAAGGCGTACCAGGCCGACGGCACCTGGGTCGGCGTGGGCAACGCCGACGGCACCGGCGTCGTCCCGATCAAGCGGCGGATCTCCAACGACGAGCAGGTCCGCATCGACGTCACCGGCGTCGAGGCCTTCGGCCCGCCCGGGGACGACCTGTTCGCCGTGGTCGGGCGGATCGCCACCGACGTGCGGGCCGGCGCCTCGGTGCAGGCCGACCTGGCCGCCCTCGACACCGCCGTCGACCGGCTGCTCACCGCCGCGTCGGCCGTCGGCGCCCGCGCCGCGCGCATCGACAACGCCGCGCAGGTCAACTCCGACCGGTCCCTGGCGCTGCAGAAGCAGCTCGCCACCGTCGAGGACGTCGACCTGCCGAAGACGATCATGCAGCTGCAGTTCCAGCAGACCGGCTACCAGGCCGCCCTGCAGGCGACCGCCCAGGTCATCCAGCCCTCGCTCGCGGACTTCCTGCGGTGACCCTCGCCCCGGTCGTCACCCTGCCGCTGGTGGGCATGGTGTCCCCGCTGCCCGGCTTCCCCGACTCCCGCGACTACGTGCTCGTCACGGCCGACGGGGACGGGCTGCTGTTCTGGCTGCAGTCCCTGGACGCCGACGGTCCGCGGTTCCTGGCCGTCCCCCCGGCCCGGTGGTTCCCGGACTACGCGCCCGTGCTGCCGGCCCCGGTGCTGGCCGACCTGGACCTCGCGGACCCGGCCGACGCCTCGCTGTTCTGCCTGGTCACCGTGCCGGCCGAGGGTCCGGCCGCGGCGACGGTGAACCTGCGCGCCCCCGTCGTGCTCAACCCGGCGAACTGGCGCGCCACCCAGGTCGTGCTCCCCGACGGCCGTCATCCGATCCGGCGTCCCCTGCGCCGATAGAGGAGGGGAGCGGTCCGACCGCTCGACCCCCCGCCCCGCCGGGCGGGGGTGCCAGGAGGCCGTCACACACACCCATGGAGGGGTACCCGTGCTCACACTGACCCGCAGCGTCGGCGAGACCATCCGCATCGGCGACGACATCGAGGTGCACGTCGTCGAGGTCCGCGGCGGCACCGTCCGGCTGGGCTTCAAGGCCCCGCGCGAGGTGGCCATCCACCGCGAGGAGGTCTACCGGCAGATCGCCGAGGCCAACCTGCTCGCCGCGCAGGTCACCGCGGACACGCTGGGCGCGCTCGCCGCCTTCGCGCCGCCGGCCGCCCATGCCGCCCCGGAGCGGCCCGGCTCGCCGGAGCGGCCCGCGCGCTGACGACACGCCACGGACGGCGGGCCGGCGGTTCGGCGAGGATCGCCGATGCGACGGCCCGCCGGACCGTGGAGGGCTCCGTCCTGGGCAAGACCTGACGAAGGTCGCCCCGGAGATTGCACAGGGCACGGCGAGTTGTGTGCCGGTGACCGTCCGCTCATGCGCCAGAGTTGCCCCCGAGCACGACACAGGGGGCGATGAGGATGCAGCACAGTGTGATGGCAGGGACCCAGCAGGCCGACGAGACCGTCGTCGTCCACGTCCAGCTGCGGCCGCGCCGCGGGTCCACCCGGCGCTGCCTGGCCGAGCTGGCCGCGCTGGCCGCCGCCCACCCGTCGGTCGCCTTCTCGGTCACCGGGCTCGGCAAGGACGAGCGCGTCGTCCGCGTCACCGTCGGCGTGGAGCTCGGCCCCCGCGAGGCGATCGCCCGCTTCTCGCCGCAGGCGCAGGCCGCCTACGCCTTCGTCAGCGACCTGTTCACGGTCCTGTACGACCACATGCCGGTGTACGCCGCCGAGCCCTCCGCCGCCGAGCGCGCCGCCGCCGAGGTCCTCCTCCGCGCCGACGACGCCGACGTCGAGGCCCCGGACGGCGCCCTCGCCCTCGAGCGCGTCCCGGCCTAGCGCCCCACCCCTCGCCGACGCCTTCCCCGCGATCGACCAGGAGTCACCGGTGACCAGCACCTCCCCGTCCGCCGTCCCCACCGCCGGCCAGCCGGCCGACGCCGGCACCCGCGCGCCGCTCGTGTTCGGCGGGATCCCCGAGGCCGAGGGCTTCGCGCGGGTCCCGATCACCGCCCGCGACCGGGTGCACTTCCGCGTCGACCGGGACCTGCCGCTGGCCGCGTTCCGCGCCGACCTGCCCGACGGCGTCACGGTCAGCCACGACGAGGGCGAGGGGCTCTACCGGGTCGACGGCCCGTGCGGCCGGGGCCAGGTGCTCGCCGACTGGATCCGCGCCTGGTGCGCGGCCCGCGACGTCGCCACCGTGGGCCTGCGCGCGGAGGCCGGCGTCCGCCGCCGCGCGCCGCGCGACCTGCCGCCGGCCTTCCTCGAGGACCTGTGCCGGCACTACCAGCCGGTCAGCCTCAAGCGGCTGCAGCGCAACATGAGCACGATCCGGATGCACCTGCCCGACCCGGACGACCTCGGCCAGCAGGTCGCCGAGTGGATCCTCAAGGCGGTCGGCCAGTACGACGAGACCAAGGGCGTCCCGTTCGGCGCCTTCCTCGCCACCCAGCTGTCCAAGTGGGTGCACGACCTGGGCCGCAACGCCCACGGCCGCACCGCCGCCGACACCGAGAACCGGCAGCAGAAGGCGCTCGCCGCCTTCCAGGCCGAGCACCAGCGGCGCCCCACCGAGCGCGAGCTCGCGGCCTACATGGGACAGAGCGTGGCCACGCTGCGGCGCAACTCGCAGACGGTCGCCACCCTCAACGGCCTGCGCAACCTGCAGTCCCTCGACGGCGGCCCGGACGCGACCGAGGTGCTGCTGCCGGACTCCAGCGAGGCGCCCGACCAGATCATGGACGAGGCCGAGCAGACGCTGCTGTCGCACGCGCTGACCGCGGCCTGCGCCCCCGACCCGACCGCCGCGCGCGGCCAGCGGGCCGCGCAGCCCAACGTCCTGGGCTGGGCCACCTGGTACCTGACCACCTGGGGCGGGCAGACCAAGACTCAGGTCTCGGCCGACCTCGGGACCTCGGTGCGCAACATGAACGTGCACGCCGACCGCGTCGAGCGGGCGCTCAAGGACCGGCTCGCCGAGTTGTCCGAGTGACGTCCCGGTAAACGGAACGCAGGAGTCCGTCGCCGACGGGTCCATCCGGGCGCGGGGCTGCCGATATCGAGGACGTGACCGCGAGTCCCTGCTGCACCGCCGCCGGGGGACCGCAGACGCCGACGGGGGGAGGTGTGCGGTGAGCGTGCTGCCTGCGGGCGACCCCGCCGTCGTCCTGCTCCCGCACTGGCTCTCCGGTGCCGACCGTGAGCTGCTGGCCGGCGTCGTGCGCGCCGCCGTCGAGCGGCCCGGCGTCCACCCGGTCGCCGCCGTCCACCTCGCCGACGTCCTCACCGAGCTGCACGTGGCCGCCGCCCGCGACGCCGTCTGGCCCGGCCCCGCCGCCCGCGTCCGCCGGGTCACCGGGTGGGCCGAGGACGTCCTGCCGGTGCGGCTGTCGGCCGCCGAGCTCGACAGCGTCCTCGGCCTGACCGAGCTGCCGGGCGACCTGCGCGCGACCCTCGGGGGACGCCGCCAGTGACGCCCGGGCGCCCCGGCCGCTCCGCGTCGGGTCTGCTGCAGCGGCTGCGCCCGGCGCCGGTCGCCGTCGACGACGTCCGCGCCGCCGCCGACGCGGTGCTGCCGGGCCTGGTCACGGGCAGGCTGCGCGCCGCCGTGCTCGCCGACCCCGCCCGCGGGCCGGTGCTGGTCCTCGCCGAGGACGAGCGCCGCGTGCGGGTGCCCCTGCACGACCTCGCCGAGGACATGACCGACGCCGGCGTGGCCCCCACCGCCGAGGGCGTCGCCGCCGCGCTCACCGCCTTCGTCGCCGCCCGCCCGGTCAGCGACGCCGCGGCCGCCGGCGCCGGCGTCGCCGTCCTCGACTGGACCGGCCCGGCGTGCACCGGCGTCGGCTGGCGCGTCGTCGTCCGCCGCGGGGACCGCACCGTCGCGTGGACGCCGTCGGACCGCGCCGACGCCGCGGTGGTGGCCCGCACCCGCACCGCCGCCACCGCCCGCGCGGCCGAGGCCGGGGGCGTGCTCCGCGTCGAGGGTCCGGTGGCGCTGTGGTCGCACCCCGGCGCGCCGATGCTCGCCACGGCCGCGCTGGCCGATCCCGAGCGGCTGCTCGGGCGGATCGCCGAGGCCGGGCTGCGGGTGGCCGAGCCGCACGTCGTCGTCACGCCGCTGCGGCCGCTGGCGTGCGCCTCCGCGGGCGTGACCGACCGCCTGGCCGGGCTGACCGGCGAGGCGTGCGTCCGCCTGCCCTGGGCCGCCCTGCCCGACCTCCGCTGGTTGCCCTAGCTTAGGAGAGCAGCGCGCCGAACTCCCAGTGCCAGGGCTCGGGCTTCTCGGCGCCGGGCCGGGCCCAGTCGGGGTTGACGAAGCCGAACTGCCCGGCGTGCTCGGTCATCCACGTCCACTGCGGCGTCCCGGCCACGTTCACCCCGCCGCACAGGTCCACCGCCAGCGCCCAGCCGTGGTTCGACGTCCCCGGCACCGCGGCCAGCGCCGGCTTGCGGCGGAACGCGTCCACCTGCGCGGCCCTCGACCGGTAGGAGTCGGTGATGCACAGCGGGCTGCCGAGCGCCGCCTCGTAGGCCCGGGCCAGCGCGGCGTAGCCGGCCGCGGCGTCGCAGCGCAGCGCGTGGCCGCGGGCGATCGGACACAGCGCCTCGGCCGGGATCCGGCCGTTGGACCAGCCGCCCCACGCGGGGCTCACCGGCCCGGCCGGCGCCGGGGGAGCGCCGCAGGCCCCGCGGCCGGACGCCGACGCCCGCAGCGGCGCGTTCGGCGTCGCGGGTGCGGGCAGGGTGACCCGGACGGCGCGGGCGTCGCCGGGCATCGAGCGGACGCCGACCTGGTAGGTGGCCGCCGAGGCGCCGAGCACCTCGCCCTCGCCGAGGTAGACGGCGACGTCCGCGCCGCCGTCGGAGACGACCAGGTCGCCGACCTGCAGTTGCGAGGCGGGCACGACGGCCGCCGCGGCCCACTGCTCCGCGGCGCCGGCCGGCAGGTCGTAGCCGGCCAGCAGCCACGCCGAGGCGGTGAGCCCGCCGCAGTCGAAGGCGTCCGGGCCGGTGGCACCGGCGGCGTACGGCCGGCCCAGCCGGGACAGCGCGCTGCTCACCGCGGCGACGGTCTCCGCCGGCAGCACGGTCACCGGCCGGTTGCCGACGACGGCCCACGCCACGCCGGGCACGGCCTGGCCGGCGGCGTCCAGCGCGGGGGAGAAGCCGTCGGGCAGCGCCGCCGGGTCGGCCAGCTCGGCCGCGGACGGCGGCTCGATCCCCGCCGACGCCAGCTCGGCGAGGTGGCCCTGCCAGCGCTGCAGCGCGGCGGTGTTGCGCTCCTGCTGCGCGCCGGCGGCCGGGACGGTGCCCAGCGCGGCCAGCTGCGCGGAGACGTCGAGGCCGAGGTCGCGCACGGTCGCGCGGACACCGGCCAGCACGGTGCGGGCCTGCGCCGCGGAGGTGTCGACGGCGTCCTGCGCGGCGGCCACGCGGTCTGCGGCGGCCCGGGCGGCGGCCGCGGCGCGCTCGGCACGGACGACGGCGGTCTCCCGCTGCCCGGCGGCACGGTCGGCCAGCGCCTGGCGGTAGAGGACGTCGCCCGTGGTCGCGGGTGCCGCGGCGGACAGGCCGAGGACCGGCATGCGGGTCTGGGCGGAGGCGCGGTACAGGTCGGCGGCGGCGGAGCCGACGGTGACCTGCTCGGCGGTGACGGCGGCCCGGGCGGCCTGCTCGGCCTCGACCGCGGCCTGCAGCTCGGCCCGCCGCGTGGCGACCTCGGCCTGCAGCCGGCGGTAGGCGTCGGCGTCCTGCAGCAGGGTGCTGCGGGCGGCCAGGGCCAGGCCCGCCGGGTCGGGAGCGACGGTCGCCGAGCCGGGCGCGGAGGTGGCCGGGGCGAGCAGGACGGTGAGGACGGGCACGAGCAGCGTGGCCAGGCCGACGACCAGCAGCCGGGTGCGCCAGGGGCCGCGTCCGCGCGGCGTCCGGGCGGTGGGCCGGCGGCGGGCGGGCTGCTTCCGGCGCTTCCTCGTCGCGGTGCCGGTGCGGCGCGCGGGAGCGGGAGCGCCGGGGGCGGCGGCGCGGGCGGCCAGCAGGGCGCGCAGCGCCTCGGCCTCGCGGGCGGTGAGCTCGCTGCGGGGAGCGGTGCGCGGGGAGGCGGAGCGGGACGAGGTGGTGCGGCGGGCGGCGGTGCGGGACGGGGCGGCCGTGCGCGCGGGAGCGGGCGTGCGTGGTGCGGGCACGGCGGGGTCCCCCGGGCGGTCTCGATCGGCTGGCCGCGCTCCGGCGTGGAGCGCTCGCCGTCAGATCGACCGCCGGGGGGGCCCGGAGGAGGGACGGGAGGGGAGGCCTCACCCCGACGGGGGAGGGGATGCGCCCGGCCGGGGGACCGGGCCGGGCGCGCCGTGCCGCTCCGGGGAGGTGCGGTCCCGCGGAGGGGCACGGCGGGGTCAGCGGTCGGGCGGCCACCAGGCGCCGTGCCGCGCCACCAGCGGGATGCGGTGCTCGGCGCCGTCCTCGGTGAGCACGACCAGCTCGACGCCGGTGATCGGCACCGGCCGGTCGTCGTCGGAGCGCAGCAGCCGCCCGGTGGCCAGCGGGATCGGGGGCAGGACCAGCAGGTCCTCGCCGGGCGGCTCGCTGCCCATCGACGAGGTCGTCAGCGCTCGGCCAGCGGGACGAACGCCCGCTCGGTCTCACCCGTGTAGACCTGCCGCGGGCGGCCGATCTTCGTCGTCGGGTCGGCGATCATCTCCCGCCACTGCGCGATCCACCCGGGCAGCCGGCCCAGCGCGAACAGCACGGTGAACATCCGGGTCGGGAAGCCCATCGCCCGGTAGATCAGCCCGGTGTAGAAGTCGACGTTCGGGTAGAGCCGGCGCTCGACGAAGTAGTCGTCGGACAGCGCGATCTCCTCGAGCTGGCGGGCGAGGTCGAGCAGCTGGTTGTCCCCGCCGAGCTTGTCCAGCACCGTGTCGGCGGTCTGCTTCACGATCGCTGCGCGCGGGTCGTAGTTCTTGTAGACCCGGTGCCCGAAGCCCATGAGCTTGACGCCGGGCTCCTTCTTCTTCACCCGCTCGACGAACGCCGGGATGTCCCCGCCCTCGCCCTGGATGGACTCGAGCATCTCCAGCACCGACTGGTTGGCGCCGCCGTGCAGGGGTCCGAACAGCGCGTTGATGCCGGCCGAGACAGAGGCGAAGAGGTTCGCCTGCGACGAGCCGACCAGCCGCACCGTCGACGTCGAGCAGTTCTGCTCGTGGTCGGCGTGCAGGACGAAGAGCATGTCGAGCGCCTTCACCAGGTCGGGGTCCTGCTGGTAGGGCTCGGCCGGGAAGCCGAAGGTCATCCGCAGGAAGTTCTCGACCAGCCCGCAGGAGTTGTCCGGGTAGAGGAAGGGCTGGCCGACCGACTTCTTGTAGGCGTAGGCCGCGATCGTCGGCAGCTTGGCCAGCAGGCGCAGCGTGGAGATCTCCACCTGCTGGGGGTCGAACGGGTCCAGCGAGTCCTGGTAGAAGGTCGACAGCGCGCTGACCGCCGACGACAGCACCGGCATCGGGTGCGCGTCGCGCGGGAAGCCGTTGAAGAACATCTTCAGGTCCTCGTGCAGCAGCGTGTGCCGGCGGATCCGCGTGTCGAACGCCGCCAGCTGGTCGGCCGTCGGCAGCTCGCCGTAGATCAGGAGGTAGGTCACCTCCAGGAAGCTGGAGTGCTCGGCGAGCTGGTCGATCGGGTAGCCGCGGTAGCGCAGGACGCCGGCGTCGCCGTCGATGTAGGTGATCGCCGAGGTGCACGAGGCGGTGTTGACGAAGCCGACGTCGAGCGCCACCTGGCCGGTGGTCGCCAACAGCTTGGAGACGTCGAGCCCGGAGGGGCCCTCCGACGCCGGGACCGTGCGCAGCGGGAGGTCACCCCCCGCGTGTCGCAGGGATACCTCGGGGGTGCTGGCTGTCTCGGTCATGGTGGTCGAACGCTACTGGCGTCGGGCCCCGAGGACGACAGGGAGCGTCGCCCGACGGGGGTGGGCCGGGGATCCCGGCCCACCCCGGACGGTCAGGGGTGGGTCATCGAGAGGACGTCGAGGGCCTCGTCGAGCTGGGCCTCGGTGAGCCTGCCCTGCTCGACGTAGCCGCGCTCGAGCACCACCTGGCGGATCGTCTTCTGCTCGGCCAGCGACTGCTTGGCGACCTTCGCGGCCTCCTCGTAGCCGATGTACTTGTTCAGCGGCGTCACGATCGACGGCGAGGACTCGGCGTAGGTCCGGCACTGCTCGACGTTGGCGACGATCCCGTCGACGCAGCGGTCGGCCAGGATCCGGCTCGCGTTGGCCAGCAGGCGGATCGACTCGAGCACGTTGCGCGCCATCAGCGGCAGCGTCACGTTGAGCTCGAAGACGCCGGTGGTGCCGGCGAAGGTGACCGCGGCGTCGTTGCCGATGACCTGGGCGGCGACCTGGATGACCGCCTCGGGGATCACCGGGTTCACCTTGCCCGGCATGATCGAGCTGCCCGGCTGCAGGTCGGGCAGCTGGATCTCGCCGAGGCCGGTGCGCGGGCCCGAGCCCATCCACCGCAGGTCGTTGGCGATCTTCACCAGGCCGACGGCGATCGTCTTCAGCTGGCCGGAGGCCTCGACGAGCGAGTCCCGGGAGCTCTGCGCCTCGAAGTGGTTGCGCGCCTCGGACAGCGGCAGGTCCAGCTCCGCGGCGAGCGTGTCGATGATCGCGGCCGCGAACCCGGGCGGGGTGTTGATGCCGGTGCCGACGGCGGTGCCGCCCAGCGGCAGCTCGCCGATGCGCGGCAGCGAGGCCTCCAGCCGCTCGACGCCGTACCGGATCGCCGCCGCGTAGCCGCCGAACTCCTGGCCGAGGGTGACCGGGGTGGCGTCCATGAGGTGGGTGCGGCCGCTCTTCACGACCTCCGCGAACTCCGCCTCCTTGCGGGTGAGGGAGGACTCGAGGTGGCGCAGGGCCGGGACCAGGTCGCGCACGATCGCCCGGGTGGCGGCCACGTGGATGGCCGAGGGGAAGACGTCGTTGGACGACTGCGAGGCGTTGACGTGGTCGTTCGGGTGCACCGGCGTGCCGGCGGCCTCGGTGGCGAGGGTCGCGATGACCTCGTTGGTGTTCATGTTGCTCGACGTCCCCGAGCCGGTCTGGAAGACGTCGATGGGGAAGTGCTCGTCCCACGTGCCGGACGCCACCTCGGCCGCGGCGGCGGCGATCGCCCGTGCGACCTCGCCGTCGAGGACGCCGAGGTCGGCGTTGACGCGGGCCGCGGCGCCCTTGATGGCGGCCAGGGCGGCGATGAGCTCGCGCTCGATGGGGGTGCCGGAGATGGGGAAGTTCTCGACGGCGCGCTGGGTCTGGGCCCGCCACTTCGCCCACGCGGGGACACGGACCTCCCCCATGGAGTCGTGTTCGATGCGGTGGTCCTGCTCGGTGGCCACGCTGGCTCCCGTGTGGTGTCGGTGGGATCGGTGCTGCACGCGTGACCCTAGAAGGGCCCCGTCCTCCCCACTGCTCGCAGGCCCGGAGTGGGACCCGGGACGGGGCGGCCCCGGGTCCTACGGTGCGGCGACGCTCTCGGCCCGAGGAGGCCCCGTGACCCACCCGCATCCCCCGGACGCGCCCGGCACCGTCCCCGTGGGCGGCTGGACGCCGTGGGGCACCTGGGACCCCACCGCCGGCCGGGGGCCCGCCGTCCCGCCGGCACCCGCGCCGGTCGCGGGGCCAGCGCCGGCCTCCCGCGTCCTCCCCGCCGCGCTGGTCGCTGCCGGCCTGGCCCTCGGGCTGGTGCTCGCCGCCGTCGTCGGGGCACTGGTGCTGCGCGGTGCCGCGGACGACGCCGGCCGCGCGGCCGGCGAGGCGATGGGCGAGGCGGTGGGCGACGCCCTCTACGGCGGTGTTCCCTCCGAGTACGACTACGGGGTGGGGGGCGGGCTGGGCGAGGTCGAGCAGTCCGAGCCGGTGCCGCCCGGCGTCCTCGGGTCCGACCCCGTCCTCGACGCCCACGCCCAGGGCTGCTTCGACGGCGACCTGCAGGCCTGCGACGACCTGTTCGCCGAGTCGCCGCCGCTGTCGGACTACGAGGAGTACGCGCTCACCTGCGGTGGCCGTGTGAAGGCGTGGTCGGTGCCGCTGTGCACCGACCTCGACTGACCGGCCCGTCCGTGACCTGCCGGTGCTGGTCGCCGCCACCCGGCCCACCTAGCCTGACCAGCGCATCGACCTGAACCGAGGAGTCCGCACCATGTCCCAGCCGCCGTATCCGCCGCCGGGCGGCAACGACCCCCGGGGCGAGCAGCCCGGCCGGCAGGGGTGGGGGCAGTCCGACGACCCGACGAGGCAGTTCGGTCAGCCGGCGCCCCCCACCTCCCAGTTCCAGCCGGGCCAGTACGGCCAGCCGGGCGAGCGCGACCAGACCTCGCCCTTCCCCCAGCCCGGTCAGCAGCCCTACGGCCAGCCGGGCCAGGACCCGACGCAGCAGTACGGCCAGCAGCCCTACGGCCAGCAGCCGTACGGCCAGCCCGGCTACGACCCGAACCAGCCGTACGGGCAGCAGGCCTACGACCCGAACCAGCAGTACGGCCAGCCCTACGGCCAGTACGGGCAGCCCGGCTACGGCCAGCCGCCCTACGGGCAGCCGGGGTACGGCCAGCCGCAGCAGCAGAAGGGGGGCAGGAAGAACGTCGTCATCGCCTCGGTGATCGCCGGTGTGCTCCTGGTCGCCGCCGCGGCCGTCGGGCTGTTCTTCCTGCTCCGCGACGACGACAGCTCGACCGTCGCCGACCCGACGCGGACCAGCACGTCCTCGTCCGCGTCCAGCTCGTCGTCCTCGGGCCCGTCCTCGTCGTCGTCCTCGTCGAGCAGCTCCTCCTCGTCGCCCACGTCGTCGTCCGGCGGGGGCGGCGCGGGTTCGACGTCGGCGCCGGTGCCCCCTCAGGGGCTCGGCTCGGACCCGGACGGCGAGTTCCAGCCGCTGGCCGAGGCCTGCTTCGCCGGTGACTTCTCCGCCTGCGACGAGCTGTGGGTCTCGACGCCGGTCGACTCGGCCTACGAGCAGTACGGGGGCACCTGCGCCGGCCGGGCGCCCTACGAGGCCGGCCAGTGCGTGACGCGACTCGGGGACGCCGCGCCGGAGCCGCAGAGCGACCCGGTCCCGCCGCAGGGCCTCGGGGAGGACCCGGACGGCGAGTTCCAGCCGCTGGCCGACGGCTGCTTCGCCGGCGACTGGGCGGCCTGCGACGACCTGTGGGGCTCCTCCCCGTCGGGCTCGCAGTGGGAGCAGTACGCCGGCACCTGCGCCGGCCGGGTGACCTACGAGGTCGCCAACTGCGAGGGCCGGCTCGGCTGACGCCGGTCCCGCGACGCACGACGGCCCCGGGGCGCTCGCCCCGGGGCCGTCGTGCGTCTGTCCCGTGCGGCTACTGGTCGTCGGAACGGTCGAAGGGCACCGCGGAGTAGGCGCGCAGCTTCTCCAGCGAGTGCAGGCTGTCGATCGAGCGGATGGTGCCCGAGCGCGAGCGCATGACCAGCGACTGCGTGGTGCAGCCGCCGGCCCGGTACTGGACGCCGCGCAGCAGCTCGCCGTCGGTGATCCCGGTGGCCACGAAGAACACGTCGCCGCGCACCAGGTCGTCGATGGTGAGCACGCGGTCGAGGTCGTGGCCGGCGTCGACCGCCTTCTGCCGCTCCTCGTCGTCCTTGGGCCACAGCCGGCCCTGCAGCGCACCGCCCATGCACTTGAGCGCGCAGGCGGCGATGATCCCCTCCGGGGTGCCGCCGATGCCCATGAGCATGTCGACGCCGGTGCCCTCGCGGGCCGCGGCGATCGCGCCGGCGACGTCGCCGTCGGTGATGAACTTGATCCGCGCGCCCGCCTCGCGGACCTCGTGCACGAGCTGGTCGTGCCGCGGCCGGTCGAGGATGCAGACCGTGACGTCCTCGGGCCGGCTCCGCTTGGCCTCCGCGACCCGGCGGATGTTCTCGGCGACCGGCGCGGTGATGTCGACGACGTCGGCCGCGGCCGGGCCGGTGGCGATCTTCTCCATGTAGAAGACGGCCGACGGGTCGTACATGGCGCCGCGGTCGGCGACCGCCATGACGGCGATCGCGTTGGGCATGCCCTTGGCCATCAGGGTGGTGCCGTCGATGGGGTCGACGGCGACGTCGCACTCGGGGCCGTAGCCGTCGCCGACCTGCTCGCCGTTGTAGAGCATCGGCGCCTGGTCCTTCTCGCCCTCGCCGATGACGACGACGCCGCGCATGCTCACCGTGCCGATCAGCGCCCGCATGGCGTCCACGGCGGCGCCGTCGCCGCCGTTCTTGTCGCCGCGGCCGACCCAGCGGCCCGCGGCCATCGCGGCGGCCTCGGTGACGCGCACCAGCTCGAGGGCCAGGTTGCGGTCGGGCGCCGGCCGGTCGGTGCGGAAGGTGCTCCGGCGGGGGGCGGGTGGCACGGGGCCGTCGGGTACGGGCAGGGTCACGAGACCTCCTAGTCCGGCACCGTTGCCGGTGCCCGCCGCCCGCGACCCGTCCCCGGAGCCGGTCGGGCGCGCGGGGCCGTCCGGAAGCGGGGCGGCGGGGTGGTGGATCGGTGCTGCGATCCTAGGGGCATGACCAGTCCCGGCCCGTCGGGCCAGCAGGCCCCCGAGGAGCAGCCGCCGCCGGCGCCGACCGCCGCGGAGCGCGCGAACCGGATGAGCGCGGCCAACATGCTCCGGTCGCTGCTGCAGCTGGTGGTCATCGTCCTGCTCGTCGCCGGCTGGGTCGCCTTCCGGCAGGGCGACGTCGATCCCGTCCGCCCCATCGACCCGACCAGCAGCGTCCGGCTCGCCGCCGAGCGGGCGTCCTACACCGTCGAGGTGCCCGCCGAGCTTCCCGACGGCTACCGGCCGACCAGCGCGCGCACCGACGCGGCGGACGCCGGCGAGGGGGAGCCGGTGACCCTGGAGATCGGCTACGTGACGCCGTCGGACGAGTACGCGGGCTTCCTCACCACCGACGACCCCGACGCCGACCGGCTGCGCACCGTCCTCGACGGCGCGCAGGACGACGGCAGCGTCGACCTGGCCGGGCGCACCTGGACCCGGCAGACCAACGGGCGCGGGGAGACCGTGCTGTCGCTGGAGGCCGGGGACGTGACCACCGTGGTCACCGGCTCGGCCGGCGACGACGAGCTGGAGACCGTCGCCGCCGCCGTCGCGCCGGTCAGCGTCCCCAGCTGAGACCCGGCGGGGGTCAGCCCTCCTGCTCGGCGGGCGTCGCGGCGGCCAGCCGCTCGCGGGCGCGGTCGAGCCAGTGCTGGCACAGCTGCGCGAGCTGCTCGCCGCGCTCCCACAGGCCGAGGGACTCCTCGAGGGTGAGCCCCCCGGCCTCGAGCCGGCGGACCACCTCGGCCAGCTCCTCGCGGGCCTGCTCGTAGGTCTGCGTCGGCTGCTCGGTCGTCGGTTCGCTCACGGCTCCCCATCCTGCCCGTCCACCCGGACGGCCAGCCGCCCACCCGCCACGCGCACCGACAGCCGCTCGCCGTCGGCCACCTCGGCGGGGTCGCGGACCAGGGCGCCGTCGCCCCGCTGCACCAGCGCGTAGCCGCGCTGCAGGGTCGCCTGCGGGGACAGCGCGGCCACCCGCGCGCGGGCGTGGTCGAGGTCGCGCTCGGCGGACTCGACGCGGTGGGTGAGCGTGCGGCGGGCCCGGTCGCGCAGCGCCGCGACGTCGTCGGCTCGGCCGTGCAGCAGCCGCTCGGGGTCGGCGAGCACCGGCCGGCTGCGGACGCTCTCCAGCCACCGCTCGGACTGCTCGAGGCGCACGGTGAGCAGGTGCCGGGCGCGGGCGCGCAGCCCGTCGACCAGCCGCCGCTGCTCGCCGATCTCCGGCACCACGCGGTGCGCCGCGTCGGTGGGGGTGGCCGCGCGGACGTCGGCGACGTGGTCGACCAGCGTGGTGTCGGTCTCGTGGCCGACGGCGGTGACCACCGGCGTGCGGCAGGCGGCGATCGCGCGGACCAGGCCCTCGTCGGAGAAGGGCAGCAGGTCCTCGACCGACCCGCCGCCGCGGGCGATGACGATCACCTCGACCTCGGGGTCGCGGTCCAGCCGCTGCAGCCCGTCGATCACCGACGCGGCGGCGTTCACGCCCTGCACCAGGCTGTGGTGGACGGCGAAGCGCACCGCCGGCCAGCGGCGGCGGGCGGTGACCAGCACGTCCCGCTCGGCGGCGGAGTCCTTGCCGGTGACCAGCCCGACGACGGCGGGGGCGAACGGCAGCGGGCGCTTGCGGACCGGGTCGAACAGGCCCTCGGCGGTCAGCAGCCGGCGGATCCGCTCGATGCGGGCGAGCAGCTCACCGAGCCCGACGGCGCGGATCTCGGTGGCGCGCAGGGAGAAGGAGCCGCGGGCGATGTAGTAGTCCGGCCGCGCGCGGACGATGACGCGGGCGCCCTCGGTGAGCTCCAGGCCGGGCCGGTCGGCGACGTCGCGGGCGCAGGTGACCGGCACCGAGAGGTCGGCGGCGGGGTCGCGCAGGGTGAGGAACACGGTCGCGGCGCCGCTGCGCCGGTTGAGCTGGGCGACCTGCCCCTCGACCCAGACCTCGCCGAGCCGGCCGATCCACTCGGCGACCTTGCGGGCCACCGTCCGGACCGGCCACGGCGACTCGGGGGACGAGGGCGCACTCACGGTCCCGAGGGTGCCAGGCGGGGCCGACGGCCCCGCCCGGCACCCCGGTTCACCCCCGCGGCTGCAGGGGGCTGGTCTCGACGGCCTGCTGCTCGAGCTTCTCCAGCCGGTTGCGCAGCATCGTGAGGAACGGCGCCCGCGCGCGGGTGGCCTCCTCGTAGGCGAGCAGGTCCGACACCGTGGCCAGCTGGTACCCGCGCAGCCGGCCGCGCAGCTGGGCGACGGTGAAGGAGTCGTAGCCCTCGATCGGGGCGGCCCCGGCGGCCTGCGAGCCGGACAGCTCGCTGCCGCCCTGCGCGTCGTCGGTCGGGGCGGCGGAGTCCCCGCCGACCGCGTCGACGGCCGCGCCCTCGGCGATCGCCGCGTCCTCCTCGGCGGTGTCGGCCTCGCCGACGTCGGTGCGCACCCCGGTGGCCGCGGCGACGGTCGTGCCGCCCTCGTCGGTGGCCTCGGCGGCCGGCTCGGGCTCGATCGTGTCGGTGGCCGCGCCGCTGTCCTCGCCGGGCGCGGGCGCGGCGCCGAGCTCCTCGTCGACGCGGGCGTGCTCCCCGGTGACGACGTCGCCGGCCTCGCCGGCCGCCGTCCCCTGGGTGGCGGCGGCCTGCTCGCCGCCGTCCTCGGGGGCGACGACGCCCTCCTCGGTGACGGTGCCCTCGACCGTGGTGACCTGCCCGTCGGGCGTGACGACGTCGACCTCGCTCGCGACGTCCTCGGCCGCGGCCGCGTCGGCCTCCGCGTCCTCACCCAGCACGCCGGCGTCGGCGAGGCCGATGCCGGTGTCGGGCACGCCGGAGTCCGCGGCGTCGGGCACCACCGTGTCGTCGGTGCCCACGTCGGGGGCGCCGGCCAGCTCGCCGACCGGGGAGCCGCCCGGGTCGCTCGCGGCCGGGGTCTCCTCCGGGGCGGCCGCGGTGCCGGCGGGGGTGTCGGTGCCCTCGGCCTCGAGCAGCGCGCTCTCCAGGGCGTCCTCGGCGGTCAGCGCGGAGTCGGCGGCGTCGAGCGCGGACGCGGCCTCCTCGGCGCCCAGCACCTCGTCGTTGACGTCCTCCACGGCGGCGACGACCGACGCGGGGGACGGCTCCGGGGGCAGCCCGGCGAGCTCGTCGTCGACCAGGCCGGCGGCGTCGGTGTCGACGTCGATCTCCATCACGTCGACCTCGGCGCCGTCACCGACGGTGTCGACGTCGGGGGCGCGGTCGAACGCGGAGTCGCGCAGCACGTCGATCGGCTGGGCCACGAGGGGCGCACCGCCGACGGCGGCCTCCTCGTCCTCGTCGAAGGTGGCCAGGCCGGGCTCGCGGTCGCCGCGCAGCCCGGTGAGCACCTCGTCGCCGCGGGCCACCAGCCCCGACCACTGCTGCTGCAGCTTCATCGCCGCCTGCAGCGCGATGCCGACGATGCGCACCGGCAGGCCCGGCAGCGTCTGCGGGAGGCTGCGGACGTCGTCGAGGACGGTGGCGGCCAGACCGACGGTGGCGCGGATCGGCTCCGGGATCTCACGGGACATGCGCCCAGCCTGCCGCAGCGCGCGGCGAACGGCACAGCGGCCGGTCCCCGGCCCACCCGGTCGGGCGGCGTGCGGCTCGTCACGCTCCCGGCGGCGGCCGGGCCGGGGGCTCCGCGGCACCTACCATGGGGGCATGGCTGATCAGCGCGGACGGGTCCTGCTGGCCGATCCCCGGGGCTACTGCGCCGGTGTCGACCGGGCGGTGGTGGCCGTCGAGCGGGCCCTGGAGATCCACGGCGCCCCGGTGTACGTCCGCAAGCAGATCGTCCACAACAAGCACGTCGTGGCCACCCTCGAGCGGCGCGGCGCGGTGTTCGTCGACGAGACCGACGAGGTGCCCGAGGGCGCGGTCGTCGTCTTCAGCGCCCACGGCGTCTCGCCGGCCGTGCACGAGGAGGCGCGGGCGCGCTCGCTGCGCACCATCGACGCCACCTGCCCGCTGGTGAGCAAGGTGCACCAGGAGGCGAAGCGGTTCGCCAAGGAGGACTACGACATCCTCCTCATCGGCCACCGCGGGCACGAGGAGGTCGAGGGCACCTCCGGCGAGGCCCCCGAGCACATCCAGCTCGTCGACGGCGCCGACGACGTCGCGAACGTGCAGGTCCGCGACCCCGAGCGGGTGGTGTGGCTGTCGCAGACGACGCTGTCGGTCGACGAGACGCTCGCGACCGTCGACCAGCTCCGGACCCGGTTCCCCGGGCTGCAGTCCCCGCCGAGCGACGACATCTGCTACGCGACGCAGAACCGGCAGCAGGCGGTCAAGCAGATGGCCGGCGAGTGCGACCTGGTGATCGTCGTCGGCTCGACCAACTCGTCGAACTCGGTGCGGCTGGTGGAGGTGGCCCTGGAGGCCGGTGCCCGCGCCGCGCACCTGGTCGACTACGCCGCCGAGATCGATCCGGCGTGGCTGGAGGGCGTCGGCACCGTCGGCGTCACCAGCGGCGCGTCGGTGCCCGAGGTGCTGGTCAGCGAGGTGCTCGACCTCCTGGCCGAGCGCGGCTACCCCGACGTCGAGACGGTGAAGGCGGCCGAGGAGCGGCTGGTGTTCGCGCTGCCGCACGAGCTGCGGCCCAAGCGCGGCGAGACCGCCCGCCCCGTCCGCTAGGACCCGCGGGACGCACCCGGGGCGCCGCCCCCCAGGCGCGGGGGGCCGCCGCGGGGCAGACCTCGTGTGAGTCCCGGGCGGCCCAGC